>CACORY010000003.1 GCA_902629695.1 uncultured Pelagibacteraceae bacterium | reverse complement strand
CACCAGTCGAAATTAATATTTTTTTCATTTTAGGCAATTTTTCTCTTTGTAAAATTTAAAATTATTCCTGATAATATCGAAATACTTATTATCGATGAGCCTCCATAACTTATGAAAGGTAAAGTCATTCCAGTAGTTGGAAACAATCTGATATTTACACCAATGTGTATCATTGTTTGCATTAGAATTAGACTTGCACATCCAACTAAAATTAATTTAATTTTTTCATCATTTTCAAAATTTACTTTTTTAAATACTGAATAGATAAATATTAAAAACAATAATAAGATTAGAATTATGGCAATCACTCCAAATTCCTCAGAAATAACAGAAATAATATAATCTGTATGAGCTTCTGGAACACGATTCTTTAATGTTCCTTCACCTATTCCTTTGCCAAAAAATCCCCCACTTGTGATAGAGTCAATAGCTTTGTCTGATTGAAAGTTATGAGTGCCTTTTTCAGAGTCAAAAAAGGAAGTTAATCTGTTTTTTATATATTCGAATTTCTCTACAAAAAAAATTAAATACAAAAATGCAAAAATCAAAAATAAAAATAATATTATTAAAAAAAATATGTTTATACCTGATGTAAAGATTAAGATTGACCAAGTAAAAAAAATTAATAATGTCTGCCCAATATCCGGCTGAACAGCCAGTAATAAAGCAATAACTAAAGTAGTAAAAAAAGTGAGTAAATACTTGATGTAAATATTTGTATATTTCTGACTACTTAAGATTATACTTATAAACATTATCAAAAAGGGTTTAACTAACTCGATTGGTTGAAATCGTGGTAAAAAATTAAGATCAATCCATCTCTTAGAACCTTTTATTTCAATGCCAATAAAAGGTACTAAAATTAAAAAAATTAATGATATTAAAAAAAAGATTACCGAAAACTTTAAAAGAGTTTCTTTATCTATTGAGGAAAGAAAAAAAATTACAAATACACCAAGTAGTATAAAAATAAAGTGTTTAAAAAAAAAAGAATAATCGTTAGTGTTCAATTTATCAGATGCAACTAAAGAGGTTGATACTAATGAAAAAAATAATCCTGTACAAAATAACAAGACAATTAATAAAAATATGAATTTATCAATATTTTTCCACCACTCGTAATAAAAATTAAATACAGTTTTTTTATATTCCATTTAAATATTTTTTACTTAATTTGTTAAAATATAAACCTCTTTCTTCAAAATTTTTAAAACTATCAAACGAAGCAGCAGATGGACTAAACAATATAGTTCTTTCTGAAGATCTATCTTTTTTTATTAATTTGATTATCTTTTTAAATGCAAATTCTACATTCATAAAATTTTCATAAACTATTTTACCTTTAAGCTCATTATTAAAAAATTTCTTGTCTTTACCAAACACAAAAGCTTTTATCTTTTTAAAATATTTTTTTGGTAAATTAAGTTTATCACCTTTTTTATGAATACCTCCAATTATCCAATATATATTTTGATAATTTTTAAGTATGCCTATGGACGAAGCAAAACTGGTAGACTTAGAATCATTTATAACAATCAAGTTTTTTTTCTTTAAAATTATTTGCTGACGATACTTGAGCCCTTTAAACTTATTAATTGTTTTCAATAGCAAATTGTTTTTTAGTTTTAATTTTTTTGATATTTCAAAAATAAATGACAAATTTTCTTTATTGGTTTCTGTTAAAAAATACTCATTTTTAATATCTTTTAAAAAACTATTATTTTTTTGTGTATCGACCTTAATAATTTTTGATCTAAAATTTTTAGAATTAAGTTTCTTCTTTATAAGATCATCATTTTTTTTTACAAAAGCGACACTGTTTTTTGTTTGAGAGTCTAATAATTTAAACTTCGCATTTACATAATTCTTTAAATTTCTATGTCGCTCAATGTGATCAACACTTATATTAAGAATCATTGCATACTTTGAGCTAAATATTTTACTGTAATCTAGTTGATATGAGGAAGCTTCAATTACAAAAATTGTTTTTTTATTTATTTTTTTTTCAGATAATAATGGGTTACCAATATTTCCTACTAATCTTACATCTTTTTTTTGATCTAATAATACATCATGTAAAATTTTTGCAGTTGTTGATTTTCCATTAGTTCCAGTAATTGAAATACTCTCATTATCAAAATAAGAGTAAAAAATATCTAAATCAGTATAAATTTTATCAAAATTCTTTTTTAAGAATCTTGATAGTTTACAATTAAGTATATCTATTCCGGGACTTACAATAATTGCATCAAAATTTTTTTGGGAGATTTTATTAAAGCTGATTAATTTTTGATTTTTTTTTAAATTATCATCAAACAAGTATATATTTGCTTTGTTCCTTAAAAATTTAAATGTTGAAATTCCACTTTTTCCAAGTCCATATATCAATATTTTTTTACCTAAAAAAATATTTTTATTTTTTTTCATTATCTTAATTTTAAAGTAGCTAAGCCAATCATTGCTAAAATTATAGAAATTATCCAAAATCTAATTACAACAGTGGACTCTGGCCAACCTTTTTTTTCAAAATGATGATGAATTGGAGCCATTTTAAAAATTCTTTTTCCAGTGAGTTTATAAGAAATCACCTGAACCATGACTGAGACTGCTTCTAAAACAAAAAGACCTCCTGTAATTGCTAATACAATTTCATGTTTAGTTATAATACCTACTGCACCTAAAGATCCTCCTAAGGATAATGAACCGGTGTCACCCATAAAAATTTTTGCTGGAGGTGCGTTAAACCACAAAAAACCTAAACATGAACCTATGATAGCTCCACAAAAAATTGCGACTTCACCTGTTCCCTCTATGTAAGGTATTTGTAAATAATTTGAAAATACAATGTTTCCAGTGACATAACTTATGAGAGCAAAACACGCTGCAACTAATATTACTGGAACAGTGGCTAAACCATCAAGGCCATCTGTAAGATTAACTGCATTAGACGAACCAGTTATAACAAACACAGCAAATGGAATAAAAAACCAACCAAGATCAAAAATTAAATTTTTAAAAAATGGAAAATATAAATTTGTTATTTCTTGATAATCTGAAAGATAAACAAAAAAACTTATTCCAATTGTTGCAAGTATAATCTGAGAAATTATCTTAAATTTAGAGGAAATGCCTGATGAATTGCTTTGTCTAATTTTCTTGTAATCATCAAGAGCTCCTAATAATCCAAAAGAAACGGCAATAAATATACAAAATAAAATATTTATATTTGACAAGTCACCCCAGCACAGTACGGATATTAATAAACCTAATAAAATGATAACACCTCCCATTGTTGGAGTTCCAATCTTTTTAACTATATGATCCTCAGGACCGTCATTACGTATAGGATTTAAAATTTTTTGATTTGAAAAAAATTTGATAAACGGACCTCCAATAAATAAAACTATAATTAAAGAAGTGAAAAATGATAATCCAGTCCTAAAAGTAAGATATTTAAAAACATTTAAAAAACTAAAAGTATCTACAAAATTTAACAAAAATTGATAAAGCATTTAATTAGATCCTTTTAAATTTTTTATTATTCTATTAAACCCTGTTGCATTTGAGGCTTTTACCATTAAGTAATCATTATTATTTAAATCTCTTTTAATCAATTCAATAATTTGAGAGTTATTTGTCAATATTTTACCCTTTTTTGATTTTAAAAGTTTATTATAGATAGAAACGACATTTCTACCCTTAACAAAAATTTTATCAATTTTTGTTCGATTTATAATAGGAGCAATTGATTGATGAAGGTTTTTAGAATGTTTTCCAAGCTCTAACATATCTCCAAGCAAAAGATATTTTTTGGAATTTTTTTTATCTAATTTATCATAATTCATTATCGCTGATTTAAGAGAAAGAGGGTTTGAATTATAACTTTCATCAATTAAATTAATAATTTTTTTATTTATATTTAATCTTAAAAAATCACCTCTTCCTGATGGTGTTTTAAATTTTAAGAAAGTATTAAATTTTAAACGAAAAATATCAGTAAAAAGATTTATTACTGCTAAAGTTGCTAATATATTATAGATATTACTTTTAAAATTATTAGGAATTACGAAATATTTTTTTGAATTATCAATTTTTACAGAAGCTTCATAAAATTTTGAATTTTTTTTAATACTTAACAATTTGATATCTGATTTTTTATTTTTAATACCAAAAGACTTCACGTTAAGATTTTTTTTGAGAGCAATCTTCTCATGTAATTTAAAAAAATTATCATCCGCATTTAAAACTATGTGACCATTTGATTTTGTGTTTTCTATAATTTCTGCTTTAGCTAAAGCAATCTGTTTTATATTTTTAAAATTTTTAATATGTGCATAGTTTATATTCGTAATTATACTCACGTCAGGTTGTACAATTTTAGATAAAAAATCTATTTCACCTTTCTTATCCATCCCTACTTCTAAAACACCATAATCATCATTATGATCTAAATTCAAAAGACTTAAAGGTACCCCATATTTGTTGTTATAAGATTTTGGAGAAATGCTTACTTTAGAAAATTTGCTTAAAGTGTAACCTAATAACTCTTTTAAGGTGGTTTTTCCACAACTTCCAGTGATAGCAATTATTTTTGCGTCAATATTTTTTCTTAAAATATTTGAGGAAGTTGTTAAAAATTTTAATGTATCTTTAACTTTTATTTGACGACTTAAATTAAGTTTTTTTTTTATTTTACTTACTATAGCTAGTGAAGCTTTTTTTTTAAAAGATTGCTCTACGAATTTATTTCCATCATTTTTTTTTCCCTTAATCGCAAAAAAGATGTCATTTTTTTTGACCTCTTTAGAATTAATTCTAGCTTGTTTAATTAATAAAGAATTTGGTAAATTTTTAAAACCTGACAACTCTTTAATAATATTTAGTTTTAAATTATTTGATAGATACCTATTCTTGGCTTTAATTGCTTTCAAAATAAACTTTCTATCAGAAAAATTAATCTTTCTTTTACCAATATCTTGAATTGTTTCGTGCCCCTTTCCAGCTACTAATAAAACTTCACCTGTATTTAAATTTTTGATTGCCTCTGAAATCGCTATTGCTCTATTTGAAATCTCAATTATTTTTCTTTTATCTTTTATTCCTTTTCTAACGTCATGCCTAATTTTATTAGGATTTTCAAATCTAGGGTTATCATTAGTGAGATAAATTTTATCAGAATAATTGTTCGCAATTTTTCCCATTTTTGATCTTTTGTTTTGATCTCTATTTCCACCACAACCAAATAGTAAAATTATTTTTTTATCGGGAAATTGTTCTTTTAAATTTAAAAGACATATTTCCAGAGCATCTGGAGTATGTGCATAATCAAGAATAACCTTAGATTTGTTTTTAATTTTACTAATATTTTCAAATCTTCCTTTCACAGGTTTAATTTTCGGTACTACAGATAAAATTTTTTTTAAATTTAGGTTGCTATTGCTCGCTGCAATAATCGCCATTAATAAATTTTTAATTTGAATTTTTCCAATTAGATTAACATTAAGTTCTATTATAGATTTCTTATACTCTATTTTGAGAATTTGAGAATTTCCTTTATATCTATGAGAAATAATTTTAAAATTATTTTTTTTATCATTTAAAGTCACTAATTTTAATTTTTTTCTATTAGTAATTCTTTTAATCTGATTGAATTGCGCTATTTTTTCATCTGCTATAACATTACCTTTTGTTTTTATAAGATTTTGAAACAAATAAAGCTTTGCTTTAAGGTAAGCATTTAAATTTTTATGATAATCTAAATGATCTTGTGATAAATTTGTAAATATTCCTGAATTGAATTTATATCCATCTAGTCTATTTTGTATTAGTCCATGACTTGAGGCTTCCATTATCACATTATCGATTTTTTGATTTTTAATTTTTTGTAATATTTGGCTTAATTGTATCGGATCAATAGTTGTGTTAGATAACTTGATATTGAAATTTTCTGCTTTTACCCCCAAAGTCCCAATCGACGCAACCCTCTTTTTATTTAATCTTAATATTTGGTAATAAAAATCTGACACTGAAGATTTACCATTTGTTCCAGTTACTGCAATTAAGTTTTTTGGTTTTTTGTTATAAATTTTTGATGAAACGTCAGCTAATAACTTTCGAATATTTTTTTTATTGATATATAAAATTCCATTTTTATATTCATCAGACTTATTTTCACTAACAATAATTCTTGAACCATTTTGAATTGCATGGGGAATGAATTTATTTCCATCAAAATTGTTACCTTTAATTGCAAAAAAAATATGGTTTTTTTTTACTTTAGAGCTGTCAAAAGAAATTCCAGAAAAAAATATTTTACCAAATTTTTTTTTTACATTAGGAATAAAATCTTTGAGTTGCATTGCCTAATTAATTTCACTGTATTTTGTGGCTAAAATAGGCCCAATTTTTTCAACAATTTGACCTGTTACCTCAACTGTGGTCCAACCTGATGTATTAAACGGAGTACCTTTGTATTTAATATTAGAACCGTCCCTATAATGATAAACATATTCACTATTAATTTGAGGTTCATCTAACATAACTGCTAAAATAAAT
Source organism: uncultured Pelagibacteraceae bacterium (assembly GCA_902629695.1). Taxonomy (GTDB): domain Bacteria; phylum Pseudomonadota; class Alphaproteobacteria; order Pelagibacterales; family Pelagibacteraceae; genus Pelagibacter. Next base: position 74,174 of record CACORY010000003.1, on the reverse strand, counting down.
TTCGGTTTTGAAGTTGGAAAGACTGATATAAAAGAATTTATTTTCTTTCTTGAATAACCACCTGCTACACTTTTTTGAGCTGTTCCAGTTTTACCACCAATTTCGTAACCATCTACGTTTGCTAACGAGGCTGTGCCCTCCTTTGTTGTCACAATTTTTCTCAAGATTGGAAGAATTTTTTCTGAAACACTTTCATCTAAAATTTGTATCTTTTCATTTTTATCTATTTGTTTAATTAATGTGGGCCTTACTACATAACCTCCATTGACTATAATGGAATATGCTTTTACCAATTGTAAAAGAGTCGTTGTAATACCATGGCCAAAAGACGCTGTTGCCAGAGGACACTTGCCCCAATTAAATTTAATTGGCTTTCCCACTTCTTCAATATCAAATTCGATTTTTTTTAGTATTCCAAGTTTTGATAAAAATAATTTAAATTTTTCCTCTCCAACTTTTTGACCAATTTTAACAGAGCCAATGTTGCCAGATCTTACTAAAATTTGTTCAACAGTTAAATCAGTAGGTATTTCTTTGTCATATTCTCGTATGGTAAAACCTGCACAAGTTAAGGATTGTGGTAAATCATTAAACTCATTTTCAGGTTCAAGAATTTTTTCATTAAAAGCAGATGCTAAAGTTAAAGTTTTGAAAACAGATCCAAATTCATAAACTCCTTTTGTTGCTCTATTAATGAAATTTAAGTCTGAGATATCTTTTCTTTTATTTGGATCGAAATCAGGTAAAGAAACTAAAGAAAAAATTTCACCATTATTAACATCCATTAAAATAGATGCACTTCCTTTGGTTTTAAAAATTTTATTAAATTTTATTAATTCATTCCTAATTAAAAATTGAATATCTTTATCGACAGTCAGCTTAATGGATCCATTAGTATTTTTAAGACGTTTATCTAGAGACTTTTCTAAGCCCGAAATTCCATTATTATCATTATCAATTTGACCAATTATGTGACTAAATAAGTTTTTTTCAGGATAAACTCTTGTTAATCTCTCCTCTGATTGAATAGATTTATCTCCTAATTTCATTAATTTTTCATATTTTTCCTCTGAGATTCTTTTCTCAAAATAAAAAAAATTTTTGTCTTTAAGATTAGATTCAATTTTTTCGTAATTTTTGTTTGGAAAAATGTATCTTAAATTTAGTAGTAATTTTTTTTGATCTATTACTTTCTTAGTGCTAATACCTATATCAATAGAACTAACAGTTTTAACAAGATATCTTCCATTTCTATCAACAATATCTGCTCTATAAAGTTTATTTAATGGCTGCTTAACATTGTTTATTATATTAATTTTTGATTTTCTTAATCCAAGATGAACTAAATGTATTGAGTAAATTAAAAAAATAACAAAGAAAACAAAAAAAACAAATGATACTCTGTTAAACGAAATATTTAAGTTAGATTTGGTTTTTTTGAATAAAAAATCATCTTGTTGATCCTCCAAAACAATATTTTGTTTTTTATTTTTCATTTATCTACACTTATTTTTAATCTTTCAATATGAAGATCATTATTTACTCTCTTAAGTAAACTTATTTGATTAATATCTTTTCTTATCAACTCATCATCAAAATATAATCGATGGAACTCCAAAAGTTTTTCTGCTGAACTGAGATAATCATATTCCAATTTATTTCTCTCATAATCTTTTTTTAAAATCCTAATTTCTTCTTTAGTCACGTACATTTGATCATCTATTCTTTTTGTTGAGTTTTTAATGAAAGCAGTTAATAAAATTAAGGGTAGTATAATGAAAAAAATTAAAAATTTTTTCATAACTTATCTCCAATACTCTCAATCTTTAATAAATGTTCAAATTTATCTAAAATATCATTTTCAAAGTGATAAGAATTATCCTTTTTAATTAAATACCTAAGTTTTGCAGATCTTGATGATATATTTTCTTTTAGTTCTTTAATTGATGGTAAAATTGGTTTTTTTTCTTTTAGATAAAATAATTTTTCAGATTGTTCTAATTTTGGTAAATATCTTGAGACACTTTTTTTTTCGGATAAGCTTTTAAAAAAATATTTAACTATTTTATCTTCAATAGAATGAAAGGTTACAACAGCTAATACTCCATTTTTTTTAAGAATTTTCGAAGCGGTTATTAAACCAAATATCAATTCACTAATTTCTTTATTTACAAAAATTCTCAAAGCTTGAAAAACTTTTGTTGCATTATGGATTTTCAAATTTTTCTTTTTTTTAATTTTTTCAATCAATTCTACTAAAATTTGAGTATCAATTTTCTTATTTTTTCTCTCTCTTACGATAATATTTGCAATCTTTTTTGCATCTTTTTCCTCACCAAAAAATTTAAAAATTTTTTCTAATTCTTTTACATTTAATTTATTGATTACATCAGATGCAGAAAAATCATTAATTCCCATCTGCATATTTAGATCCCCAATTGAATTAAATGATAATCCTTTATCAGGATCTTTTATTTGAACTAATGAGTATCCTAAATCAAAAACAACTGCTCTAACATCAATATTTTTAAGTTTTAGATTATCTAACTGACTAAATTTTTTATTTTTAAATGAAAACCTATCATGAAATTTATTTAGAAATTTATCTGCTATTTCTTTAGTTTTTAAATCTCTATCTATTGCAATTACTTTTGTATTTTTAAAATTTAAAATTTTTTTTGTATATCCGCCTTGCCCAAATGTGCAATCAATAAATGTGCCACCATGTTGAGGGGAAATAATGCTAATTAGTTCATTTAGCAATACCGGATAATGTTTTGGAGTATCCAGTACCATGGTGGCTTCCATTTATTTTTTCGAAGACCATTAATTTTTTTGTCTTCTTAAAAATGCAGGTATCTCAAGATCATCATCTTCTTGATCATCTTTTTCAGATCCTAATAAACTTTCAGAAGATGAATTTAGATTATCATTACTAAACAAATCTGGTTCGTCTGTATCTACACCAAATTCTTTTAGATCATTAGTTATATTGTGTTCTGTCTCATTATTATTAATTGCTTCTTGAGAAAAAGATTTCTCTTCATCTTCTGAGGTACTCTCAACTATACTTTTTGCTTCTTGATCCTTTAGTAATTCCTCGTGATATTGATTATTCACCTCATCAACTGTTTGATTGTTTAAATTTTCATTTACTATTTCATTCTCAAGTTTTAAAGCATTAGCGCCATGCGAGACCGGATTAGAACTTGCATTAGAAAAGTTGTGAGGGTTTGTTCCAGTTGCTGTTGTAAAGTCAGAATATCCTGGATTACGATTTTGAATACGATGAACCATATTAATTACTGATTTTGACTCAGGGTGTTGACCATCTAAAGCAGTCGCAACAATAGATACGCGAATTTTTCCATCTAATGATGGATCAATGATTGATCCATTTATAATCTCTGCTTCAGCATCAACTTCAGATCTAATCTTATTTACTATTTCATCTACTTCAAAAAGTTTAAGATCATTTCCTCCAGTGATATTAATTAACAAACCTTTTGCGCCTTTAAGTGAATAGTCATCAATTAGAGGGTTATTTAAAGCTATTTCAGTTGCCTTTTCAGCTCTATCCTCTCCTTCAGCTTCACCTGTGCCCATCATTGCTTTACCCATAGAACTCATTACAGTTTCTACGTCCGCAAAATCTAAATTAACTAAACCATCTTTTACCATCAAATCTGTTACACTTTGAACCCCATGTCTTAGAATACTGTTTGATAGTTGAAAAGACTCTTTGTATGTAGTTTGTTCATTTGCAATTTTAAATAAATTTTGGTTTGGAATTACTATAATAGTATCTACATGTTTTCTTAGTTCTTCAAGGCCTTCATGAGCTCTTCGCATTCTTGATGGTGCTTCATATAAAAATGGTAAAGTTACTACGCCCACTGTAAGAATATTTAATTCTTTAGCAGCTCTTGCAATTACATGTGCAGCACCTGTACCGGTTCCTCCACCCATTCCAGCTGTAATAAAAACCATATTGGCACCTTTAAGAATATCAACAATGTCATTTAGAGACTCATTCGCTGCTGCTAAGCCAATTTCGTGTTTTGCTCCAGCACCTAAGCCTTTTGTTAAATTTAAACCAATTTGAATCCTAGTTTTTGACTTACTTGTTTTTAAATCTTGAGCATCAGTATTTACAGCAACGAATTCAACACCTTCTACACCTGCGTCGATCATTTCATTTATTGCATTACCTCCAGCTCCTCCAACTCCAAGAACCAATATTCTTGGTTTTAATTCTTTTATTTCTGGTACCTTAAAGTTTATTGTCATTTTATTATCCCCTCTTTATTTATTTAATTGTTGCTCCCATTTAAGACTTGCACGATTAATATTTGCTTTTTTTCTTGCACTTATCTTAAATTTTTCAAAAACTGCTGGTTCCCATATTTGAAAGGTTTTGCCTTGTCCAACAAAAATCATACTATTTTTAATTTTTGCATGCTTTAGTAATTTTGAGGATAATAAAATTCTTCCCTCACTATCAAATTGTAAATTTGTACTTTCCGATAAAATTGATGTTGCAAAAAAATCTCTTTTTTCTTCAAAAGGATTTAATGAGTCTATTGTATTAGAAATTTTTTCTATTCTGTCTTGTGGCCAAGCTTCAATTGATTGATTATTGAAAGATGGAAAACAAATTATTCCGTTATAACCCAAATTAGATAGATAAGACCTAAAGCTTGCTGGCACTGACACCCTCCCTTTTTTGTCTAATTTGTTTTCGTAGGTTGATAAAAACATAAACCATAAAATCCATTATTTTCCCAATTTGGGAATTTATGGGATATTATGGGCTTTTAGGAAAAGTGTCAATACATACAATTTATAATTTAATAATTGTGCTAATCATTAAAAATTGTATCAAAATGTGAACATTTAGGATAAATCTTAAATAGAATATGCCAGATAAACTGTAAGCCGGGTTCTGTCATTTAAACCTATCATTTCTCTAGGCTTAAGATCGCTCTTAAGCTCAAGCAGCTAACCCTGATAACTAGCCAAGGATGGCTTTTAGTTTTTAAACAATGTTATCTCTACTTAGCCTTGCTCCCAGTGGGGTTTTCCAGCGTTCATTGTTACCAATAGAACCGGTGTGCTCTTACCACACCTTTTCACCCTTGCCATGTTATGGCGGTTTGTTTTCTGTGGCACTGTCCCTAGGGTTACCCCTGCCAGATATTATCTGGCACTGTATCCTTGTGGAGCCCGGACTTTCCTCTTTAATTTATTAAAGCGACAAGTCATTTATCTGGCGGTTAATCTTTACAACATAATTTTGTAATTTCAATGATAATTTTTAATTAAATCAAATTCTGACTAATTAAGAAGCATTCTTTATCAATTTTGCCATCAACTAATTCTTGTCTAAACCTTCTTTGAAAGGCTGTTGTTAATAATCTCTGCTTAATATTATTCCTGTAACCTTTAGCACAGTTATATCCTATCTTTTTTAAGTTATTTAAAAATATCTTCTTATCAAAATTTGAAAGATTTAATTTCCTAGACTTTTCTAAATTTTTTTTTTTTAGTTTATGCCATATACAAAATCCTTCTTTTGAAAGTCTATGCCAGGGAAATTTTTCACCAGGATCTTTTTTTCTTATTGGTGCTACATCTGAATGACCCAATACATTTCTTTTTAAAACTTTGTATTTTTTCATTAAAAATCTTAATAATTTTTTTAATGCAACAATTTGTTTTTCTGAAAAATTTGAATAATAAGATGAATGACCAGGGTTTTGGATCTCAATACCAATTGACTCTTTATTTAAAAAATTTTTTTTTTTCCACTGTGACTTACCAGCATGCCAAGCAATATAATTATCAGGTATAAGATTTAATATTTCTCCATTTTTTTTTATAAAATAATGTGAGCTTACTTTTGATTTTGAATTACACAGTCTTTTAATTGCCGCTGTTTCACTTTTCATTCCAGTATAGTGAATAATAATAAAATTTATATCTTTGTTGTTTCTTTCTGGAATATCAAAATTGATAGAGTAATTTCTTATCAAATTTAGGCCTTTTTTAAGCATCATTTGTAACAAAATCTTAATTTACATTAGTTCTTTATATAATATAAATCAATTATGATGAGAAGATTTACAATTTTGTTAGTTACAACTTTTGCGTTAACTTTTAATGCAGTTGCGGGGACAGATGGAGAATTAATATTAAAAAAAAATCAACCATCTGAAATTAAAGATTGTTCAGAGAAGTTTAATAGGGCGACATTTGCTTTCAATCAGGCTTTGGATGGGGCTATTATAAAACCTCTCGCAAGCGCATATAATATTTTGCCTACTTCAATTAGAACTGGTGTTGGAAATTCAATGGATAATCTTTCTAATTTAGTAACTATTCCAAATAATATTCTTCAAGGTGATTTGAAAAAAGCAGGCGTTAATACAGGAAGATTAATAATTAATACAACTCTAGGTATTTTTGGAATATTCGATGTTGCTGAATTAATGGGTCTGTCAGAATATGAGAAAGAGGATTATGGACAAACCTTAGCTAAACACGGAGTAGGACCAGGATGTTATATCGTGCTTCCAATTTTAGGTCCGAGCACAACGAGAGATGCTATTTCATCAGTTGCAAACTTTATGGGCGGTGACCCGTGGTATAATGTTTCTATCAAAAACGACACACAATATTTTAGTGACATTGATTATTATGCCTCAAAAGTAACAACCGGGGTAGATTTTAGAGCTAAAAATTATGATGCTATAGAAAACTTAGAGGAAAATTCTTTAGATTTTTATGCATCTGTAAAAAGTTTATACTTACAAGATAGACAACAAAAAATTCTAAATACTAAGAAAACTATCAATACTCAAAATGATAGTGATTGGGAAGAATTAGATAATTAATTATAAGCTAAGTTATGAAAAACTATAAATTAATTTTTCTAATATTAATATTCCTAAATAATTATATTATTAGTCATTCGATTGAGCCAGATGTATTTGTTCAATCAACTGTTAATAGAGCTTCAAAAGTCTTATCAGAGGATTTAACTAAAAAAGAAAAGATAGATAAACTTAAGCTTATCGCTAAAGAGACTGTAGATATTAGAGGAATTGGTTTTTATACTCTAGGTGCAATAAGAAAAAATTTAAATGATAATGAAAAAACCAAATATTCTAAACTTTTCGAAAGTTATTTTTTAAAAAGCTTTTCTAGCAGATTATCAGAATACACAAACCCAGAAATTGACGTACAAGATAAAGAGGTTCTTAATGAGAAATATACTATTGTAAACAGCCTACTTAAGGCCACAAATGAGAGACCTGAAATAAAAATTACATGGAGAGTTTACACAAAAGATCCAACAAACCCATTAATAAGAGATTTAATAATTGAAGGATTAAGTTTAGCAAGAACTCAAAAAGAGGAATTTGCATCAATTTTAAATTCAAATAACAATGATATAAATGCTCTATTTAAAGTTTTAGAGGAGTTCTCACAAGAGTAATTATGTTGCAATGGTGGGCCCGCCAGGACTCGAACCTGGGACCAATACATTATGAGTGTACTGCTCTAACCAACTGAGCTACAGGCCCTAAAGCATTAGAAAGTTTTACATCAATATAATTGTTAATCAAGTTTGAATATCAATTTTCAAAAAACAATTTAATGGTGGGCCGTGTTGGTTACGCTCCAACTACCCCTGCAATGTCAATGCAGTACTCTACTATTGAGCTAACGGCCCAAATAATTAAATCTAACTTTCTAAGAAACTTTTTAATTGCTTAGATCTGCTAGGATGCTTTAACTTTCTTAAAGCTTTAGCTTCAATTTGTCGAATTCTTTCTCTTGTAACAGAAAATTGCAAACCAACTTCTTCGAGTGTATGATCTGTATTCATCCCTACACCAAATCTCATTCTTAAAACTCTTTCTTCCCTAGGTGTTAAAGTTGAAAGAATTTTTGTTGTTGCCTCTCCCAAATTAGATTTGATCGCTTGTTCCAATGGAGCAAGTGCTTTTGTATCTTCAATAAAATCTCCTAAGCTGCTATCTTCTTCATCACCAACTGGTTTTTCCAATGAAACTGGTTCTTTTGAAATTTTTAAAACTTTTCTTACCTTATCTAAAGGCATTCGAAGTTTTTTTGCTAATTCCTCAGGTGTTGCCTCTCGACCATATTCACTAAGTATTAGTCTTTGTGTTCTAACAATTTTATTTATTGTCTCAATCATATGGACTGGAATTCTGATAGTTCTGGCTTGATCAGCAATTGATCTTGTAATTGCTTGCCTAATCCACCAAGTAGCATATGTTGAAAACTTATAACCTCTTCTATATTCAAATTTATCAACTGCTTTCATTAAACCAATATTGCCCTCTTGGATTAAATCCAGGAATTGAAGTCCTCTATTTGTATATTTTTTTGCAATTGATATTACCAATCTTAGGTTTGCCTCAACCATTTCTTTTTTTGCAATCCTCGACTCTTTTTCACCCTTCTGAACCCTACTAACTAATTTTTTGAAATCAGTCACCGAAATTCCCAGCTTATGACTTATCTCAATTAATCTTTCCTTAATATTTTTAAATTCATCTTTGTTTTTAGAAAAAAATTCTTTCCAGGTAGAATTTGTGTCTAAAAATTTTTTAAGATTAGGATTTATTTCATTACCTACATAAAATTTTATAAATTCACCTCTAGAAATTTTGTTATTCATAGCAAGTCTTAATAAATTTCCCTCTAGTGAAAGAATTTTTCTATTTTCAACATAATGTTTTTGAACGAGATCCTCTAGCACAGATGGAGAAAGTTGAAGAGATTTAATATTTTTTAAGATTTCATCAACTATTTTTTCATAGCTTTTTTCTTTTGCAGATGAAAATGTTTCTGATTTTAAAACACAATCTAGTTTTTCTTTTTGATATCTTATAAGCTTATTATATTCTTTGGTCAAAAATTTTACAGTTTTTAAAACTTTGGGTTTTATTTCACTTTCCATAGCAGCAAGTGTTGGATTAAAATCATCATCACTTTCATCATTTGAATTTTCATCTTTATCAACATCTGCTGAATTTTTTTGTTTTGCACTCGGGCCTGTAGACTCATCTTCCATGTAATTTGTATCAATATCTATAATTTCTCTTACTAAAATTTCCTCATTTTGTAACTTTTCATCCCACTCAAAAAATTGTTGTGCTGTAATTGGACTTTGAGATAGTGCGATTAACATAACATCTTTCCCAGCTTCTATTCTTTTTGCAATTGCAATCTCTCCCTCTCTAGAAAGTAACTCAACACCTCCCATCTCTCTTAAATACATTCTTATAGGATCATCACTTTTTTCAATTGATTTACCTTCTTCTTTAGAAGATTTTTCTTTTTTTCTTAAAACCTTGTAGTCAGATTTTTTTTCTACAAGTGTGATTTTCTCATTTAGAATGTGAATAAAAGCTTGAGCAAGATTTTCATCCGATAAATTTCTTTTACCTAATGACTTGCTTAACTCTTCATGAGTAATGAAACCTCTATGAGTTCCTCTCCCCATTAATCTAGCGAATGATTTAGTAATAATTCTTTCCACAACAATACAATTTGAAGAGTCTTATATAATCTCTAATTTGCAAAAATCCATTATTAATTTATTTATCTTAATTGACATTTTGCTTCTTTTTTAGCTCTTTTAGCTCGTTAAAAGTCACTTCACTCAAATCTTTTGAAAACTTTGATTCTAGCTCTTGTATTCTAAACTCTAAATCTAAATTGTTTAAATCTCGAATTATATCTTCTAACAATTCTAAAACATGATGAGGATCATCTGGCCTATTTCTTAAAATATATTTTATTGGAGCAAACTTATTTATCTTATCAATTAATTGTTTATCTATATCAAGGTCACTTAAAATTAAATCACTTTTAGTTTTCAGTATAGAAACAGTCTTATTAAAAATTTGTTTATTAACTTCAGTAAATAATTTAACATTTTCTAATATACCAATGTTTTCTTGTACTAATTTTAAATTATTTATTAATAAATAAAGTAAAGAAAATTCTTTTAATTCAACACCTGATAATTTTTCGCTTTCTTTAAAATATTTTCTAGTTGATTCAAGGGATTTGGTTTTTTTAAAAAAATTTTGTTTATTCCTTTGGCTTGTATACGGAGCTAGCTCAGAGAGTTTTTCCAAAAAATATTCTAAAACATACTTTTTAATAAAACTATCATTTATATTGTTAGTAATTGATCTTAATTTTTTATCTAAAATAGCCATTGAGGAAGGGTTATTTTCTGTTTTTTTTTTGTGATGATCAAAAATAAATTGATGTATTGGTACTTTGTTTTTTTTTGTAAAATCTAAAAAATAATTTTTTCCTTTTTTATTAACAAAACTATCTGGGTCTTCTTTATTTGGTAAAAACAAAAATGAAATTTGTTTTTCTGGTTTTAGATGTTTCATAGAATTTTCTGCAGCTCTTAAAGCTGCTTTATAACCACTTTCATCACCATCAAAACAAATAATGATATCATCAAAAAACTGATTTAAAGTTAAAATTTGTTTATCAGTTAAAGATGTGCCTAGATTTGCAACTGCATTTTCTATTCCACTTTTACTAAGTCCAACCACGTCCATATAACCCTCTACTAGGTAAATATGATTTATTTTATTTGAGAGTTTTCTTGCTAAATCCAAATTATATAAATTTGATCCTTTTTTAAAAAAATTGGTTTCAGGTGAATTAATATACTTAGCTAAATAATCTAGATTTTCTATAATTCTTCCACCTAAAGCTATTGGTTGACCTGAAATATTATTAATTGGAAAAATTAACCTGCCTCGAAATCTTTCGACGTTAATTTTTTTTTTTTCATCAAAATAAAACAAACCTGTTTCTGCTAAAGTTTGTTCACTAAATTCTTTACTTATTTTCTCAAAAAATTTTGGATTTTTAGCCACATAGCCTATTTTGAATTTTTTAACTTCATCTTTATTTAATGATCGTTTTTTTAGGTAGTCTCTAGCAGCTGTATAACTTTCATTTTTCAAAAGCTCATCATGATAAAAATCTACATATTGATTATAAATTGATTGATATTCTTTCCATTTTTTTTCTCTTTCTTCATCTTGTTTTGAAAAAATATAGGGCTGCATACCTGCAAATTGTGCCAAATGTTTTACTGCTTCGCTAAACTTAAGATTTTGTGTTTTCATAATAAAATCAAAAATATTGCCATGTTCTGATGTTGCAAAACAATGATAAAATTCTTTTTCATCATTAACAGTGAATGATGGAGTTTTTTCATTTTTAAATGGAGATAGGCCTACAAACTCTTTTCCTCTTTTTTTTAATGCAACTGTTTTTGATACAACTGTAGAAACTTTTAATCTTGTCTTGATCTCATTAAGGTACTCTTTAGGATATTTCATTATTTATTTAACAATTCTTTAATCAATAATCCAGCTTTAGCAAAATCAATTGTATCTGTGTGTGTCTTTTTTAATTCACCCATGACTTTACCCATATCTTTAACTGAATTTGCTTTAAGCTTTACGATTATATCTAAACAAATTTTCTTAGTTTCTTCATCGCTAAGCTGTTTGGGCAAAAAACTTATTAAAATATCATATTCATTTTGCTCAACTTTTAAAAGATCTGCTCGGTTGTTTTTTTTATAAATATCAATTGATTCGGTTCTTTGCTTAACCATCTTTTTTAAAAGTTTTTTAATATCTTCATCATCAGTATCCTTTTTATTAGGTCCTGACCTGTTAACAATGTCTAAATCTTTTATAGATGATAGTATTAACCTATAGGTTGATATTTTATTTTTATCTTTAGATTTTAATGCATTTTTATATTCATTTTCGATAGTCTGTTTAAGTGACATAATTTTTAATCTACTTTAAAGAAAGAATTCTTCAAAAGAAAAATTGTTTTTTTTTAATTTTTTTATTACATCTCTGTTGCCATAATAATGCAATTATTGTATTAACCTTTAACTCATGAGTTGTAATTGATCAAAAAAGCAAAAAAAACTAACTCAAAAAAATCTCAAATCAATACAGGCGTCTTAGTTCTTGAAAACAAAAAGGTATTTAGAGGAATTGGAATTGGTTATCAAGGAGAAGCCACAGGCGAAGTTTGCTTTAATACATCTTTAACAGGTTATCAGGAAATCATCTCTGATCCATCATACGCAGGTCAAATTATTAACTTTACCTTTCCTCATATTGGAAATGTTGGAACCAACAAAGAAGATCATGAGTCTGATAAAATATGGACAAAAGGAGTAATAATTAACTCTGAAATAACTTCACCATCAAACTACAGATCATTTCTACATTTAGATGCTTGGCTCAAAAAAAATAAAATTATCGGAATTACTGGTTTAGACACTCGAAGCCTCACAAATTTTATAAGAGATAAAGGAGCACCAAAAGGAACAATATCTTATTTAAAAAATGGCAAATTTAATGTTAGTAAATTAACAAATACTACCCTTAAATGGAGTGGATTAAAAAATTTAGATCTTGCAAAAGTAGTTTCAACCAAAAAAAATTATACTTGGAGAGGTCTTCAAACATGGAAAAAAAACGTGGGATATAAAAAAAATAATAAAAATTTATTCCATGTAGTTGCGGTTGATTACGGAATCAAAAAAAATATCTTAAGATATTTTTCTGACTTCAACTGTAAAGTTACTGTTGTTTCTTGTAAAACAAATGCACAAAAAATACTAAGTTTAAAACCAAACGGAATTTTCTTATCTAATGGACCAGGGGACCCAGCTGCAACTGGAAAATATTCAATCGCAATAATTAACGAGCTTATAAAAAATAATTTACCTATTTTTGGTATTTGTTTAGGCCATCAGATTTTAGCATTAGCTTTAGGTGGCAAAACAAAAAAAATGAAGTTAGGACACAGAGGTGCAAACCATCCTGTTAAAAATTTAGTTCATGACAAAGTTGAAATTACAAGTCAAAATCATGGATTTGTAGTAGTTGAAGAAACTTTGCCAAAAAAAATTGAAGTAACTCATAAATCTCTTTTTGATAATACTATTGAAGGAATAAAGCTTAAAAATAAACCAATATTTTCAGTTCAATACCATCCGGAGTCTAATCCCGGCCCTCAAGATAGTGTTTATTTGTTTCAAGAATTTATTAACAACATGAAAAAAAATGCCAAAAAGAAAAGATATTAAAAAAATTTTGGTCGTGGGCGCTGGTCCAATAATTATAGGACAAGCATGTGAATTTGATTATTCAGGAACACAAGCTTGTAAAGCACTAAAAGATGAAGGCTATAAAGTAGTTCTAATAAACTCAAATCCCGCAACAATTATGACAGATCCAGATGTTGCGGATAAAACTTATATTGAACCAATTACACTAAATGTATTAGAAAAAATTCTCAAAAAAGAAAAACCAGATGCAATTCTTCCAACAATGGGAGGCCAAACCGCGCTAAACCTTGCGATGGAAGCAGAGAAAAAAGGAGTTTTAAAAAAATACAAAATTGAATTAATAGGAGCAAACTCTAAAGCAATTTCTAATGCAGAGGATAGAAAAAAATTTAGAAAAAATATGATTGATATTGGTTTAGATTTACCAAAATCTGAAATTGTTAATAACAATAACCAAGCATCAAAAGTGTTAAAAAAAATTGGATTGCCAGCAATCATAAGACCTGCTTTTACTCTTGGTGGACTTGGTGGAGGAATAGCTAAAACTAAAAAAGATTATTTTAAGATTGTAAAAAATGGATTGTATGAGTCTCCTGTAAGCCAAGTTCTTGTTGAGGAATGTTTGGAAGGTTGGAAAGAATTTGAAATGGAAGTTGTAAGAGATAAGAAAGATAACTGTATAATAATTTGCTCAATTGAAAATATAGATCCAATGGGAATACATACTGGTGACTCAGTAACAATTGCACCTGCTCTTACTCTTACAGATAAAGAATACCAGATGATGAGAAATGCTTCTATTGCATGTTTAAGAAAAATTGGAGTTGAAACTGGTGGATCAAATGTTCAGTTTGCTATCAATCCTAAAGATGGTCGAATGGTTATCATTGAAATGAATCCGCGTGTATCAAGATCATCAGCACTTGCATCAAAAGCAACTGGATTTCCAATTGCGAAAGTGGCTGCAAAATTAGCGGTTGGTTATACACTAGATGAATTAAAAAATGAAATAACTAAAGTTACACCTGCATCGTTCGAGCCAAGCATAGATTATGTTGTAACTAAAATTCCAAGATTTACTTTTGAAAAATTCTCAACCTCTCCTGCAACTTTAGGAACATCTATGAAATCAGTTGGTGAAGCAATGGCTATTGGAAGAAACTTTAAAGAATCTCTGCAAAAAGCGCTTATATCTCTTGAAACTGGTTTTTCAGGTTTAGACAGAATTTTCGATTTAAATAAAAAACAAATTGAAAGGAAGCTTAAAGAAACTATTCCAAATAAAATATTATTAGTCGCCGAAGCGATTAGAAAAAAAATAGAATTAAAGAAAATATACAATTTATCCAAAATTGATCCTTGGTTTTTAAAACAAATTAAAGAAATAGTTGATTGTGAAATACATATCAAAAGCAAGGGACTGCCTAAAGATTTCGCAGAATTTAATAGAATAAAATCAATGGGATTTTCAGATAAGAAACTTTCAGAATTGTCTAAAACTTCTGAGGAAATTGTAAGAAGAAAAAGATCAGCACTAAAAATACTTCCTGTTTATAAAAAAGTAGATACTTGTGCTGCTGAATTTAAATCTTTTACTCCATATATGTATTCAACTTATCAAAGAAATTTTTCAATTAATTCTGAATGTGAAGCTGATCCATCTAATAAGAAAAAAATAATTATTCTTGGAGGAGGACCAAACAGAATTGGCCAAGGAATTGAGTTTGATTATTGCTGCTGCCAAGCAAGTTTTTCTTTAAAAAATGCTGGTTACGAAACAATTATGATCAATTGCAATCCAGAAACAGTTTCAACAGACTATGATACAAGTGATAGATTATATTTTGAACCTCTTAAAGAAGAGTATGTATTTAATATTATTAAAATAGAAAAAGAAAAAGGAAGCTTGATTGGTGTCATAGCTCAGTTTGGAGGTCAAACACCAATTAAACTTGCAAAATTTTTAAATGATAACAAACTTCCAATATTGGGAACACAATATTCTTCTATTGATTTAGCAGAGGATAGAAACAGATTTAGAAATTTATTAAATAAATTAAAATTAAAACAAGCAGAAAGCGGAATTGCGAAAAACTTTAAACAGGCTATTAAAATTGCAGACAAAGTAGGATTACCTCTTATGGTGAGACCCTCATATGTATTAGGAGGTAGAGCAATGGAAATTGTTCACGAAAAAAGCCAGCTCAAAAATTTTGTTAAAGAAGCATTTAGAGCAGCAGAGGAAAATCCAATTTTAATTGATAAATTTATTGACCATGCAATGGAAGTAGATGTAGATGCAATATCAGATGGAAGACAAGTTTATGTGGCTGGTATAATGCAACATATTGAGGAGGCTGGAATTCATTCTGGAGACTCTGCTTGTTGTCTCCCCCCTGTATCAATAAAGCCTTATTTAATAAAAGAAATTGAAAATCAAACTAAAAAACTTGCATTAGCTTTGAAAGTAAAAGGTTTTATGAATATACAATTTGCAATTAAAAAAGATGAAATTTATGTTATCGAAGTAAATCCAAGAGCTAGTAGAACAGTCCCATTTGTATCTAAAGCAAAAGGTCTTCCTTTAGCAAAGATTGCCTCAAGAGTAATGGCTGGTGAAAAATTATCAAAATTTAAGCTTAGAGAAAAAGCTAAAAATATGTTTGCAGTGAAAGAAGCGGTATTTCCCTTTAATAAATTTCCTAATAGTGATTTGCTACTGGGTCCTGAAATGAAATCAACAGGTGAAGTAATGGGTTTTGATAAAGATTTTGGGATGGCTTTTGCAAAAAGTCAAATAGCATCAGCTAACTCGTTACCAAAAAAAGGTCTCGCATTTATATCGCTTAAAGACTCACATAAGGATGAAGGTATAGATCTTGCAAAGCAACTTACTAAATTAAATTTTGATTTATGTGCGACTAAAGGTACAGCTGAATATATTAAAAACCATGGAATGAAATGCAAAATAATAAACAAAGTAAGTAGTGGATCTCCTCATATCGTAGACGTCCTAAACTCAAAAAAAATTGCTATTGTCATTAATACTGGTGGTGGAAATAGTGAGCACAGATTAAATGATGCAATTGCCCTTAGAAGAGCAACACTTAAAAATAAAGTTCCATATTGTACAAATATGTCTACTGCGCTTGCTTGTATACAAGGTATCAAATCACTAAAATCTAAAAAACTTGAGGTCAACTCTCTTCAAGATCTTTTTTAAAAAAATTATTCAATCAAAAGTTGATAAAATTCATACAATCTTAAGTTGATTAAAATTAAAAAATTAATTTTAAATGACCCATTTTGATTGATACGCTTATTGAATAAAATAAATCTTTTTTTTAAGGTTTATTAATAAATTATGAGCTCAGAAGTCCACAAATATATTGAAACAGCTTTAGAAAAGAAAAAAAATTTATTTAATGCAGAAGTCTTGGATTTTCCTGAAGATAATAAAATTAAAGTTTCTAATAAATTCCAAATTCACAATATAAATATTTGGAAAATTAATGATAAATCTAATAGTGATCAATTGAGAGCAGTAACTGGTATTTGTTTTACGCTGGTTTCTCTAATCGTAATCGGAATTTATTCTAATTTTGTATAAAAAATTACTTATTCAACTTTCCAATCAGTTTTGAAAGTAACATAATTTACTTGAATACATCTTCTTTCTTTTAGAATTTTTTTTTTTTCCATTCCGTGCCATGTATTGGGTCCACTAGTAAAAAAATATCCATAATTATGCTTATAAGGAACAGTTTTAACTTTTTCTAATTTTTCATTATAAAAATCTGTTCCCAAGTCTTCAGACTCATTCTCTTTATTTATAAAAATAAGGCCTGACATTAATTTTTCTTTAATATCGCAATGTGGTTTGAGCCAAAATCCTTCTCTGTCACATATAACTTCAACTCGTACATAAGAATTTGTCAAATCCTTTTTAATCATTTTTGAAATTGTTTGATATGTCTCCTTTGATTGTAGCTCCTTAATAAACTTAACAAGATTTGGAAATTTTGAGGCATTTTCTTTTGTTATAAAACATCTAAATTTAATTGCTTTTCCACCTGACTCTATCCCTTCCCTAAATTCCGCTCCACCACCATCAATAGCTCTCGTTCCGTCATAAGATAAGTTATGCTTTCTTACATCTGGTATATCTGCATATATGATTTCATTAATAGCATCATTATTTAACGCATCGTTGTATTCCCAATGATCAAAAGGAGACTCATGTTTTTTTGAATTATTTAATATAGAATTAAGAAAAGTCATAATCTTTAAATTTTTTTTTTATATAACTTGATATCCTATCAGTTTCATTAAGTTTTTCATAGCTCCATACTTCTAAAGAGTTTTCAAGATCTTTGATAATGTTTAAAGATTTAAATAATCTAAAAAATTTCTGAAATCTTTCATTTTTTTTTACTGGTGGCATCTGGACCACGTAGATTGGTTTACCTGTCATCGCTGCCTCAGAAATCATTGATGTTGAGTCACATGTCACAACTATATGATCTGCTAGTCTTAGGGATGAAAGATAGGCATTTTTATCAATATCAGTAATTATGATTTGATCATTATCAAAATAATTCTTTGCTAATTCAATAATATTTTTTGGTGTTCTCATTGAAGGAATAAAAATTAATTGATAATCATTTTCTATAAAATTATTTTGAACTTTAAAAAATATTTCCTCTATTATCTTCTTATCATAATTGTAATATTTATTGGGACCACCCATAATCAAGGAAACAATCTTATCTTTATTTAACTGGGATTTTAGGTAATTCATATTCAGATCTAATTCGTTATTTCTTAAATAATGAATTGCCCCTTTACTAGTAACAATATTGCTACCAGTTATGCCATCATGTTCTGGCACTATGACATAATCAAAATTACTTGTTGAAACTTTAGGATCTTGAATATGTATAGTCATAATTTTGTTTTTTAGTTTTTTTTTTAAATAAATTGAGGGAATTACACTTTTTCTTCCACAAGAAATAACAATGCTAAATTTTTGATCAATTTTATTTTTAAAAACAAAACTTTGTATTGGAGTTAATTTGGGGGGTATAAGTTTCCAAAAATTATTAAGTTCAATTTTTTCGTGTATAAAATCTAAATTTAATGCTTTTGCGAGACCTTCAACTTGGCTTATCATGCCGTGCATACCCTCTGTCAATAATAAACCTTTTAATTTAGTCATTAATCACTATATAGCTTTCATATGAGTCAAAATCCAACTAAACACACAAAAGTGTTAATAATTGGGTCTGGTCCTGCCGGATACACTGCTGCAGTTTATGCGGCTAGAGCGATGTTAAATCCAATTTTAGTTTACGGATCAGAGCCTGGTGGCCAGTTAACTACAACAACAGATGTTGAAAATTTTCCTGGATTTGCGGATGTTATTCAAGGTCCATGGCTTATGGATCAAATGAAAGAGCAGGCAAAAGCAGTTGGAACAGAAATGATTGAAGATCATATAAGCTCAGTAAATTTAAAGATAACCCCATTTGAGGCTGTAGGTGACACTGGTCAAAAATATACCGCTGACAGCATAATAATTTCAACAGGTGCCCAAGCTAGATGGTTAAATATTAAATCTGAGCAGGAGTTTAGAGGATTTGGCGTATCAGCGTGCGCTACATGTGATGGTTTTTTCTTTAAAGACAAAGAAGTTGCAGTTGTCGGTGGAGGTAATGCAGCTGTTGAAGAAGCAATGTTTCTTACAAAATTTGCATCAAAAGTAAAATTAATTCATAGAAGAGATACATTGAGGGCTGAAAAGATGCTTCAAAAAAAACTTATGGAAAATAAAAAAATTGAAATCATTTGGGATACCGTTGTCGAGGATGTAATCGGTGACAAAGATCCAAAAAATGTTAAAGGAATTAAAGTAAAAAATGTAAAAACGAGTAAAACTGATGAAATAAAGTTAGACGGTATATTTATTGCAATTGGTCATGACCCTGCAACACAATTGTTTAAAGATCAACTAAGTATGGACAAGGAAGGTTATTTAATAACAAAACCAGATTCAACAGAAACTAATGTTCCGGGTGTTTATGCGGCTGGAGATGTAAAAGATAAAACATTTAGGCAAGCAGTTACTGCTGCTGGTATGGGATGCATGGCAGCGCTAGAGGCTGAAAAGTTTTTGTCTCATTAAAGTGAAAAATAATCTACATGTCTTCTTAGGCGCCACGGTAGCTGATGCGGCAGCAAGGCCGTTACATTGGGTATATAATCAAAAAAAATTAAATAATCATATTAAAGGTAAAAAAGACTTTGCTTTTTTAAAAAAAAATAAAAGCCCATTCTATAATATAAAAACTGGAAAAGTCTCTGGATATAATGAAATTGGCCAAGTGATGTTTAATACACTGCTAGATGGACATGAAAATATAGAAAAAAGATTTAAAAAAAATATTCTTAAAAACTTCGGTCCTGGTAGTGAATATTGGAAAAATTTAAAACTGAGATCTAAATATAAAAAAGTTAAAGACTGGCGTGGTATGATTAAAGGACCATGGATACATCAAAATATTATTGAAACGGTAAATAATATTAATTTAAAAAAAAAAATTTCTGGTGGTGTAAAAGTCAATGAGTCAGATGGTTTTTGTGCTACTCTTCCATATTTTCTATATGGGTTTGATTTTAAAAGTTTAAAGAAAATTTTCAAAATTGTAACTGTGTCAAAAATTAGTTTTAAGTACGCCATGGCAAAATTTTATTTAATAGATTTTGCGTTAAAAGGAGCTAAAGACCCAATTAAAGAATTTGTTAAAAGATACAATAGAAATTCATATTTTAGAGAGATCGTACATGACATAAAAAAAATAAAAAAATTTAAATCAAAATTTAACTCTATTACTATAAAAAAATTAGGTATGGCTTGTAGTTATCCTGGAACTTTTAATAGTTCAATATACACAATTATTAATTCAAAAAATTATAAAGATGCTATTTTAAGAACAATAAAAGCAGGTGGCTGTAATTGTTCAAGAGCAAATTTCACTGGAGCATATTTTGCTGCATTAAAAGGAATAAATTCTATTCCAAATTCTTGGATTAAAAAAACTAATCCGGTAAAAAGTATTTTAAAACAAAAATAATTATTTGTTTAAAGCATCACAGAAAGATTTAATTCTTAACATTGCTTTTTTTAAATTTTTCATAGATGTGGCATAAGAAATTCTAAAATAACCATCTAGCCCGAAAGCAGAACCTTGAACAACGGCAACATTTTCTTTTTCAAGTAATTTCTGAACAAAATTGGTGTCAGTTTTTAATTTCGTTTTTTTATTTAATAATTTTTTACAACTTGGAAATACGTAAAATGCTCCGTTAGGAGTTAAACAATTAATACCTTTTATTCTATTAAGGCTTTTTACAACAAAATTTCTTCTATCTTTGAATGCTTTAGCTCTGGTTTTTATAAAACTTTGACTTCCATTTAATGCCTCGACTGCTGCTGCTTGGCTTATTGAAGAAGGGTTAGATGTAGATTGTGACTGAATTTTACCGATAGCTTTTATAATATCTCTAGGACCTGCGGCATAACCTATTCTCCAACCTGTCATCGCATAAGATTTACTAACTCCGTTCATGGTAAGTATTCTGTCTTTCAATTTTGGAATTTGCGCGATTGTGAAAAATTTAAAGTTATCATAACGAATGTGTTCGTAAATATCATCACTTAAAATATGGATTTTTTTATTCTTATTTAAAACTTTTCCTAAATCTTGGATTTCTTTTTTTGAATAACCTGCTCCTGTTGGGTTTGAAGGTGAATTAATGATTACCCATTTAGTTTTTTTTGAAATTGCTTTTTTTAATTTTTCTGCTGTTAACTTAAAACCTTCTTGCTCAGTACATTTAACTATCTTTGGTTTTCCTCCTGCTAATAAAACCATGTCAGGGTAAGAAACCCAAAAAGGTGCTGGGATAATTACTTCATCTCCTTTATTTAAAGTGGCCATAAAGGCATTATAGAGAACCTGCTTTCCTCCTGTGCCAACAGTTATTTGATCAGCTGAGTAATTTAATTTATTTTCTCTTTTAAACTTTGCAATAATTGCTTTTTTTAATGCCGGAGTTCCGTCCACAGCAGTATACTTTGTGTCTCCCTTTTTGATTGCTTTAATCGCAGCATTTTTAATATTGTCTGGAGTATCAAAATCCGGCTCTCCTGCTCCCAACCCTATCACGTCTTTTCCTGCAGCTCTTAGTTCTCTTGCTTTTTGAGTTACTGCAATAGTTGGTGAAGGCTTAATTCTCTTCAAACTGTCTGATATTATGCTCATTGAAATATAAATTAATTCTACTACTTTCTTTAATATATGGAAAATACTTATCAAGATTTAATTACAGATATTCAGAGTAAAAATCCAAAAATTAGTGGAAAACTTGAGGGTGGTAAAAAGTTTAAAATTAAATCTGATTTTAAGCCTGCAGGTGATCAACCAGAGGCAATTAAAAGATTAGTCAAAGGTGCCAATAAAGAGGAGTTTAATCAAGTATTGCTTGGTGTGACTGGATCCGGAAAAACCTTTACCATGGCCAAAGTAATTGAGGCAACCAATAGACCAGCACTAATTTTAGCTCCTAATAAAACCTTGGCTGCTCAGCTTTATGGTGAAATGAAAACTTTTTTTCCTGATAATGCAGTTGAATACTTTGTATCTTATTATGATTATTATACACCTGAAGCTTACGTGCCAAGGTCCGATACTTATATTGAAAAAGAGGCATCCATAAATGAACAAATAGATAGAATGAGGCACTCAGCAACAAGATCACTTCTCGAAAGGGATGATGTGCTTATAGTTGCAAGTGTATCTTGTATTTATGGATTAGGTTCAGTTGAAGCATACAGTAAAATGACATTAACGCTTCAAAAAAATTATGACTATAACAGAGAACAAATTATTAAGTCTTTAGTAGCACTTCAGTACAAACGTAATGATCAAAATTTTTATAGAGGTACATTTAGGGCGCGAGGTGAATACCTAGAAATTTTTCCTTCACATCTAGAGGATAGGGCTTGGCGATTAAGTCTATTTGGAGAAAAACTCGAACAAATCGAAGAGTTTGATCCTTTAACTGGTGATAAAATAAGAGACCTTAGTTTAGTAAAAGTTTATGCTAACAGTCATTACATAACACCAAAGCCAACTGTAGAACAAGCAATTATAAATATAAAAAAAGAATTAGAGATTACTTTAAAAAAACATAAATCAGAAAATAAATTATTAGAAGCACAAAGATTAGAAGAGAGGACAAAATTTGATTTAGAAATGATTGAGGCAACAGGATCCTGTGCTGGAATTGAAAATTATTCAAGATTTTTGTCTGGTAGAAAGCCAGGTGAACCACCACCTACACTCTTTGAGTATTTTCCCGATAATACTTTAATTTTTGTTGATGAATGTCATGTAACTGTTCCACAACTTAATGGAATGTATAAAGGAGATAGATCAAGAAAAAGTACACTGGCAGAATATGGTTTTAGACTTCCCTCTTGTATGGATAACCGACCGTTAAAATTTGAAGAGTGGGATTTGATGCGAACACAAACAATATTTGTTTCAGCTACACCAGGTCCTTGGGAATTAAATCAAACAAAAGGTAAATTTATAGATCAAGTCATAAGACCAACAGGTTTAATTGATCCTCCAGTAGAGGTTAGACCTGCAAAAAATCAGGTTGATGATTTAATGCACGAATGTAAGAAAGTAATTGAAAATAATCATAGAGTATTAGTTACAACCCTTACAAAAAAAATGGCTGAAGATTTAACCGAATATCTTCATGAGAATGGTGTTAAAGTTAGATACCTTCATTCTGATATTGATACACTTGAAAGAATAGAAATTATGAGAGATTTAAGAATGGGTGTCTTTGATGTTTTAGTTGGAATAAATCTATTAAGAGAAGGTTTAGATATACCAGAATGTGCTTTAGTTGGAATTTTAGATGCAGATAAAGAGGGATTTTTAAGGTCAGAGACTTCTTTGATCCAAACTATTGGCCGGGCTGCAAGAAATGTTGAGGGTAAAGTAATTTTATATGCTGATAAAGAAACTAAAAGTATTAAAAAGGCAATGCAAGAAACTGATCGAAGAAGATCTATCCAACTTGCATATAATAAAAAACATAAAATTGATGCCAAGACGGTTAAAAAAGAAATTAGTGATATTTTAGAAAGTGTTTATGAAAAAGATTATGTAAAAATTAGTGAGGGATCTAATGTCGGTGGAAATCTTAAAAAACACTTAAAAGCATTAGATAAAAAAATGAAGGAGTCAGCATCAAATCTTGAGTTTGAGGAAGCTGCAAAAATAAGAGATGAAATAAGGAAGTTACAAAGTACAGAACTCGAAATCACTTTAAACCCTAAGATTAGACAGTATGATGTAAAAAATAAAATTTACCCAAAAGGTAGATCTACTCTAGGAATGCCTGGCACTAGAGTTACAAAGAAAAGGGATAAAAAGTGGAAGCACGGAAGATAATAATCACCGGTGGAGCTACTAGAATAGGAGCTGCTATAGCAGAAAAATTAGCCGGACCAAACATAGAAATTACTATTCATTTCAATAAATCAAAATCTAAAGCTGAGAGTTTAAGGAAAAAATTACAGAGATTTGGAACAAAAGTTTATTTGGTAAGCGCAGATTTAAGTAAAGAGAAAGATGTTCAAAAAATAGTCAAATTTTCAAAATCAAAAATGAAATTTTTTGACTGTTTAATAAATAATGCCTCATTATTTGAAAACGATAAATTAGAAAATTTTACTTCTAAAAGTTGGGAAAAACATATTTCCACAAATCTTAAAGCTCCTGCTCTTTTATCAAAAGAATTTTCAAAAAATGTCAGAGGTAAAAATAACAATATTATTAATATAATTGATCAAAGAGTATTTAAACTAACTCCATTTTTTTTCTCATATACATTAAGTAAAACTGGTTTACATACTTTAACCAAAACTAGTGCAATGAGCCTTTCGCCTAATATAAGAGTTAATGGAATAGCTCCTGGACCAACTATTAAAAATAAAAGACAATCTGAAAAACACTTTAAAAGCCAATATTTAGCAACTCCACTAAAACAACAAGTTGATGTAAATGAGATTTGTAATGCAGTTGACTTTTTTATTAAAAACAGTTCTATTACAGGACAAGTTTTAGCTATTGATGGTGGTCAAAGCTTAAATTGGCAAACGCCCGATATAATGAAAGGAAAAGAGTGAAAAAAATAGTTTTGTCTATATTTGCAATTTTTTTTTTAACAAATCTTTTAGCTAATGAGAAAAAATAATTTTAAGATTGTTAAAATTGATAAATCAAAAAGCTTATTTAATTATGAGAAAAAGATAATAATTAATGAGTTAATTTTGGACTTAAAACTTGGGTATTACGATTTTGAAAAAGAGAATTCTCAAAAAGTAAAATTTAGTCTTGAAATAGACTATCAAGATAAAAAACCTTCAAATGATAAAGATTTAAAATCAATTGTAAATTATGGAACAATTGTAAAATTAATCAAAAAACTTGTAAAAAAGAGGCATTATAATTTTTTAGAGACTTTGGCAGAAGCAGTTTTTGATGAATTATTTAAAGATAAAAGAATTGGTAAAATTATGTTAAAAATTGAAAAATTAGAAATTCTTAAAGATTGTTCATCAGTTGGAATACAAATTTCTAAGATTAGAAGCCATGTTAAATCCTGAAGCTGGAAAAGAAATAATTAAAAAAGAATTACCTTTAATACCAAAGCTCCCTGGAGTTTATAGAATGTTAAACTCTAAAAACGAAATCTTGTATGTCGGAAAAGCTAAAAATCTTCCTAATCGATTAAAGAGTTATGTTTCTGAGAAAAATCATATCATTAGAACTGAGAGAATGTTGTCTCAAACTGAAAAGCTTGAAATTACAACTACAACTAATGAGAGTGAGGCGTTACTACTAGAAGCAAACTTAATTAAAAAACATAAACCTAAATTTAATATATTGCTTAAAGATGATAAATCTTTTCCCTATATATTTATCTCAGATCACGAATTCCCACGAATCGAAAGACACCGCGGAGCAAAGAACAAACCTGGAAAATATTATGGACCATTTGCGAGTTCTCTTGCAGTAAATAGTGCAATTAAAACTCTTCAGCGTATATTCTTAATAAGATCATGTACTGACAAACAAGTAGAAGCAGGAGACAAAACTTGTTTTAATTATTTTTTAAAAAGATGTGCTGGTCCTTGTGGAGGAAAGATAGACCAAATTGATTATGCTAAACTAGTAGAAGCAGCAGATGAATTTTTAAGTAAGGGTAGATCAAGAAAAATACAGCAAACTCTTTCTTCTCAAATGGAGAAAGCTAGTGAAGAATTAGATTTTGAGAAAGCTGCAATAATAAGAGATAAGATTAAATCTTTAAATATAATTCAATCCTCTTTAACTATAAATGATGTAAATTTAACAGAGGCAGACGTTATAGCTGGTTACAAGGAATCTGGAAAAACATGTATTCAAGTATTTTTCTATAGATCAAAACAAAATTGGGGAAATCAAGCTTTTTTTCCAAAACATGATCCAGATGAGAAATTAAGTAACATCTTAAATTCTTTTGTATCACAATTTTATGAAAATAAAGCTGTTCCAAGATCAATAATTCTGAGTGAAGAAATCAAAGAAAAAAAATTAATAGAAAAAACCCTTACAAAAAAAGAAAATAAGCAGATTAACATTTCAATTGCAAAAAAAGGATCAAAACTAAAAGTTATTAATTTGGCAATTAAAAATGCTAAAAATAGTTTGAATAGAAATCTTTATGAAAGTCAAAATAATAAAGAATTACTAGATGAGATTTCAAAAAAATTTCAAATTGATAATACCATAAGTCTAATTGAGGTTTATGATAACAGTCATATACAAGGAACAAACAGTGTTGGAGCCCTAATAACGTACGGGGAAGAAGGATTTATCAAAAAAAGATATAGAAAATTCAATATTAAAAACGAAAATTTCAAACAAGACGACTATGGCATGATTAGAGAGGTCTTGGGTAGAAGGTTTAAACGAGCAATCCAAGAAAAAGGAAATTACTTAACCTTTCCAGATCTTGTGCTCATTGATGGAGGTAAAGGACAATATTCTTCAGCAAGAGAAACACTAAATGAACTAGGATTGAATGAAATACCAGTTATTGCAATAGCAAAAGGTAAATTTAGGAATAGTGGAAACGAAACTTTTTTTCATAATGGCAAAGAGTTCAAATTTGCAAAAAATGACCCTACTTTATTTTTTTTACAAAGGGTACGTGATGAAGCTCATAGATTTGCAATTAGTGCTCATAGAGCAAAAAGAAAAAAAGGGATCTCGAAATCAATGTTGGATCAAATTAGTGGTATTGGAAGTATTAGAAAAAGAGCTCTTTTAAATCATTTTGGCTCTGCAAGAGCAGTTGAGTCAGCAAGTCTTGATGAAATTAAATCTGTTGAAGGTGTTGAGGAAAAAGTTGCAAAAAAGATATATAACTTTTTTCACGAATAAAA
Organism: uncultured Pelagibacteraceae bacterium; assembly: GCA_902629695.1. GTDB lineage: Bacteria > Pseudomonadota > Alphaproteobacteria > Pelagibacterales > Pelagibacteraceae > Pelagibacter. Next base: position 47,415 of record CACORY010000003.1, on the reverse strand, counting down.
AATATGTTAAAAAAAATTCCAAATATTCTGACAGTCGGAAGAATTTTAATAGTCCCTTTTTTTGTTTTAGCATTCTACTTACCAGGTTTTTATGGAGACCTTACTGCTTTAATATTATTTATTGTTGCATCTTTTACTGACTTTTTAGACGGAATGTTAGCAAGAGTTTTGGGTGAAGAGTCTAAACTTGGTGAATTATTAGATCCAATAGCTGACAAAATAATTGTTGCCACTGCACTCATACTTTTAGTAATGGATGGTACGATTAGAAATTACGAAGTAATTGCTGCAATTATAATTTTAACTAGAGAAATATTGATTTCTGGTTTGAGGGAATTTTTAGCAAAAGGAAAAATTAAAATGCCCGTTTCTAACCTTGCAAAATTAAAAACTGTTTTACAGATGGTATCTATAGCTCTTTTATTATCAGGAGATACTGGAAATAAAATTATAAATTTTCAAGATTATAATGCTCAAACAATAGGTATCATATTACTTTGGCTGTCTGCTGCTTTAACCCTTTTTACTGGTTATGAGTACATGAGAAAAGGAATTGATCATGCTATTTCCGAAGATAGCAAAGATTAAGCAGCTTTTTTCTTTTTTACTAAAGTTTGATAGCTCTCATTCAAATCAATTATCATTTTACAAACTTTATATTGATGTTTCGAAATACAAGACACGGGTGTAACTTCTGCTGCAGTACCTGTCAAAAAACATCCTACAAAATTTGGTAATTCCTCGGGACTTATTTTTCTTTCATTTACTTTAATATTTTTAGATTTTGCTATTTCAATTACTGTTCTTCTTGTAATGCCATCTAAAAAAGAATCAGGTATTGGAGTATGCAACTCACCATTTTTATCTTTAAAAAAAATATTTGCACCAGTCGCCTCAGCAATATTGCCCTCATGATCAAGCATTAAAGAATCTGTATAGCCTTGCTTCTCTGCTTCATGTTTTGATAATGTACAAATCATATAAAGTCCTGATGCTTTTGTATCCCAAGGAATAGTGTTTGGCGCTGGTCTCCTCCAACTAGAAATATTAAGTTTAATTCCCTCTATCTTTAGTTTTGGATCAAAATATGATCCCCATTCCCATGTAGCAATTGCTACATGTATTTTTGTTTGTTGAGCCGAAATAGCCATCATTTCGCTTCCTCTCCAAGCTACTGGCCTAACATAACCATTTTCAACTTTTTGAGTTGTAATTATTTTTTTTGATGCTGTATTAATTTCATCTTCGCTATAAGGTATTTCAAAACCCATTCTTCTTGCAGAATGAAATAATCTTGAAGTGTGTTCTTCCAATTTAAAAATAGAACCATCATAAACTCTTTCACCCTCAAAAACACAACTTGCATAATGTAATCCATGACTCAAAACATGAACTTTGACATCTGACCAATCAACCAATTCACCATTATACCATATTTTTCCAGATCTTTTATCGTAGGGTATCATTTATGAAATATTTAAAAATTAATTATAAAAAAATATCTTTGTATCTATAATATGTCAATATAACTTACCAATATGAAAGAACTTTTATATTTAAAAGATGATCAATTAAAAGATTTAATAGAAAAGCTCTTTGTTAGCTATAGAGAAACATTTTCTGACTCCAAAAAGATACTAAATAAATATTCAATTGGACTAGCTCATCAGAAAGTAATTCATTTATTATCTATGTATGAAGGCATATCGATTTCCGAACTATTAAAAAAACTTAAGGTCACTAAACAAAGTTTAAATAGAGTTCTTAAAGACTTAATTAAATTAGAGGTTATTATTTTTAAAAAAGATGAAATAGATACAAGAATAAAACATCTATATTTAAATGAAAAAGGAAAAAAAATATCTAATGAAATTTTTTCAACCCAAAAAAAAAGAATTTATAATGCTTTACTTAATTCGAGCTCTGAAGAAGTGATTAATTTTGATAATGTTCTAAGTAAAATAATTCATGGATAATTTTATTGCGCATATTTTAGTAGTAGATGATGATGATGGAATTCGATCGCTAGTAAAAAAATACTTAAATGAAAATAATTATTTGGTAACAACTGCAGTAAGCGCTGAAGATGCAACTGAAAAAGTTAAAATAATAAAATTTGATTTATTGATACTTGATATCATGATGCCAGGAAAAAGTGGGTTAGAATTTATTCATGAAAATAAAAATAAACTAGAAACACCTGTTATATTACTTACAGCAAAAGGCGAAGCAAACGAAAGAATAGAAGGACTAGAGATTGGTGCTGATGACTATCTTCCAAAACCTTTCGAACCTAAAGAACTAATTTTAAGAATTCAAAATATAATTGATAAAACGAAACAAAATGATCAAATAAGGGTCATAGAATTTGATGATATTAAGATTGATCTAAATAAACAAATGATAATTAAAAAAGATACTGAGTATAAAATTAATAACACTGAAAAAGTAATTCTTGAAAAAATGATTAATAATCCTGGTAAAACTTTTTCGCGAGAAGATATAGGTATATTAATTAATTTAGATAAAGAACGATCAATTGATGTAATAATCACAAGACTAAGAAAAAAAATTGAGACTAATCCAAAAAATCCAAAATTTTTACAAACCATTAGAGGAGCAGGATATGTTTTATGGATTAAATAAATTTGTAAAAAATATTTTACCTAAAAGATTATTTTACAGAGCATTATTAATTGTAGCTGTTCCAGTAATTGTTTTACAAATAGTAGTAACAATTGTTTTTTTTGATAGTCTTTGGATTAAGACAAATAAAGGAATGACTAAAGCAGTAGTGAATGAAATAAGTACTTTTATTGAAGTTTATAATGACGAAATTTATAATAAAAATGAAATAACAAATTTGTTCTCTATTTATCAAGATTTGAATATAGAATTTATTCAAGATAATGATTTTAATTATAATCATGATGAGAGATGGTTTAGTCCAATTGATAGAACACTTAGAAGAGAGCTTAAATCAAGATACGGTACTTCAGAATTCTGGTTTGATACAACAGGTTATAAAGAATTAATTGATATTAGAATCAAATATCAAGATGGTTATTTTAAATTTTTAATTCCTAGAGATAGAGTTACAAGCTCATCAGCAAGAATTTTTGCATTGTGGATCACCGTACCAGCTTTAATAATGGTTTTGATATCCCTAATCTTTTTAAAAAACCAAACTAGACCAATTACAAATCTTGCAAGAGCAGCTGAAAAATTTGGTAAAGGAGAAGAGATAGAGGAATTTAAACCATCTGGAGCAGCTGAAATTAGACAAGCTGGCTATGAATTTGATAAAATGAGAAAAAGAATAATTAGACATTTAAATCAAAGATCTGAGATGCTTTCAGGAATTAGTCATGATTTAAGAACTCCACTTACTAGAATGAAACTACAAATAGCTTTTATTAAAGAAAAAGGACTAGCAAATAAACTTTCTGAGGATATTAATGAAATGGAAAAAATGCTCAATGAATATCTGCAATTTACAAGTTCTGCATATCTTGAAAAGGATGAAATATTTGATTTAAGTGAATTAATTCAAGAAATAATCAAAAAGTATAATAACGATAATATATCTATAAAAATACCATCTAGAATTCATATTAATGGTAGAAAAAATCTAATTAAAAGATGTATCAATAATTTGATAGATAATGCAATTAAATACGGTGATAAAGTGGTTGTTGAGTTAAGTAAAAATAATAACAATCTTTTTCTAAAAGTTGAGGATAATGGACCAGGGATTCCAGAAAAAGAATACGATAATGTATTTAAACCTTTTTATAAAATCGATAAAGGAAGAGCAGACTCTAAATCCAGTGTTGGCTTGGGATTATCAATTGCATCTGACATAATCAGATCCCATGGTGGAAACATTAAATTAGAAAAATCCTCACTAAAAGGTCTTGGTGTTAAGATTTTTTTACCCGTTTAATTTTTCTTTTTTTCTGCTTTTTTGGTTGTCTTAATTTTTGTTCAAGTATCTCAACTCTTTTGGATAGAACATCAAATTCATCTTTGCTTGTAAGTTTCATTTTAAAAACCACTTCATCTCTTTTAGATTTTAATATATTTGTTAATTCATCAGCAAGATCTTTTGATGAAACTAAACCTTGCTCGAATAATTTAGCAAATTTATCTATGATAAATTTTGAATTTTTCATATATTTATATAGTAACTTATTATAATTATATCTTATAATGTTCATTAATAATTTTGACCCAGTTGCTATTCAAATTTTTTCAATTGAAATAAGATGGTATTCTTTAGCTTATATAATTGGAATTTTGCTTGGATGGATTTTAAGTAAGAGGTTTTTTATATCAAATGTAGAATTGAAAGAAAAATTTGACGATTTTTTAACATTTGTAATTTTGGGTATCATAATTGGTGGGAGATTAGGTTACGTTATACTATACAACCCAAACTATTATTTAGATAATTTAATCGATATTTTCAAAATTTGGGAAGGTGGAATGTCCTTTCATGGAGGTTTAATAGGAGTTGTATTAGCAAGTATTTATTTCGCTAAAAAAAATAATCAAAATTTTTTTATCTACTTAGATGTTGTCTCTATTGTTGCGCCGATAGGTATTTTTTTTGGAAGAATAGCAAATTTTATAAATTCAGAATTATATGGGTCTGAAACCAATCTTCCATGGGCAGTACAATTTATTAAGATAGATAATTTATATCGACATCCAACTCAATTATATGAAGCTATATTTGAAGGATTAATACTTTTTTTAATTTTAATTTATTTAAGAAACAAAGGATTGATGAAAACAACTGGTTTGATGTCTGGAATATTTTTAATTTGTTACTCAATTTTTAGATTTATGATTGAATTTCTTAGAGTGCCCGATGAACAGATAGGTTATTTATTATTTAATCTAACTATGGGACAAATCATTAGTTGTATATTCTTTCTAATAGGAATTTATCTAACAATTGTAAGATATGAAAATAAAAAAGAGTCTTAAGATTTCATTAGACAAGTTTATAAATTTAAGTCTTTACGATAATAAATCTGGATTTTACATGAAAAAAAATCCATTTGGAAAAAAAGGTGACTTTATAACTGCTCCTAATATTTCTAGACTTTTCTCTGAAATGATTGCTATTTGGATAATAAGTTTCTGGAAAAGTTTAGGTTCTCCTAAAAGATTTAACCTCATCGAACTGGGAGCAGGAAACGGAGAAATGATGAGAGTTTTTATTGAAAGTTTCAAAAGGTTTCCTTCTTTTTTTAGTTCGTGCAATTTTATTATTCATGAAAAAAGTCCTTCATTAGTAAAAATTCAAAAAAAAAAATTTAGTAAAGAAAAAATTATTTGGACTTCTCAAATTAGTAGAATAAAAAAAAATCCCAGTATATTTGTTGCAAATGAATTTTTTGACTCAATTGCAATTAAACAATTTAGAAAAAATAAAAATCAATGGTTTGAAAAATATGTGGTATTAAATGATAAAAAAAAAGCTTCTTTTTTTGAAAAAAAAATTAACATAAAAAAATTAGAAAAAAAAATTAATTTTAAAATATCTCAAAATCAAAATTTCATAGAGTATTCAAATCTTGGTCATGATTACCTTAAAAAAATATCAAAAATAATTAAGAAAAATGATGGAGGATTGTTGATAATTGATTATGGGTACACTGATAAAAAGATGAAAAATACTCTTAAAGCAGTTGCTAACCATAAATTTGCCAACATTTTAAACAATATTGGTAATGTAGATATAACTCACAATATAAGTTTTGAGCTTTTTAAAAAATTTTTAACACAATTTAACAGTTTGGAAAATAATTTAACAACCCAAAAAAAATTTTTAGTAGAAATGGGAATTAAAGAGAGAGCAGAAATTATATCTAAAAAACTAAACTTTTTAAAAAAGGCTGATATTTATTATCGTCTTAATAGACTAATTGACGATAAACAAATGGGTTCTTTATTTAAAGTAATGTTAATAAAAAATAAAAAAAACACATTCAAATTAGGGTTCAATAATTGATTACATCAAAGAAATTGTTGAAACAAAAAAATATCTCCCACGGTTTTTTTAATAGTAATGGTGGAAAATCTAGCGGAATTTATAGAAGTTTGAATTGCGGAGTAGGCTCTAAAGATAAAAAATTTTTAGTGAAAAAAAATTTAAAAATTGTAAAAAATAAAATAAGTAAAAAAGCAAATGATATTTCATTGGTGCATCAAACTCATAGTAACAAGTTTGTTTTTTTTGACAAAAATTTTATATCTTATAAAAAAAAATTCAAAGCAGATGCAATTATAACAAATCAGAAAAATTTACCGATTGCTGTTTTAACTGCAGATTGTGTGCCAATTCTATTATTTGATAAAGGAAATAACATTATTGCAGCAATTCATGCAGGATGGAAAGGTGCTTTTAAAGATATAATTAAAAAAGTAATTAATTTTTTATTAAAAAACGGAAGTACACAAAATAACATTATAGCTGCTGTTGGGCCTTGTATTAAGCAAAATAATTACAATGTAAAAAAAGACTTTAAGAAAAAATTTATAAAGAAAGATAAAAGAAATAGATTATTTTTTAAAACAAAAAAAAATACTATTTATTTTGATTTACCAGGATTTGTAAAATATCAACTTAAATCAAATAAAATTAAAAAAATTGATATGTTAAATATTGATACTTTTGATAAAAAAAATAATTTTTTTAGTGCAAGAAGATCTTTAAGTTTAAAACATGATGATTATGGTAGAAATATTTCAATAATTATGATTAATTGATTTCTTAATGAAGTTATTAACAGGAAATAGTAATAAAACTCTTAGCAAAAATATTGCAAAATATTTAAAATCAAAACTTGTTAATTCAAGTATTAGAAAATTTGCTGATGGTGAGATTTATATTGAAATTAATGAAAATATAAGAGGTAACAGTATATTTATAATTCAATCTATCTCTTCTCCTGCGAATGATAATTTAATGGAGTTGTTGTTGTGTATTGATGCATTAAAAAGATCCTCCGCTAAAAATATCACTGCAGTCATTCCTTATTTTGGATATGCAAGACAAGATAGAAAAGTTGTTCCAAGAACATCTATTTCAGCAAAACTTGTTTCAAATCTTATTACTAAAGCAGGAGCAGACAGAATTGTGACTGTGGATTTGCATGCGGGACAAATTCAGGGATTTTTTGACATACCTGTAGACAATCTTTTTGCAACACCTATTTTTGCTAGACATGTCAGAAAAAAAATTAAAAGCAAAAAAATTGTTTGTGTTGCTCCTGACGTTGGCGGAACTGAAAGAGCAAGAGCACTTGGAAAACTTTTAAATGCAGAACTAGCAATCGTTGATAAAAGACGCCCTAAGCCTGGTCAATCTAAAGTAATGAATGTTATAGGAAATGTAAAAAATAAAACTTGTATTTTAGTTGATGACATAATTGACTCAGGAGGCACAATTGTAAATGCAGCAGCAGCTTTAAAAAAAAGAGGTGCTAAAGAAGTTTTTGTATATATAACTCATGGAGTTTTAAGTGGTGATGCAGTTAAAAAAATTCAAAAATCTGCAATCAAAAAGTTAGTAATTACGGATACAATAAATAATGGTGAAAAAACTAAAAATATAAAAAATATTGAAGTTTTACCAATATCTGCATTAATGGGAGAAGCGATTAAAAGAATTTCTAATTCTACCTCAGTATCGGATTTATTTAAATAAATATCTTGATTATTTATAAACATGGGTTAAAAACCTGTCTTCATGAATTCTTTAGAAGCAAATATCCGAGATAATAAAACAAAAGGTCAGCTTAATTTAATTAGAGCAAACGGAGGTGTTCCTGCAATTATTTATGGCGGAAAAGAAGAAAATCAAAAAATTTCTATATCAAAAAAATTATTAAAAACTTTGATTGAAAAAGAAAATTTTTTATCAAATATTATTACACTAAATATTAGTGGAAAAAGTCAAAATGTACTTCCAAGAGAAGTGAAGTATCATATTATTACAGATGAACCTACTCATGTAGATTTTTTAAGAGTTTTGCCTGGTGTTAAAATCAAAATTGAGGTTCCAGTAAACTTTATTAACCAAGAAAAATCTCCTGGATTAAAAAGAGGTGGCGTTTTAAATATTGTAAGAAGAAAAGTTGAATTAAAATGTCCTAGTGAAAAAATACCTGAAAGTTTAACATTAGATCTAGACGGTGTAGATATTGGATCAAGCTTTAAAATTTCATCAGTTAAATTAGATCCTGAAGTTACCCCAACAATTCAAGGGAGAGACTTTGTGATCGCTACATTGGCTGCTCCTACGGTTATGAAAGAACCAGAAAAACCAACAGAAGCTGAAACTGCTGAAGGAGAAGAGGGTGCTGAAGGAGCAGAAGCAACTGCGTCAGCAGATGGTGATAAGGTAGCTGCAGAAGGTGCAAAAGGTGATAAAAAAGAAGGCGATGAAAAGAAACCTGCAGAAAAAAAATCTTCTGAAGAAAAAAAATAATCAATTAGGTTAAATCTAATCTCATTAAATTATGATTTTATTTGTAGGTCTAGGCAATCCAACTCCAGATAGTGAGAACAATAGGCATAATATAGGTTTTAAGATCATAGACTCTATTAATAAAAAATTTAATTTGTCTAAACAAAAACCAAAATTTAAAGGACTTCTAACAACAGGAAATATAGGTGACAAAAAAGTTTATGCCATTAAGCCTCTTACATTTATGAATAATTCTGGAATATGTATTAGAGAGTTAATTGAGTACTTTAAAATAGATGCTGAAGATGTAGTGGTTTTTCATGATGATCTTGATATTGAATTTGGAAAGATAAAAGCTAAATTTGGTGGCTCAAGTGCAGGCCATAATGGAATAGCCTCTATTGATAAATTTATTGGAAAGGAATATTCAAGGGTCAGAATTGGAATAGGAAAACCAAAAAACGATATGGAAATTGCTGATTATGTCTTGCAAAATTTTAATGAAGATGAGTCAGTTGGAATCGAAAAAACTTTAAATAATATTACCGAATCCATCTCAATACTTGTTGAAAAAAAATTAGATTTATTTTCTAGTACAGTTAATAACAAATAATGAGTTTTAAGTGTGGTATTGTTGGATTACCAAATGTGGGAAAATCTACTCTTTTTAATGCATTAACTAATTCTAGCAAAGCGCAAGCTGCAAATTTTCCTTTTTGCACTATAGATCCAAATATTGGGATTGTTCCAGTTCCAGATGAAAGATTGGAAAATTTAGCAAAGATTTCAAACTCAAAAAAAATTATTAATACCACTATATCATTTGTTGATATAGCAGGTTTGGTGAAGGGAGCCTCAAAAGGCGAAGGCTTAGGTAATAAATTTCTTTCACATATTAGAGAAGTTGATGCAGTAATTCATATGATTAGATGCTTTGACTCTGATGATATACAGAATGTTAATCCAGATGTTAATCCTGTAAGAGATCTTGAAATTATAGAGACTGAAATGATGCTTGCAGATTTAGAGTCAATTCAAAAAAGACTAGAAAAAAATAATAAGAAAAATATTGAAGATGAACAGTTAAAAATTCTTGAGTTGACTTTAAATTCAATAAATAAAAATGAAGATTTATCTAATCTAAAAGGTCTTTTTGATAAAAAACAACTTAAACAAAGTGGATTGCTATCTTTAAAACCAAAGATATTCATTTGTAATGTAGATGAAAAAAGTATCCAGAATGGTAACGCTTATACTAGAGATTTTGTTAATAAGTTTGACCAAGAAAATACTCTTATTATTTCAGCAGATATAGAAAATCAAATAAATGAATTAGATATAAATGAAAGAAAAAATTATATGGAAATGATTGGAATTAAAAAAACTGGATTAGATTTATTGATACAAAAAGGATATAAAATTCTTGAACTTGATACTTATTTCACCTCTGGGCCAGAGGAAACAAGGGCATGGACAATTCAAAAAAACTGTACAGCACCAAAGGCTGCAGGTGTAATTCACACAGATTTCGAAAAGGGTTTTATTAGAGCAGAAACTGTTTCTTATGAGGATTTTATAAATAACAATGGTTGGGTAAATTCTAAAACCAATGGTAAAATGCGATTAGAGGGGAAAGATTATATTGTTAAAGATGGGGATGTTTTAAACTTCCGTTTCAATACGTGACCATATTCTTTTCATGCTAAAATAAACTAGAACAGTAAGAATTATTAAATAAATAATAGCTTTAAAACCCATTTGATGTCGTGCCTCTAAATGAGGCTCAGCTGCCCACATTAAAAATGTTGTTACGTCTTTCGACATTTGCTCAACAGTTGCGTTTGTGCCATCAGAATATTCAACTAATCCATCTGATAATTGGTTAGACATTTTGATTTTGTTACCATACATATATTTATTATAGTAAACTCCATCGTCTAAGGTAACTCCTACCGGCGGATCTTCATATCCTTGAAGAAGTGAATAGATATAATCTACACCCCCGCCTCTTGCTTTAACTAATACTGACATATCAGGAGGATATGCACCTCCATTAGCTGCTTGAGCAGCCTTAACATTTTCATATGGCATTACAAATTTATCAGATAATTTTCCTGGTCTTGTAAACATATCACCATCTGCATTCGGTCCATCCTTCACTTCAAAAGATGCTGCAATTGCTTTTGCTTGAGCCTCTGTGAACTCAGGTCCACCTTTTTGTGCTAAGTTTCTATAACTCAAATATTTCATTGAATGACATGAAGAGCATACTTCAGTATAAACTTGATATCCCCTTTGAAGCGCAGCTCTATCAAATTTACCGAAAAGTCCTTTAAAGCTCCAATCAGTTTTTAAATACTCTATTTTTTCAGCCGCAATAGAATTTGATTGAACCCCAGAAAATAATATGAATAGATAAAATATTCTTAAGAAGTTTTTCACTTAATTATTGAACTTTCTTTGTTTTTTGCCGTAGCTAAATTAGGAGATCCACCCAGAACTGGCTCGGTTATACTCAATGGTATTGGAAGAGTTTTTTCTCTAAATCCTAAAACTGGTAAAATCACTAAAAAGTGTAAAAAATAATATGCTGTAGCTACCCTCGCAATTAGCAAATACAATCCTTCTGCAGGCATCGCTCCGACGTAGCCTAAAATTAAAACATCAGCAACAAGGATCCAATAAAATTGTCTGTATAATGGTCTAAAGACTGCAGATCTAATCTTTGAAGTATCAAGCCAAGGTAAAGCTGCTAAAATAAAAATAGCTGATAACATTGCAACAACACCTAAAAGTTTATCAGGAACTGATCTCAAAATTGCATAAAAAGGTAACAAGTACCATTCAGGAACAATATGGGCTGGAGTTACTAAAGGATCAGCCTCAATGTAATTATCTGCATGGCCAAGTATATTTGGTGTATAAAAAACAAAAAATGCAAAAACGATCATGAACATTAATAAAGCAAATCCATCTTTGATAACAATGTAAGGATGAAATGGTACTGTGTCTTTCGATGGCTTCTTAATATCAATACCTACTGGATTGTTATTTCCAGGAACATGTAATGCCCAAATATGCAATACTACCAAGCCTAAAATCAAAAATGGTATTAAGTAATGAAGTGTAAAAAATCGAGTAAGTGTTGGGTTATCTACTGAGTAACCTCCCCATAACCAAGTAACTATTCCTTCACCAACTAAAGGAATTGCACTAAACAAATTTGTAATTACAGTTGCGCCCCAAAAACTCATTTGCCCCCAAGGAAGAACATAGCCCATAAATGCGGCTGCCATCATTAAGAGATAAATTATAATCCCAATAATCCAAATTATTTCTCTTGGAGCTTTGTAAGAACCATAAAAAAGAGATCTAAATATATGAATGTAGACTGCTAAAAAAAACATTGATGCACCGTTTGCATGAATATATCTAATTAACCAACCATAATTTACATCTCTCATAATATGCTCAACACTATCAAAAGCCATGTCAGCATGTGCGATGTAGTGCATTGCTAACACTAAGCCTGTCACAATTTGTGTTATTAAACAGAAAGTTAAAATTCCCCCAAAAGTCCACCAATAGTTTAGGTTTTTTGGCGTTGGATAATCAGTTAAGTGATTTGCTAGTGTAAGCAGAGGTAAACGGTCATTAAACCATTTTCCAAATTTAGATTCTGGGGTGTACTGATGATCACTCATTATTATTATCCAATCTTAATTGTATTACTGTTGACAAATTCATATTTAGGAATTTCCATATTAGTTGGAGCAGGACCTTTTCTAATTCTTCCAGATGTATCATAATGAGATCCGTGACATGGACAAAACCAACCATTGTAATCACCTTTTTGGTCTAATGGAACACATCCAAGATGAGTACATACACCCAACATGACAAGCCACTCTGGATCTTTAGCTCGATCTTCATCACTTTCAGGATGTTTTAATTCCTCGAGCTTTACTGATCTCGCTTCAGCAATCTCATCTTGAGTTCTTCTTCTAATAAAAACTGGTTTCCCTCTCCACAAAACTGTTATAGTTTTGCCTGGATTAACCGCGCTCACATCTACCTCTGTACTTGCAAGTGCTTTTACCGAGGCATCAGGATTCATTTGATCAATCATAGGCCAAATTGTTGCTCCCACCCCTACTGCACCCACGGCATAAGTTGCTGTAAATAAAAAATCTCGTCTGTTGGTTTTTTTTTCTGACATTAATGTTTTTTCTTAAATATACTCAATATAGATTATTTCTACCTAAATATATAAATTCATATAATATAAAATAACAAATTTACTACTGAAAGAATGACACAGAATTCAACAATTCAGGGGCCTATAATTGCATTATTTGAACCTGATATACCCCAAAATACAGCTGCAATTATAAGAACTTGCTCTTGTCTCGGGGCAAAACTAGAAATTATAGAGCCCTGTGGTTTCTTATTGAATGATAAGAGATTTAAACGTGTCGTAATGGATTATATGGATGAAAAAGATATCAAATTTTATAAAAGTGCAGATGAATTTTTTACGTCAAAAAAGAATCAAAGAATTATATTGATGACAACTAAAGCTTCTATATCTTATACCAAATTTAAATTTGATAAAAATGATACAATTTTATTTGGAAGGGAAAGTGCAGGAGTTCCTGATAAAGTACATAAATCAATAAAATATAAACTAAAAATTCCTATGAAAAATGATAAGCGTTCTCTTAATATTGCATCATCAGTAGCAATTATATTAGCTGAAAGTTTAAGACAAAATGAATTAATTTAAAATGGATTTTGATACAAGAAAAAATTTAGCAAGCAACTGGTTTAAGTCTTTACAAGACTCATTTTGTGAAGATATTAAAAAACTTGAAAATAACCGAGTTCAATTTAAATCAACATCTTGGAAAAAAAATATTTCTAAAGATGAAGGTGGAGGTGAGTATAGAATCTTACAAAATGGAAAAATTTTTGATAAAGTTGGAGTAAATTTTTCAAAAGTTTACGGAAAATTTCCTAAAGAATTTCAAAATAGTATTCCTGGAGCGAAAAAAGACCCCAGATTTTGGGCATCTGGTATTTCCGTAGTAATGCATATGCAAAATCCATTAATACCAGCTATGCATTTTAACACCAGATATATCTGTACTACGAAAGATTGGTTTGGAGGAGGAATGGATGTCACGCCGTCAAAATTCGACAAAATTGAAAAGATTAAATTTCACAAAATTTTAAAAAATATGTGTAATCGTCATAATAAAAATTATTATAGAAAGTATAAAAAATGGTGTGATGAATATTTTTACTTACCACACCGAAAAGAGCCTAGGGGAATAGGTGGAATTTTTTTTGACTACAAAGATGATAACTTTGAAAATGATTTTAAATTTGTAAGAGATGTAGGGGTTACATTTCAATTAATTTTTAATAAGATCATAATAAATAAAATCAAAAAAAAATGGACAGCTAAAGATAAAGAAGAACAATATTTTAAAAGAGGTAGATATACAGAATTTAATTTACTTTATGATAGAGGCACAAAATTTGGATTACAAACTGGTGGGAATACAGAAGGTATTTTGATGTCACTTCCTCCATTAGCGAAATGGAAATAATATGGACAAAGAGCCAATAACTCTTAATGGGTTAAATAAACTTAAGGAAGAATTAATTTTTTTAAAAGAAAAGAAAAGACCAAAAATAGTTGCCGCTATTTCAGAGGCAAGATCTCATGGAGATTTAAAAGAGAACGCTGAATATCATGCTGCTAAAGAAGAACAGTCTCATAATGAGGGAAGGATTACAGAAATTAATGATATCATTGCAAGAGCTAATGTTATTGATGTAACAAAATTAAAGAATGATGGAAAAGTAATTTTTGGTTCAACAGTTTTTTTAGAAAACTTAGACAGTGGTGAAAACATAAATTATAAAATTGTTGGAAAAGATGAGGCCAACTTAAAAGAAAAACTTATTTACTTTAAATCACCAATCGGAAAAGGATTAATTGGAAAAAATAAAAATGATTTAGTTGAAATTTCCACACCAGCAGGAATAAAGAATTTTGAAATTAAAGATGTAAAATATATTTAATTTTTTAAAATATTTTCAACTTCTTGATCAGAAATATTAAAATTATTTTCAACCCATTTTTCCTCAATACTTTTTATTTTATCACCTAAAATCTTACCCTTCGATATTTTATATTTAGACATTAATAGATCCGCCTTAATAGGCATTATTGGTATAATCTTATTAATAAAATGGTCTTTAAATTCTTTTAACTTTAGATCTAATTTTTTTGATTTAAAAATTTTATAATTTAGAATATCAATTACTGCTTGTTTTCCACTAAAGTAAAAAATCTTATTTAAATCATTCAACGTAATTTTTTTAGAAGAATTTTCTCTATAAAAATTATCCAATAATTTTATCCTTTTTTTATCCTTATTTGAAATATTAAACTTATATAAAAAATAATCTACATTATCACTATTATCTAATATCATTAACGTTAATAGAAAAATAAAATCAAATTCCCTAGTCAAATTAAAAGAGTGTGGTTTCAGCTTTGAAAAAAAATCTAAATTTTTAATTTCTGGAAAAATCATTAAGAATATTTCAGAGCTGGTTTTGTCTTTTGATAATTTTTCTAATGTTTTTATATTTGTGATTTTCTTTAATTCATCAAATAGTCTCTCTTTTGATAGTTTTGAAATACCACCTATATTAATTTTTATTTTTTTAATAACATCTGTATCGTGATGGTGTTTGGAATAGTTTGAATAAAATCGTAAATATCTTAAAATCCTAAGATAATCTTCCTTTATTCTTTTATCTGGTTCTCCAATAAATTTGATATAGCCATTTTCAAGATCTTTTTTTCCATTAAATGGATCAAATAAATTACCAGCATCATCAGAGTAAATTGAATTAATTGTAAAATCTCTTCTAGAAGCATCCTTTTTCCAATCTTTGGAAAATTTTATTTTAGCATGTCTTCCATCTGTTTCTACATCCTCTCTTAAAGTAGTTATCTCAAATTTAAAATTATCTATCATCGCGGTTATTGTTCCATGTTCAATACCACTCTCATAGAATTTAATATTATTATTTTTTAAAATTTCACATACTTCCTGAGGTTCTAAATTTGTTGCTAAATCAATATCATCTACAACTTCATTATTCAAAATCTTTCTAATACAACCACCAACGTACCGAATTTCACCAGTAGTAGAGTTTAGTTTGATTGCTTTAAAAATCTGATCTACTTTTTTATGAGTCGAAAGATCTTTAATACTTGCAGTAATATTTTTGAAATTATTTCTTCTAAGAAAAATTATATCTAAAATACTATTCATAATTGGCTGGGGCGCTAGGATTCGAACCTAGGATGCAGGTACCAAAAACCCGTGCCTTACCGCTTGGCTACGCCCCAATAAAAATTTTGTATACCACAAAAATCCAACCTTATATAGTTTTTGAAGCTATACACCAGTAATTTTTGTATTTTTTATAAAAATTTTTTTTTGCATTCTCACATACTTTTTTTGAAGTAAAATATGCGACCAAAGTTGATCCTGAACCCGTCATCCTAACAAATATTGGGCTTGTTAGTTTTTCTATTGAAAATTTTAATTGTCTAAGTTTTGGATATTGCAAAAAGGCCACATGCTCTAAAGAATTATTCATTTGATTTAAAAAATCTAAATCAAACATTTTTCTTGAAGGACACAAAAATTTAGGTCTACTAAATTTTTTAACTTTTGAATATATAGCCTTAGTAGAACATCCAAACTTAGGTTTAATCAATAAAGTATAAATTTTTTTGATATTCATATATCTTATTATTTTATGTCTTGTATTCAAAATAGTAAATTTTGGATCAAGCCCTAAGATCACATCTGAGCCAATTAAATTACAAATTTTTCTTAATTCCTCTTTACTAATTTTTATAATCTTTTTTTTTATAAAATATCTTAATATACTTGCGGCGTTCATAGATCCACCACCCAAACCTGCTTGAACTGGAATTTTTTTTAAAATTCTTATTTTGAATTTCTTGCCTTTTAACAATTTTTTTTTTTCTAGAATATTCAATAATTTTGATACTGTATTATTCTTAGTAATTTTTTTTGAAAATTTACCAACAAATTCAATTTTATTTTTTTTTGACTTTATTTTCTCAATTAAGATATCATCAAATAAGTCAATAAATGCCACGATTGTTTCAATTTTGTGTAATGATGAGGTTTTTCCAACAATATTTAAAGCTAGATTAATTTTTGCATATGATTTTATCTTATAAGTGGCCATTTTATTTAAAACTCTATAAGCCTTGAATCAGCTTTGAATTAATTTTATTTATTATTTCATCTTCTACATCATTCATTAAAAGGACATTAGACCAAAAATATCTAGCTTGAATTTTTCTATCAAGTTTCCAAAGAACATCACCATAATGGTCATTTACAATTGGGTCATCTGGCATTAATTCAACAGCTCTAATCAAGAATTCTTCCGCTTTTGAAAAATCATTAATCAGATAATAGGCCCAGCCAATCGAGTCTATTATATATGGATCATCACTTTCAGCTTCATAAGCAATTTCTAGCATCTTAATTGCTTCATTTATCTTGTATTCTCTTTCCAACCAAGAATAGGCTAAATAATTTAATACATAAGCATCATCAGGATATATTTTCAGTGAATTTAACAAATCATCATCTGCTTTATCGAAATTTTTAATTCTTTCATAGCTGCTTCCTCGCCTATATAACAGATCGGATTTCATCTCGTCATTATTATCAAACTCATTTAAAATTTTTGTGTAAACAGGAATTGCCTCCTTATATCTTTTAGAACTTCTGTAATAATTAGCTAGATCATATAGAAATTTTACATTAGATTTATCTAATTGATAAAATTTAGTTTCAATAAATTTAACTGACTCATCGTCATTTTTTTCTTTTGAAATTATTTGAGCTTCTTTTTTTATCCTGTACCAATAATAAAACTCATCGTCCTTTTTAAAATTCCTTAAAATTTTTTTTGTTTTTTTATAATCTTTAATTGAATAGTAATTTTCTGAAATAAGAGAAAAATTATAAATAAATTTTGGGTTCAAATAAAGTGATAGATTTATAAAAAAATTTGATTTTTCAAAATTATCTTGAGAAGAGTAAAGGCTCGATATCAAAAATAAAAACTCACCAATAATATGATTATAATTTTTACAAGAAAAAACTTGATTTATTTTTTTTTGATTTTTATTTTCAATCCAACTTTTAGCTTGTGAAAGAAGTAAGCTAGAATTGATATATCCAATTTCATTTACTAGTTTATTTAAATCTTCAATTCTATTATTTTCGATTAGATAGCTCATATAAAAAAAATTATATCTAGAGTAATCAGCTTCATTGTTATTTATTATGTTAAAGAAAAAATTATCTGTTCTAGGATCATCTAAATAACATCTTTGAAACATTTGATTAATTAATGAAAGGTTTCCAAAATTTTTATTGTCTTGATTAATTGTTTTATTTCTAAATACATAAACATAATCTTTAAAACTTTCTAAAATCGCTAGTTCTAAACCTCTTTGTTCAGAAACATTAAAGGCTTCATCTAAATATTTATCAGCTAATTCGAAATTTTTGTTTTTAATACTCTCTAAAATCAATATTAAATAAGCCTCAAAATATTTTGAATTATCTTTTTCAATATTTCTTTTTAATATATTTACTGCTCTTGAAACTTTATTTTCTAAAACTAAAGATGTTACATATTTTTCAATAAAAGGATCGTGCTTGTTTATTAGGCTTTTTGAGGAGTCAAAGAAACTTAAAGCATAAGAATTATTTTTATTCTCTAAAGCTATAATACCAGAAAAATAATTCGATAAATTTTTAGCATCAAAATTTTCAGAACTTCTGCTTTTAGAATACAAGGGATTTTGGTAAAATAATAATAAAATTAAAATAAATTTTATATTTTTAAAAATCATTAAGTATAATTTATGATGAAAAAACTTCTAAATCAAAATGCTAATTATGAGCAGGAGTTAATAAATAGCTTTGAGCCTAATTTTTCTTTTTATAAAAATACAATAAATAGGTTCAAATCTGATGAAAATAACACAGGAAATATTGAAGACGATAAAACCAAAAAACTTTCTGAACTTAAAAAAAAAATAAATTCAATTGAAAATTGTAATTTAAGAAAGAATTCAAAAAATCTTATTTTTGGTCATGGCGACATTAATAGTCCAATTATGTTAATTGGCGAGGCTCCTGGAGAAAAAGAGGATGAAACTGGATTTGCTTTTCAGGGAGATGCGGGAGAACTTTTAAAAAAAATGTTAATCGCAATTAATATAAAAATAGAAAAAATATATCTCACTTACTCTATAAACTTTCGTATTCCTGAAGACAAAAAACCATCTACTCAAGATATAAAGCGGTACTCAAAATTTTTAAAAGAACATATTTCTATTATAAATCCAAAAATTTTAGTGCTGATGGGAAGCACTGCTATGGAGACTGTAACCGGAATGAATAATAAAATCTCAGATGAAAGAGGAAAATGGAGAGAACTAATCTCTAATAATGTTAATATTCCAATTATAATAACTTTTAGTCCCTCTTATTTAATCAGATTTCCCGAAAATAAGAAATATTCATGGGAAGATTTAAAAAAAATTAAAAAAAAAATTCAAGATTTAAATATAAATATTTGATGGAAGTAATTGCAGGTGTAGATGAAGTGGGCAGAGGAAGCTTAATAGGCCCTGTATATGCTGCAGCAGTAATATTAAATAACTCTATAAATAAAAAATTATTAAAAGACTCAAAAAAATTAACAAAAACAAAAAGAGAAATTTTAGCAAAATATATAAAAAAAAACTCTGTATGGGCCATAGGAAAAGCGACCGTTAAAGAAATTGAAAAAAAAAATATTTTGCATGCAAGCTTACTTGCAATGACAAGAGCTATTATTAAATTACGAAAAAAACCCTCTTTGGTGCTGATTGATGGAAACAAATTGCCAAAAATCAAAAATTATAAATTAAATTCAGTAGTTAAAGGTGACCAAAAAATACCATCGATCTCTGCTGCATCAATTATTGCAAAAGTTACACGTGATAAAATGATAACTAATTTAGGAAAAAAATTTAAAGGTTATTGCTGGGATAAGAATCATGGGTATGGGACAAAACAACATTTAAAAGCTATTAAAACACTAGGTGTAACATCTCATCATAGGAAAACTTTTTCACCTTTTAATAAAATAAGATAGGTTTCACGTAGAAACACAATATATGGTAATCCCAAAAAAATTTTACACAAATTTAATTCAAATAATTCAATCGTAGGTTGACCCAAGAATCTTTTTAGAGTCTAATTTATTTTTAAAAAATGAATTTAGATTTAAAAAATAAATTAATTAATGGAGATAGTTTAAAAGAATTAAAAAAAATTCCTGATGAAACTTTTGATCTAATTTTTGCAGACCCTCCTTACAATCTACAACTTAAAAGTGAGCTTACAAGACCTGACAGATCTAAAGTTAGTGCGGTAAATGATAAATGGGATCAATTTGAAAATTTTAAAAAATATGATGAATTTACTTACTCTTGGCTAACTGAATGTAAAAGAATTTTAAAAAAAAATGGAGCAATTTGGGTAATAGGGAGTTACCACAATATATTTAGAGTTGGAACAGCTATACAAAATTTAGGATTTTGGATTTTAAATGATGTTATTTGGAACAAAAAAAATCCTATGCCAAATTTTAGAGGGACACGTTTTACAAATGCTCATGAAACTTTAATTTGGGCATCAAAATCTGAAAAATCAAAATATACTTTTAACTACCAATCCTTAAAGTGTTTGAATGATGATCTTCAAATGAGGTCTAATTGGGAATTACCGATCTGTAATGGCTCTGAGAGACTGAAAAAGAATGGTAAAAAAGTACATTCTACACAAAAACCACAGGCCCTACTTCACAGAATTTTATTGGCTACTTCGAATAAAAATGATTTAGTTTTAGATCCGTTTTTAGGATCTGGAACTACAGCGACGGTAGCTAAAAAACTAGGTAGAAATTACTACGGAATTGAAAAAGAAAAGACCTATTTTAAAGCTGCTGAACAAAGATTAAGAGTAACTAAACCTATTGAAGATGATTATTTAGATACCCTGCAAAATGGCAGATCAAAACCAAGAATACCTTTTGGCTCATTAGTTGAATTAGGAATAATTAAACCAGGTACTACCATTTTTGATAATAAAAAGAAAATTAATGCAAAAATCATGGCTGATGGCAGTATTAAACACGCTCAAGCCGAAGGCTCAATTCACAAAGTTGCTGCTACAATACTTGGAGCTGAAAGCTGTAATGGATGGACTTTTTGGCACTTTAATTTAGATGGTCGGTCAGTTCCCATTGATCATTTAAGACAGAGATTAATTTCTAATAATTAATTGTTATATATTTTTCCCAAATAACTCTCTAAAAACTTTTTATTTTTAACTAACCTTTTTAAAAAAATATTTCTAAAAAATGTAGTTAAAGGGCTTGATAAATGAAATGCAAATTGATTGAATTTTGATCTATTATTCACCATTTTAGTTTTGTAAACTCTACTTTTAAAATAATTACCTTCTGTATTATTTTCTATGCTCTTAAATAATTCATAAGCACTCTCTATAGACTGTGATGCCCCTTGGGCAAATGATGGTTGAAAAGCAAAAAAAGCATCGCCTATAAGATTAATATTATCATTTTTAGTTTCAAAAAAATCGCTACTAACAAATACTGGAAATATCTTTAATTCTTTAACGTTTTCAAAAAAAGCTTTGTTTTCTTTTGGAACATTTTCTAAAACTTTTTTAATAAAAGAATTTTCACTAAATAAAGAATAGTTTTTTTGTTTTTCTAAAGTAAGTTCATATCTCATTATCGCTATAAAATTTAAATCTCCATTTTGAGATACTGGGTAAATTACTTGATGAAAATCAGGACCTAAAAACAACGAAATATTTTTATAATCAATTTTAGGAGAATTTGGTATCATTCCTCTAATAGCAAGAGTGTTATTATATTTTGGTCGAGTTGGATTTTTTGAAATAAGATTTTTACTATTTGAAAAAACACCATCAGAAATAATTAAGTAATCACATTCAGAATTTTCTCTATTTTCAAAAGTAAGTTTAATTTTATGATTTTCATGTTCAATCTGAGAAATGCTATGACTATGTTTTATCAAATCCTTTACATCCTCATTTAAAAAATTTATCAAATCAGATCTTTTCAAAGTAGTGTACTTGCAGTCTTTTGAATTAAAATAAGAGATATCTAAGTCACATATTTTCTTTGTGCTTTTTATAGAATAAAAATTTATTTTATCTGGATTGAATTTTTTCTCATCTTTAAATTTATAAAATCCAATTTTGTTTAAAAGCTTCACACTATTTACAGATAATTGAATTCCATAACCCTCGTCTAAATTAATTGAGTTATTTTTTTCATAAATTGATATTTGATAATTTGAATTTTTTTTAAATAAATTCGCAATAAATAATCCTGAAATACCAGCTCCAATAATAGCAATTTTTTTCATTAATTTTTCTCTAGATATCGAACAACTTTTTTTGTAAATGATGGCAACATGTAACTATCTAATTTCTTTTTATCTATCCAGTAAGATGAGGGAAATTTTTGATTAAATTTAAAATATTGAATTTTTATATTCATATTCATGTTAGACATTTTAAAGTTTAAATTTTCATTAAAATTTTTAGGATTTGAAAGTTCCTCCATAGGAAATATTGATAAATTTTTTAAAAAATTAAACTTAGTATTTTTAATTAATAAATAACTTTGGTTTTTTTTATACACTTTTAAAATGAAATATTTTTCTAAGTTTTTCTTCGTGGTCTTAATTAAATTAAAATCTTTTTTTTTGTAAGATTTACAATTTTTTGAAATTGGACATTCATTACATATTGGATTTGTAGGTTTACAAATTAAGGCTCCCAATTCCATTAAGGCTTGAGCATAATCACCTGATCTCAAGGATTTTCCAAATATAGTTTTTTTTTCTATAAGATTAGACTTTTGAATTTCTTTATCTTTTTTTAAATAAAGATATCTTTTCAAAACTCTTTCTACATTTCCATCCAATGGAATGTATGGTCTATTAAAAACAATAGCTAGAATTGCACTTGCAGTATAATTTCCTATTCCTGGTAGTTTAGTCAAATCATCAAAATTATTTGGTAAATTTCCTCTAAAGTTTTTAATAATTAATTGAGCGGTTTTTTTTAAATTTCTAGCTCTTGAATAGTACCCCAGACCCTCCCATAGTTTAATCAATTTTTCATTTTTTACTTTCGCAAGTGAATTAAAATTTGGAATAAATTTTATAAACCTTTTAAAATAAGGAATTACTGTTACAACCTGTGTTTGTTGCAACATAAATTCACTTACTAAAGTGTAATATTGTTTTTTTTTAAAAGAAACATCTTTTCGCCATGGTAACGACCTTTTATTTAAATCATACCAATTGAGAATTTTTTTTGTTAATAATTGTTCTTTCGTATGCATTATAAAAAATATACTAAGCAGAGAAATAGAAGCATTCAAGGATTAAGATCCTTTAAAGACACTTTGCCAAAAAATATTAAAAGAGTCATTAATAAAAAAGGACATATTTATTCTGAAATATTAAATAACTGGAAAATCATTATTGGGGATAGTTTATTTAAGGTTTGTTATCCAAAATCTTTAAAAAACTCTAATAAATTTAGTGTTAGCACTCTTTTAATCATGGTCAAAAGAGGACATGAGGTTGATTTAGAATATTCAAAAAAAAATATTATTGATAGAATGAACAATCATTTTGGATACACTGTTGTTGAAAAAATTAAATTTATGAGTTTTGATGACGAAAATTTGAAAATTACAAAAGAAAGCTCAGAAAAGAATAATGTGACAATTGATAGGTTTCATAAAAAGATTAATGATGTTAAAAATGAAAAAATAAAGAAATCACTAATAGAATTGTCAAAAGTATTTAAAGAAAAATGAAAAAAATTTTTATATTACTAATTTATTTTCTTGCTTCTTTTACCAATGCAAACTCAGAAATTAAAAGAATTGTTTCTGGAGATTTAAACGCAAGAATTACTATTATTGCTTATGAGTCTTTAACATGTAGCCACTGTGCAGATTTTCATAAAAAAATTTATCCTGAACTAAAAAAAGATTATATAGATAAAGGATTGGTCAAAATTGAATTTAGACATTTTCCTTTAGATCTTGCTGCTTTAAATGCTGCAAAAATTGCTCAATGTCAAGAAAATCAAAGTCTTGAAATTTTAGAGACCTTATACTCCAATCAGCAAGCTTGGATCAAAGGTGGTACAATCGAAGAAGTAAATACAAGTTTAGAGAAGTTTTTAAAAGATGAGGGTTTTAGTCTAAATTTTAACAAATGTGTTGATAATAAAAAAATAGAAGATTTTGTTATAAATGATCGAATCGAAGGAACAAAAAATTTTGAAATAAATGCTACTCCTACGATAATAATTAATAACAAAAAGTTTGAAAAATCCCTTAATTATAAAAATTTAAAAAAATCTTTAGAAAAACTGATATAAGTCTATCTATGGACTTTAAAAAAATCCAATTAAATGGGTTTAAATCATTCGCTGACAAAACCAATTTCCTAATCGAAGATGGTTTAACTGGAATTGTCGGCCCAAATGGATGTGGAAAATCAAATATAGTGGAGTCGCTAAGGTGGGTTATGGGAGAGACCTCTGCAAAAAGTATGAGAGGATCTGGTATGGAAGATGTGATATTTTCTGGCACTTCGAATAAACCATCAAAAAATATTGCAGAAGTTTCGGTTACAGTAAGAAATGAGAGTAATGAAGGACCAGTTCAATATAGGGAATTAACCGAAATTAATGTTAGAAGAAAAATTGAAAAAGACAAAGGATCAAAGTTCTACATAAATGATAAAGAAGTTAGAGCAAGAGATGCTCAAATGTTTTTTGCAGATTTATCTACAGGGGCTCATTCACCTTCGATGATTAGTCAAGGTCGTATTGGTGCTTTAGTAACAGCAAAACCAACTGATAGAAGAGCAATTTTGGAAGAAGCTGCAGGAATTTCAGGTTTGCATGTTAGAAGACATGAGGCAGAATTAAGATTAAACGCTGCAGAAAACAATTTGAAACGTGCGGATGAGCTGAGAAAACAACAAGAAAGACAGCTAGCCAATCTTCAAAAACAAGCAGAAGAAGCCTCCAAATATAAAAATATTTCTAATGATATTAAAAAGATTGAAGCAGGACTTTACTATCTAAAATTATTAGAAATTGACAAAGAAATAAAAGTTGAGAATGAAATTAATACCGAAGCAGAGGGAGAAGTTAGTGGTTATACAAATAAAATTTCAGATTTAGAAAAAATAATTAAATCTGAGACAGAAAAAGTTAATCCATTAAGAGAAAAAAATATTGAAAATTTGTCAAAAATTCAAAGACTTAATTTGGAATTACAGAACTTGGATAAAGAAAATACAAGAGTACAAGAGGAAATTGAAAATATTAAAAAAACTTTAGATACAATTGATGATGATATTTCTCGAGAAAAAGGAATAATTATTGATGCTAATTCCAATGAAAAAAGACTTAAAGAAGAAAAGAGTGACCTAATAGAAATAGACTCAAAATATTATGAAACTGAAAAACAATCAAATGATGATTTAAACAAATCAAAAAATGATCTTAAAATTGAAATAGAAAACATAAAAAATTTTATATCTTTGAATAAAAATGAAGAAGCAATCAAATCCTTAAATATTATTGAAAGAAGTATAGAAAAATATGCTGACAGCTATAGCATGAATCAAAATATCAAAAAAGAATCTGTTAAAAGAAATGAAAGAATTAGTATTATCAAAAAAGAAATTGAAAGTTGGAAAAATTTGCTTTTAAATTCTGAGAAAATGATGAATGAATTAACCGAGAGAAAAAATAAATCCAATAACCAACTAGAGAAATTAGATAATCAACCAAAAATCCAAGCAGAAAAAAAAGGGCAGATTTCTGAAAATTTAAGAATTTCTGAAAACGAAAAAAATGAAAATGAAAAAATAATAAATGAAACGGACGAAAAAATTGAAATTTTCAGAAATCAACTTAATGAAATACAAGAGCAATCAATTCAAATTAGAGAGAGAAAAGCAAGCTCTAGTGCAACTATTGAAGGTCTAAAAAAAAGAAAAAGTGATTTAATTGATAGGATTAATTCTGAACTTAATCTTACAGAAGATAATATTTTGGAAAATTCAAATTTATATGGTGTTGAAGAACTTCCTGATGCAGTTAATCAAGAAGATTTATTGGACAAGAAAAAACAAGAAAGAGAAAAATTAGGTTCAGTAAATTTAAAAGCAGATGAAGAAACTAATAAATATGTTTCAGAGATAAAAAAAATGGAGCAAGATAGAGCAGACCTAGTGACTGCGATAGTAAAGTTGAAAGATAGCATTAATGAATTAAATCAAAAAGGAAGAGAAAGACTTGTTGAGGCTTTTGAAAAAGTTAACAGAAAATTTAATGAAGTTTATACAAAATTATTTAATGGTGGAAATGCTAAATTAGAACTTGTGGATTCTGAGGATCCTCTTGAGGCGGGTTTAGAAATGTTAGTAAGTCCTCCAGGTAAAAGATTACAATCAATAACTTTATTGTCAGGTGGTGAACAAGCTCTAACAGCCCTCTCACTTATTTTTGCAGTTTTCTTAACTAATCCATCACCAATTTGTGTTTTGGATGAAGTGGATGCACCATTAGATGATGCAAATGTAACTAGATTTTGTAATTTATTAGATGAACTTACCAAAATAACTAACACAAAATTTATTATTGTTACTCATCATGCTTTAACTATGTCAAAAATGAACAGATTATACGGAGTGTCAATGCCTGAGAAAGGAATTAGTCAGTTAGTGGCGGTTGACTTACAAAAAGCAGAAAGCATGGTTGCCTAAATAAAATAAATGTCAAAAGATCAGTTTAAAACTCGCTTAGAAATTGCAAAGAGAAAGGCTAATAAACGAAATTTTTCAAACAAAAAACATAATCCATCCCCAATTGGCACTGCTTTTAAGCTTAGCACGGAACTAGTTTCGGCAGTTGCAGTAGGGACAATTATTGGGTTTATTTTAGACAAGACCTTTGGTACTAAACCATGGTTAATTTTAATTTTTTTTTTTGTAGGGGTAGTTGCTGGAATAACCAATGTAATTAGATCTGCAAAAAACATGCAAAAATAGAAAAATATATGGCTGCAAATCCAATGACCCAGTTCGAAGTTTATAGAATTGGTCCTGAAGTTAAAATAGGTTCTTTTGATATATCATTTACAAACGCAAGTTTGTTTATGGTTATAAGTTCGCTAGCAATTTTAATCATTTTTAACTTAGGCTCAAAAAAAAATTCAGTATTACCAAACAAGATACAGCTTCTTGCTGAGCTAAGTTATATATTCGTATCTAAAATGATTAGTGAGACGGCTGGATCTAAAGCAAAACCTTACTTTGCTTTTATATTCTCATTATTTATGTTTGTTTTATTTTGCAATATGTTTGGGATGATACCTTACACTTTTACAGTCACAAGTCATATCATAGTAACATTTGTGCTTGCAGCATTTATTTTTATTGGTGTTACAATTGTTGGTTTTATAAAACATGGCTTTGGTTACTTGAAACTTTTTGTACCAAGCGGTGTACCGAATGTTTTACTTCCCTTAATTGTAGTAATTGAAATTATATCATATCTAAGTAGGCCAATTAGTTTATCAGTCAGACTTTTTGCTAATATGATGGCTGGTCATACAATGATGAAAGTTTTCGGAGGCTTTGTTGTAAGTCTCGGGATAATTGGTGGATGGCTTCCACTGAGTTTTTCAGTTGCACTTACTGGTTTGGAGATCTTGGTTGCTTTTCTTCAAGCATATGTTTTTGCAATTTTAACATGCATATATTTAAATGATGCATTAAATTTACACCATTAACTAACAAAGGAGGACATAATGGAATTAGAAGCAGCAAAAATGATCGGTGCCGGATTAGCAGCAATTGCTTTAGCAGGCGCGGGTGTTGGAATTGGAATTATTTTTGGTAATTATTTGTCAGGAGCGATGAGAAATCCTTCTGCAGCACAAAAACAATTTCCTAATTTGCTTTTAGGTTTCGCTTTAGCAGAAGCTACTGGTTTATTTGGATTAGTAGTTGCATTAATTATTCTTTTTGCGTTTTAGATTTAATGATTAAAAAATATTTTTTTCACTCGATATTTTTAAACCTCTTTTTTTTAAAAGAGGTTTTTGCAGCAGAAAGTGGAGGAATGCCTCAATTGAATCCAGAATTTTGGGTTTCTCAAATATTTTGGTTAACCTTAACATTTGGTATTTTGTATATAGTTTTATCAAAAGCCATACTTCCAAAAATAAGTTCAAACTTAGAATTAAGAAAATCTCAAATACAAGAAAATATTGAAGCAGCAGAAAAGCAAAGAATTGAAAGTGATACTAAACTTAAAGAGTATGATGATCTTATTTTAAAAAGTAAAGTAAAAGCAAAAAACATTTATAAAGATGCAAGAGAAAAAGTTATAAAAGATATCAACTTAAAGAAAGAAGTTTTAGATCATCAGATCGATGAAGAAATAAAGAAAGCAGAAAAAGAAATTGAAGTTTTAAAGAAAAATGCACCTGAAAAAATAAACAAAATTGCTATAGAAACTTCATCAGAATTAATAAAGAAACTTATTGGAGCTGAAATAAACAGTAGTAGTATTTCTGCAATTGTTGATGATTTATCAAAAAGAAATGGAGATAAATATTATGGCAATTGATGCAACTTTTTGGGTAGCAGTTTCATTTGTTATATTTTTTGGAGGTTTAATTTATTTAAAAGTCCCACAAAAAATAAATGAAATTTTAAATAAGCTTATTTTAGATATCAAAAATGAGATAGATGAAAGTGAAAAATTAAGATCAGAAGCTAAAATTTTATTAGAAAAAGCTCAAAATAAATTAAATACAGCACAGTCAGTTGGTGATGATATTATAGAACAAGCAAAAAAAGATAGTGATAAATTAATAATTGAATTAAATGATAAATTTCACAAATCATCTGAAATTAAAAAAAATTTAGCTGAAAATAAAATAAGTCAAATGAAAGAGTCCGCGATAAATGAAATAAAAAATACCTCTATTAAAATTGCACTAGATTCAGTGAAAAAAATTATTTCTACATCAGTTGATAAGTCAAAATTGGATCGATTGTTTCAAAAAAATTTAGATGAAACAAAGGAAGAGTTAAAGAAAATTAACTCATAATACTTTTACAATTTTTCAAAAAAGCTATAAATTGTTTAGATGAATTCTATTGTAATTGGTTCTGGTTTTGGTGGTATAGCGGCTGCTCTTCGTCTTAAAGCTAAGGGTCACAATGTTACATTAATTGAAAAACACAAAGACCTAGGTGGTAGAGCAAGAGTTTTTAAAAAAAATGGGTTCATTTATGATGGTGGTCCAACAGTAATTACGGCTCCATACTTAATTAATGAATTGTTTGAATTATTTCAAAAAAATCCAAATGATTACATTAAATTAATACCTCTTAAAGTTTGGTATCAATTCATTTTTGAGGATAAATCAAAGTTCAATTACTCTGGCGACGAAAATGAAATGAAAAGACAAATTGAGCTTATTAATAAAGAGGATGTTCAAGGATATGAAAAACTTGTTAATTTCACTAAAAAAATTTTTGATAAAGGTTTTACAGAACTAGCTGATGTGCCCTTTGACAAACCATCAGTTATGATGAAACAATTGCCCTCATTACTCAAACTTAAAAGCTATAAGTCAGTATATTCACTGGTATCATCTTATATTAAAAATGAAAAATTAAGAAGAATGTTGAGCATGCATCCTCTTTTAGTTGGTGGAAATCCATTTACCACAACTTCCATATATGGATTGATTTTATACTTAGAAAAAAAATGGGGCATTCACTATTCTATGGGTGGAACAGGAAATATCATAAGTGGTTTTGAAAAATTAATGAATGAGGAAGGTATCGAGGTAATAAAAGGATCTGAGGTAACTCAAATAATTTCAGATCAAAATAAGATTACTGGAGTTCAATTAGACAATTCAAAAAAGATAAGCGCTAACAAAGTTGTTTGTAACGCAGATCCTCCTGGTGTTTATGAAAAAATGTTAAACGGCCAAAGTAATAATTCTTTTATGTTTAAATGGAAAAAAAATAGAATGGAATATTCAATGGGTTTATTTGTTTATTATTTCGGAACTAAAAAAATCTACGATAATATTGAACATCACACCATTAAATTTGGCAATAAATATAAAGAGCACCTTGATGACATTTTTAATAATAAAAAATTAAATAACGATATTAGTTATTATCTACATAGACCCACTGCCACTGATAAATCCATGGCACCAGATGGACATGATTGTTTCTATGTTCTAGTTCCTGTTCCCAATAACCAATCAAAAATTGATTGGTCGTTAGAGGGTGAAAAAATGAAAAATTTAGTGGTAGAAAAAATGGAGAGAGATTTAATGCCAAACTTAAAAGAAAATATTGTCGAAGATTTTTATTTAACACCAGAATATTTTGAAAAAGATCTCAATACAAAATATGGTTCTGGTTTTTCTATACAACCAAAATTCTCACAATCTGCTTACTTTAGATTTCACAACAAATCTGAAATTTATAACAATTTATATTTTGTTGGTGCAGGAACTCATCCTGGAGCAGGTGTACCTGGAGTTCTTTCCTCAGCAAAGGTTTTAGATAAAATTTTATAATGTCGTCTAAAAATTATTTATCTATTTACGCAAAATCATTTAATTGGGCTGGTTTTTTCTTGCCAAAAAAAACATATAAAAATTGTTCTTATTTATACAATTTTTGCAGAGTTGTAGATAATATTGCAGATGACGAAAATGAAATAGAAATAAAAAAAATAAAATTCCAAAAATTTGTAAATGATTTTAAACAAAAAAATTTTGAGGATCCTATTATTAAAAATATGTGGAATATCATTAATGAATTCAATATTTCTCTGGAAATAATTTATGATTTATTTGATGGGATAGAGTCAGACATAAAACAAAATGTAAAAATAAATACTCGAAAAGATCTTTTAATCTATTGTTATAGAGTAGCTGGAACAGTCGGACTGATGATGGCAAAAATTTTAAAAGTGACCAAAAAACAATCTCTTAAATCTGCAATCGATCTTGGTATAGCAATGCAACTCACCAATATATCTAGAGATGTAATTGAGGACTCAAAAAAAAATAGATCTTATATAAATAGAAATTTTGAGGAAATTAATTCAACTATTCAACTTGCAGATATATTTTATAAAAATTCATTTTACTCAATAAGAGAAATTCCACTTAGCTTTAGATTTAGTATTTTAGTTGCTAGAAGAATATACAGAAAAATTGGATATAAAATTTTAAAAAAGAAAACCTTTGAAAATTATAGTAAATCTGGGAAAATTTACGTTTCAAACTTTGAAAAAGTTTTGGAGACGATTTTATCAATTTATGATCTAATTATACTTTCTTTACTAAATAAAAATGATGATCAAATCGAACATGATCATTTATTGATTAATAAAGAAATTAATCTTGATGAAAGAATTTGATTACATAATTATTGGAGGTGGTTGTGCTGGTTTATCTCTAGCTTATGAATTAGAGCTCCATAATAAATTAGAAAATAAAACCTTGGCAATTGTCGAACCTCGAGATGAATACAAAAGAGACAAGACCTGGTCTTTTTGGAAGGTGTCTGAACATAATTTTGATGATTGTGTAATAAAAAATTGGAAAAATTTTTCAGTTAATGTACCTAATAAAACTAATTTTCTTGAATGTGAAAATTATCCATATCAAAGCATCGATAGTGGTTTGTTTTATGAGAAAATAAATAATTCATTAAAGAAAAATAAAAATATCTTTTTTTTAAAGGAACTTAAAGATATCAACATAAAAAATTCTTTTATATTTAATAGTGTTTCTTCTATTAAAAAAGACTTTAGAAATTTGTGGCAACACTTTTGTGGGGTTGAAATAGAGACAGAAAATAATTATTTCGATGAAAATATTTTTAATCTTATGGATTTTGATTGCGATCAAAGAGAAAGCGTTCATTTTTTTTACACACTCCCCTTCTCAAGAAAAAAGGCATTAATTGAAAGTACCTGGCTCTCGAAAATGAATGATGACTCTCAAAAGGATTATGATAAACAAATTAAAGAATATATTGAAAAAAAATTAAATTTAAAAAATTACAAAATTACATATAAAGAAATAGGTGCAATTCCACTTTTTTATCCATCATTTAAAAATGAAAAGAATAAAATTAATATTGGCACTGCTGGTGGCATGACAAGATTAAGCACTGGATATACTTTTTTAAATATTCAAGAACATAGTAAATTTATTAGAAAAAATATTGAAAATATTCACCATGCTAGAAAATTTGAAATAAATAAAAAATATCAATTTTTGGATGAAATATTTTTACGTGTTCTTGAAAAACATCCAAAAAAAATGTCGAAAATTTTTTTTAAAATGTTTCAAAGTTCACCTAAAACAATTATCAAATTTCTTTCCAATAAAAGTAATTTTCTTGAGGATTTGACTATAATTTTAAAAATGCCAAAATGGATTTTTATTAAAGCTTTGTTTTATTAAACCTAAATGAATATGAATCTGAAAAAAATAAATCTTAATCATTCTTTTATTTTTTTTTTATTTTGTAACATTTTTTCTTTAATACTATTTAAATTTGATAACTTTATATTGTCACCATTATTTTGTTTATTTTTGATTTTAATTATTGGTGTATCACATGGTTCTTTGGATCATGTCAAAGGTGGGAAGCTTTTAAAAATTTTTAAAATCAAAAATATAGTTCTATTTTATATTTCATATATCTTTATAGCTGTAGTGGTTTTGACACTTTGGGTTTTAATACCATCTATCTTGTTGATAATATTTTTACTGGTTGCCTCATATCACTTTGGCAAAGAGGATACACAATTTTTGCATAATTATAACTCACACTTTATTGGGATACTCTATTTCCTAAAAGGATCTCTTGTTATTTTGACACCATTGTATTTTCATTTTGATGAAACTGTAGCAATATTTAAATTATTATTAATTGATAATGAAAATTTTTATTCAAATTTAAGTTTTATTGAGAATAATAGATTAATAGATTTAGGGATAATCTTAAGTTCTATTTCAAGTATTATTTTGTTTATTAAAAAATTTAATTTAAAGAATTTTTCTATTTTTTTTGATTATTTCTCTATATTGATTTTAAATTACTATCTCTCTCCTTTAGTAGCATTTACAGCTTATTTTTGTTTTTTACATTCTGTAAGACATAGCATCACATTAATTTATGAATTAGACAATATTAATATTAAAAATGGTTTATTGATTTTTATTAAAAAAGCTATGCCACTTACGATATTAACTGCTATTATTTGTTTAGTTGGTATTTATTTGCTCAATTTTAAATATGATTTTGATAACTCAATTATTAAAGTCATCTTTATAGGTTTGGCGTCTTTAACATTTCCACATATATTACTTGAGTATCTTTTAGATAAAAATGAAAAACAAAGAACTTAAAATATTATTGTCTGCTCCAAGGGGATTTTGCGCGGGTGTTGAACGAGCAATTGAAATTGTTGAAAAATCAATTCAAAAGTATGGTTCTCCAGTTTACGTTAGACATGAAATAGTACACAATAAATTTGTTGTTGATGACCTAAGGAATAAAGGTGCAATATTTGTGGAAGAGCTTGAAGAAATTGAAGACAAAACAAGACCAGTTATTTTTTCTGCACATGGTGTTCCAAAAAAAATTCCACAAGATGCAAAAAACTATAATATGACTTATGTTGATGCAACTTGTCCGTTGGTTTCTAAAGTTCATAGAGAGGCTGAAAATCTTCATAAGGCTGGATACCATTTAATCTTAATAGGGCATGAAAATCATCCTGAAGTAATTGGGACAATGGGGCAACTGCCCAAAGGATCTATTGATCTTATCCAAAATGAGGTCGAAGCAAATAATTATGATCCAAAAAATTTTGAAAAGATAGCTTATGTTACCCAAACGACATTATCAGTAGATGATACAAAAGAAATAATATCAATACTTAAGGAAAAATTTTCAAATATTAGAGAGCCTGCAAATGAAGATATTTGTTACGCGACAACTAATAGACAAATGGCTGTTAAAAACATTGCAAAAAAGTGTGATATATTTTTTGTTATTGGTAGTCGAAATTCATCTAACTCAGTAAGACTTGTTGAAGTTGCTAAAAAATCGGGGTGTGAAAACTCAATGCTGATCCACTCACAAAGTGAAATTCCATTCAACTTAATTGAAAATTCAAATATAATCGGAATTTCATCTGGTGCGTCTGCCCCTGAAATACTTGTCGAAAATTTCATTAAAGAATTGAAAAATAAATTTACAGTCACTATAGAAGAAGTGGAAATTATAAAAGAAAACGTTGTTTTCCGTGTTCCAAAAAAATTAAATTAAATGGCTGTTTATACTAAAATAAATAAAAAAGAAATTTCATATATTAATAAAAAATTTAAAAATCAAAAATTTTTAAGTTTTAAAGGTATCAAACAAGGAATTGAAAATACTAATTATCTATTAAAATCAAAAAACAATAAGTTTATATTAACTATTTTCGAAAAAAGAGTTCAAAAAAGTGAAATACCTTTTTTTATGAAATTAATGGATCAACTAAATGATCTAAAGATAAGATGTCCAAAACCACTAAAAAATCGTAATGGAAAATATCTATTTAAAATAAAGAATAAGGTCGCCTGTGTTGTTTCATTTCTTGATGGAAAAGATAAAAAAAATCTTAGTTTGAAGAATTGTTATGATATTGGAAAAACTATTGCCCAAATGCACTCTTCCTCGAAAAAAATAAAATTGTTTAGAAAAAACTCAATGAATATAAAGAATTTAAATCCATTATTAAAAAGTATCAAATTTAAATCGAAAAAGTTCATTAATTTAGAAAAATTTCTCAAAAGTAATTTTAGAGAAATTAAAAATAAATGGCCAAAAAAATTGCCAAATGGAATAATACACGGTGATCTTTTTATAGATAATATATTTTTTAAAAAAAATAAGATCTCTGGAATTATAGATTTTTATTTTGCTGCAAATGATTATTTTATGTATGAAATAGCTATATGTATCAATGCTCTTTGTTTTGATAAGAAAAAATCACAATTTAAATTAAATAAAAAAAAGGTTAAAAATTTAATTAAAGGATACGAGAGCATTAAGAAGTTCACAGATATTGAGAAAAAATCATTAAATATTTTATGCCGAGCTGCTGCGATGAGATATTTTCTTACAAGACTTTACGATTACACAAATACTCCAAAAACTGCTTTGATAAAAATTAAAGATCCAAGAGAATATTATCAAAAACTCATAATTCACAATAATTTAAAAAACTATAGGAATTATTTAATTTAATGATTAAAATTTATACTGATGGTTCATGTCTTAATAATCCAGGCAAAGGTGGTTGGGCAGCCATAATAATAAATGAAGGGAAAAAAACTAAAATTAAAGGAACTAAAAATGATACTACAAATAATCAAATGGAATTATTAGCGCCTATAGAAGCTCTTAAAAAAATTCCAAAAGGA
Organism: uncultured Pelagibacteraceae bacterium; assembly: GCA_902629695.1. Taxonomy (GTDB): domain Bacteria; phylum Pseudomonadota; class Alphaproteobacteria; order Pelagibacterales; family Pelagibacteraceae; genus Pelagibacter. The sequence goes on along the minus strand of CACORY010000003.1, from coordinate 12,077 downwards.
AGCAAAGTTCAAATTTTTACCGACTCTAAATACGTAAAGTCTGGGATAACAGAGTGGATACACAATTGGAAAAAAAATGGATGGAAAACTGCAAACAAAAAAGAAGTAAGCAATAAAGCACTTTGGACAGAATTAGATCTTCTAAATAATGAATTTGAAATAAGTTGGAATTGGGTAAAAGCCCATTCAACAGATAAGTTAAATAATGAGGTAGATTTGCTTGCTAGAAATGCTGCTAACTTATAGTAAATTATTTAATAAATTTTCTGCTGATGTTATACCACATTCTTTAGTTTCTTTTTCAATATGAATATTTACAATTGTGAAGTTTTCAACAATCATCAAGTAACGATTTGATCGAATTCCCATTCCTTTTGCATTCCGATCAACTTCCGCGCCAATCGCTTTCGTGAACAACAAATAAGGATCTGATAACATTTTTATTTTATTTCCAATATTATGAATCTCTCCCCAGCCATTCATCACATAAGGATCATTTACTGATAAACAAAATATATTTTCTATTCCTTTTGCTTTGATTTTATCTGCATTTGCTACAAAACCTGGTAAGTGAAGTTTGGAGCAAGTTGATGTAAATGCCCCCGGTAAACCAAACAAAACAACTTTACCATTACCAATAGTTTCTCTTAATTTACTTTTTTGGGGCTCTCCATCAACAAGTTTGAAAATTTCTGTATCTGGTAGTTGATCTTTTATTTTAAGTTTCATATCGAATTCATTACATATTTTTTAACTTTTTCAATATCATTAGACAGAAGTTCAAATTTTTCTTTTCTGTCATTAACATATTTGAGACTTTCTGGTAAATTTTCAGTTTTTGAAATTGCATCTTCTATTGCTTTTGGAAATTTGCATGGGTGTGCAGTTGATAATACAACACAATTTTTTTCCAATCCTAATTTTCGTACAGCACCAATACCCACTGCAGTATGAGGATCCACTACCATCTGATGCTCATCATTAATGGTTTTTATCATTTCAACAGTTTCGTTTTCATCGAGCATTTCAGATATAAAATTCTTTTTGATTTTATCTAAGTCGTTTTTATCAATTTTATAAGTGTTATTTTTTATTTCACCCATTACATTCTTTGTAATTTCTGAATTACAATCTTTGACGTCGTATAAAAGCCTTTCAAAATTACTTGCTATTTGTATATCCATACTTGGTGTATTTGTTTCCTCAACTTTCTTTTGACTATAATCACCACTAGATATCGCTCTGTGCAGTATGTCATTTTTATTTGTAGCTACGATTAGTTTATCAATTGGAAGACCTAGTTTTTTGGCTAAATAGCCAGCGTAAATATCACCAAAGTTTCCTGTTGGAACAGAAAAAGATAGTGGTTGGCCGATTCCAATTTTAAAGTAAGCGTAAAAATAATATACCGATTGAGCAATAATTCTTGCCCAATTAATTGAATTTACGCCTGACATATTAATTGCTTTAGAAAATTTTTCGTCATTAAACATTGCTTTTACTAAATTTTGGCAATCGTCAAAATTACCCTCAACTGCAATGTTAAATACGTTACTCTCTTCGTGAATTGTCATTAGTCTTCTTTGTACTGGAGAAATTTTATTATTAGGGTGTAATACAAAAATATTTAAATTATTTTTTCCCTTTAAAGCATCTATGGCAGCAGCACCCGTATCGCCTGAAGTTGCTACTATTATATTAATTTTTTTTTGATCACGGCCTAAATGATATTGATAAAAATTACCTATTAGTTGCATTGCGATATCTTTAAAAGCAAGTGTAGGTCCATGAAACAATTCTAATACTTTTAAATCTCCTAGATCTGATATTTTAACAACATCGTCGGATCTAAAATTTGAATATGATTTTGAAATCAAAGAGATTAGATCATCTTTAGACATGAAATCTCCTATGAATGGATAAATTATTTCAGCAGCTAAATCATTGTAACTAAGGTTTTTTAGATTATCTAATTCTCCCTCTTTAAAGGATTTAATTGATTTGGGAACAAATAGTCCCCCATCATCTGCCAAACCTTTGAGGAAAACATCTTTAAAAGTAAAATTTTTTTGATTATTTCTTGTACTAATATAATTCATTTAATAATTCTTTTTTCTAAAATATAGATATAGCAAAAGAATTGAAATCGCTAATGAAAACCATGTCATTGCATATTTTTTATGATTATTTGAAATATTAGCAGTAATTTTTTTTGGCCTAGGAAATTGATAATTTCCATCCAAATAAATAATGTAATTAGAAAATTTTTTACCAGTGAATTTTAAGATATCTTCTCTGTTTAAGCTAAACCAGTAATTTTCTTTAATATCATTGTCTGGTTTAAAAATGTTTTTTCTTCCCTGAGTTTTGAGTGTCCCTATTATATTATTTTGATCAATAATATTAATTTCTGAGGTATTTTTTTTTTCAAATGGTATCCAGCCTCGATTAATTAAATAATTTTCATTATTAATTGAAATTGGATTAATAACTTCAAATCCTGGAGTACCAGAATCATTCAAGTTATATAAATAGATTTGTTTTTCAAAATCAATAGTGCCTGATGTTTTAATTTTAAGAAAGTTTTCTTTATTAGATTGAGAAAGTTCTACTGGAGGATTTTTTAACGAGTTTTCAATTTCTAAAATAAGATTATTTTTCCAATTTAATCGAATTATTTGCCAAGTACCTAATGCAATAAAAACAAATATAAAAAAAATTATAAAAACAGAAAATAAAAACTTATGTTTCAAAGACTGAAATTAACTTCCCCAAATATATATAGCTGCAAACAAAAATAACCATACAACGTCAACAAAATGCCAATACCAAGCTGCAGCTTCAAAACCAAAATGATGATCTTTATTAAAATGACCTAATTTTCCTCGCCATAAGCACACTGCCAAAAATATAGTTCCCACTATTACATGGAATCCATGAAAACCGGTTGCCATGTAAAAAACTGAGCCATAGATATGATCAGAAAATGAGAATGTAGCATGATGATACTCATATGCTTGAAGGGCAGTAAAACAAACTCCCAATATAACTGTTAAAACTAGACCCTGAATAAAACTTTTTCTATCATCTTCTAAAAGAGCATGATGTGACCAAGTTACTGTAGTTCCTGATAACAATAAGACTAAAGTATTTATCAATGGAATATCCCATGGATCAAAAGTTTCAATATCTTTTGGTGGCCATACATTACCAACAAATTCATTAGGGAAAAGACTTATATCAAAGTAAGCCCAAAACCATGCTACAAAGAACATTACCTCTGAAGCTATAAACAATGTCATACCATAACGATGATGTATTTGTACAACTGGAGTATGATGACCTTGATGTTCTGCTTCAATAACTACATCTCTAAACCACATGTAAGCTCCATAAATAAGTAGAGCAAATCCTAAATACATGCCCCATGATACATCTGAGTGCATGTAATAAACTGCACCTAGGGCTAAAACTAAGCATGAAAAAGAAACGTAGATCGGCCAAGGACTTGGGTCTACAAGGTGATAATCATGTTTTTTTTCAGCTGACATTTTTTGGATTATGATTGTTTATAGTAATCTGTCGAGAAAAAAGTATACGACATAGTTACATCTTCTAAGTTTTTTACAGTTGCATCATTGACCATTTCGGGGTCTAAATAAAAAGTCATCACATAAGTTGCTTTTTCACCAGCTTTTAATTCTTGTTTTTCAAAACAAAAACATCCTAATTTACTGTAATATTTACCAAAGCTAGCAGGCGAAACATTGAAACTCGCTACTCCAGCAGTTGGCTCGTCACTATAATTTGTTACCTCAAACTCTATTTTGTTAACTTGACCAACTTTTACATCAATTACATTTGATTTAGCTTTAAAATCCCATGGTAAATTATTTACATTAGTATCAAATCTAACACTTACTACTTTATCTAATACTATTTTTGGAGCATTGTTCGATATTTGTGTAGTCCCTCCAAAACCAGTGACTCTACAAAAAAGATCATACAGAGGCACCGCAGCATAGGAGAGCCCTAACATTAAAATAAAAATGCCAGCTAATAATAAAGGGGTTAATTTTTTTTTTTCAATCATATAGCTCTATCAAATACTCCAGTGTTGTATAATGTAAAAAAGAAAAGAAAAATCATGAAAGCAATTATGGCTAGTGCAGTAATTATATTTTTTCTTTTTGTTTTTTTATCGGGTGTTATCATAATATTTTATCTATCAGAAAAAGAACAAAAATCAAAAATAAATAAAGTATTGAATACCCAAATATAGATTTAGCTTTTTTTGGATTAAATTTATTTCTCTTAAAATTATATAATTCGTAACATAAAAAATTGTAATAAAAAGTTAACAATAATGAAGGAATCAGAAAGGTTAAACCAACAAAATTTATCAAATATGGAAAAATTATAATTGGCAACATTAGTAAAGAATAAACAAATATATTTATTTTAGTACTCTCAATTCCATTTGTTAAAGGAAGCATTGGTATATTAGCTTTTTTATAATCATCAGATTTATACAAACTCAATGCCCAAAAATGTGATGGTGTCCAAAAAAAAATAATTAAAAAAAAGGCTAATGGTTCAATTGAAAGTGAACCTGTTGCAATTGTCCATCCAATTACAGGAGGGAAAGCACCTGCTGCTCCACCAATAACAATATTTTGTGGTGTTCGTCTTTTCAGCCAAATTGTATAGACAAAAACATAAAACAAAATTGTTAAAAGTAAAATTGCAGCCGAAATCCTATTTGTAAAATAATCTAATGCTATCACTGAAACTATTGATAGGGTAACTCCAAATATAAACGCCTGATTTCTGTTAACTTTACCTGTTGGTATAGGTCTTAAACAAGTTCTTGTCATCAAAGCATCAAGATCAGACTCATACCACATATTCAAAGCTCCAGCAGCACCAGCCCCTAATGAAACCAACAAAATTCCAATGATTGCGTCTTTTGATGAAACAAGATTTGGAGCAGTCAATAAACCAACTGCACATGTAAAAATTACCAAAGACATAACCCTTGGTTTCATTAATTTAAATAACTCAGAAAAATTAAATAAATCTTCTTGAGATAAACTTCTTTTTTTTAACTTTGAATTATCCATTAATTTCTTTAGCTTTTATTTTAGCTATGTGATTTTTCTGTTTCTTGATCATCAACGAACTTTGGCAATTCCTCAAAAGTATGGAAATTTGGTGGAGATGGCACTGTCCATTCAAGAGTTGTAGCCCCTTCTCCCCAAGGGTTTTGAGCAGCTGCTCTTTTTTTTGCAAAAGCATAAATAAGATTTGCAAAAAACACAGCTAATCCTGCAACAGCAACATATGATCCTATTGATGAAATATAATTCCATCCTGCAAATGCATCGGGATAATCTGCATATCTTCTTGGCATGCCAGCTAAACCTAAAAAATGTTGTGGGAAGAAAATTAAGTTCACACCAATAAATGTTAACCAGAAATGTAATTGACCCATCCATTCAGAATATTCATACCCTGACATTTTTGAAAACCAATAATAAAAGCCAGCAAAAATTGCAAAAACTGCTCCAAGTGACAAAACGTAATGAAAGTGAGCAACAACATAATAAGTATCGTGCATAGCAGTATCCACTCCTGCATTTGCTAAAACAACTCCTGTTACACCACCAACAGTAAACATGAATATAAAACCTAGTGCCCACATCATTGGTGTTTTAAATGAAATTGAACCACCCCACATAGTTGCAATCCATGAAAAAATTTTAATTCCTGTTGGAACAGCAATAATCATCGTTGCCGCCAAAAAGTAAGCTTTTGTATCAGTGCTTAATCCAACTGTGTACATGTGGTGAGCCCACACAACAAAACCTACTATTCCAATTGCAACCATTGCATAAGCCATACCTAAATAACCAAAAACTGGTTTTCTAGAGAATGTTGAAACAATATGACTGATCATTCCAAAACCTGGTAAAATTAAAATATAAACTTCTGGATGACCAAAGAACCAAAATAAATGTTGAAATAATACTGGATCTCCTCCAGTTTGCGCCTCAAAAAATGCAGTTCCAAAATTTCTATCAGTTAATAACATTGTAATTGCTCCAGCTAAAACAGGTAAAGATAACAACAACAAGAATGCTGTCACTAAGATTGACCAAGCAAATAAAGGCATCTTATGTAACGTCATGCCTGGAGTTCTCATATTTAAAATTGTCGTAATAAAATTCACTGCTCCCAAAATTGATGAAGCACCAGCTAAGTGTAAACTTAAAATTGCTAAATCCATTGCTGGTCCTGGTTGACCTGCTTTAGATGATAAAGGTGGATAAATAGTCCAACCACCACCAACTCCTGTTTGTCCTGGAGGGCCATCAACAAAGATTGATAAAATTAATAAAGTTAATGATACTGGTAATAACCAAAAAGAAATATTATTCATTCTTGGAAATGCCATATCTGGTGCACCAATCATAATTGGTACAAACCAGTTACCAAAGCCACCTATCATAGCTGGCATAACCATGAAAAAAATCATAATCAAACCATGACCAGTTACTAAAACGTTATATAAGTGATAGTTTCCACCTAAAATACCATCACCTGGGTGCATTAATTCCATTCTCATTAAAACTGAGAATGCTGTGCCGATAACTCCTGCAACAATTGCGAAAATTAAATACATTGTTCCAATATCCTTGTGATTTGTAGAGTATGCCCAACGTTTCCAACCAGTTGGTGTATGATGATCGTTATGGGTTGTTGTTTGTGTATACATTTTTATTTACTCGCTAGTTGTTTAAGTTTATCTTTTTCAATTTCTTCTTTTGCAAATTTTTCTTTTGCCTCAGATAACCACTCTTCATATTCCTCATTACTCACCACTCGAACTGCAATTGGCATAAAGGCATGCTTTATACCACAAAGTTCTGAGCATTGACCATAATAAGTACCAACTTTTTCTGCTTTAAACCAAGTTTCATTAATTCTTCCTGGAACTGCGTCTCTTTTTACTCCAAAAGATGGTAACGCCCAAGCATGTAGCACATCATTTGCAGTTATCAAAACTTTTACAACCTTATTAACAGGTACAACAACTTCGTTATCTACTGCTAATAATCTCGGTTGATCTGCTTTCAAATCTTTTTCTTCAATCATGTATGAGTCAAAAATTATATTTTCATCTGGATATTCATATCCCCAGTACCATTGATATCCTATTGCTTTAATTGTTAAATCTGCTTTTGGGATTGCATCTTGTTTATATAAAATTTTAAATGATGGAACTGCCATCACAATTAAAATTAAACATGGAATTAATGTCCATAAAACTTCAACAGTCACATTATGTGTTCTTTTAGAAGGGTTTGGATTTGCTGAAGCTCTAAATCTGACACATGCGTAGAGCATTAAAAATAAAACAAATACGCTTATTGCAATTATAATTGGTAGTAAAAGATTATCGTGAAACGCAACTATATCTCTCATAGACTCTGATGCTGCTTTTTGAAAACCTAATTGCCAGTCAACTGGTTGGTTAGCAAAAGCATTTTGCGATATAAAAGTTCCTAAAAATATGTAAAAAGTTTTTTTCATTTTTATTAGCTATATAAAGCTCTTTTATAAAAATTACACTTTAGTTTTCGCGACAATTTATCAATTAATCACATAATTTACGATTGAAATCGCAGATATGACGGCTGTTTCTGATCTTAAAATATTCTCATTAATTTTGACAGATTGAACACCTTTAAAAGAAAGAATCTTATCTCTTTCAGGTTCTGAAAAATCCCCTTCTGGGCCAATAATTATACAGACTGGTTTATCTGTGAGTTTTAATTTATCAACTTTAAAATTATTTGAGTTTAAATCTGTGAATATTAAATCCATTGAGTTTTTTTTTAAAAAAACATCTAAGGTTTGTGGGCTTTTAATTAAGGGTACATTAATACGATTTGATTGTTCACTTGCCTCAATAATTATTTTTTCTAAACGTTCTTTATTAATCTTTCTTACAACTGTTCTATCAAAAATAATTGGTAAAAACTTAGTTACTCCTAGCTCTGTTGCTTTTTGTATCATAAAATTCTGATAGTTTGATTTAATTGGAGAAAATGCTAACCATAGTTCTTTGGTATTTTCTTTTTGTCTTAATTGTTTTGTGGTTTTAAACTCAACGATGCTTTTTGATATTCCTAAAATTTTTGCTTCCCATTCTCCTTCCTTATTGAATAAAGAAAAAAATTTATTTTTCTTAACTCTCATTACTTTTATTAAATAATGTGATTGAGATTTATCTAATTTATCAGCCAGGTTAGCTGATAATGATTTTGAAAAAAATAATCTAATATTACTCATTTGTGTTAAGTTAGTTTATGAAAAATATTAAAGCAATAATTTTTGATGCTTATGGCACATTGTTTGATGTCAATTCTGCCGCTGAAAAGTGTAAAGATAAAATTGGAGACAAGTGGGAGCCTTTTGCAAATTTTTGGAGAACCACTCAGCTAGAATATACCTGGCTTAGAAGTTTAATGAAAAGACATAATGATTTTTGGCAAATTACTGAAGATAGCTTAGATAAATCTATGATGGCTTTTAATATAGATCCTAAAATGAAAGATGAGTTATTAAATTTATATAAAGTCCTATCCCCATTTCAAGAAGTTCCAGAAACTTTAAAAACTTTAAAAGAAAAAAAATTTAAATTAGCTATACTTTCAAATGGAACTCCTTCATTATTAAATGAATTAGTCAAAAGTAATAATTTAAATAATCTATTTGATGATTTATTTTCAATTGAACAAGTTGGTATTTATAAACCAAGTTCAAAAGTTTACGATATACCAATTAAAAAATATCAAATTGAAAAAAATGAAATCGCCTTTTTAAGTGCCAACACTTGGGATGTATCCGGTGGTGGAAATTATGGTTATCAATCTATTTGGGTAAACAGAAATAACAATATTTTTGATAATTTGGACTACAAACCAAATCATGAAATCAAAGATTTATCAGAGTTATTAGATAAAATTTGAATTGATTATTTACCACATGCATAAAGATAAGATTTAATATATATAAATTATTTAAGGAGACATAACTTAAAACTAGGAGAAATATGAGTGAAAAAAAAAATGTGTCTTTCGAAATTTATTCTGACTCAGAAAAAATGTTAGAACAAATTGTCGATAAATATGATCTTCCTGATCAATCAAAAGCTTTAAGGTGTTTACTCGATTACGTAGAAGAAAAAGAGTCTGATTGGGATGATATGTTTGCTACTATTCGATGTAATAGATGTGGATAAGAATTAATAAAAAGTAAACTTGAATTAGAAATTGAACTTGTTAATAGAAAATGATGAAAAATATCGAAGTAAAACAAATTATTGATCCAATTCCAGCATCAGATGGTGCAGGAGTAAAATTGAAAAGAAGCATTGGTGTAGAACCAAATTATTTTGATCCTTTTTTAATGTTAGATGAATTTGGATCAGAAAATAGTGAAGATTATATTGCTGGTTTTCCATCCCACCCTCATAGAGGTATTGAAACTGTAACTTATATGCTTGCAGGAGATTTTGAACATAAAGATAGTACAGGTGGTGAAGGTAGAATGACAGCAGGAGATGTTCAATGGATGAAAACTGGAAGTGGCATTATACATTCTGAGATGCCAGCAATGAAAGAAGGGAAACTCCATGGTTTTCAATTGTGGATCAATATGCCTGCTAAATTAAAAATGAGTAAGCCAGAATATATATATATTGATGCTAATAAAATGAGTGTTCATAGAGACAATGATAAGCAAGTTAAAGTAATAGCAGGTAAATTTGAAAAAGCAGAAGGTCCTGTTAAGGGACATAATGTAGAACCGACTTATTTTGATGTTGAATTAAAAAAAGAAAAAAAATTTAATTACAATTTACCCTCCTCTCACAATACTTTTATATATTTAATAAATGGTGAAATAAAAATTGGTGAAAAGAACCACAAAAAAGTTAAAGATAGTACTCTAATATTATTATCAAAAGGTAAGACTTTAAAAGTTGCAGCACAAACTAATGCAAAATTTCTGGTTATTTCAGGAAAACCTATCAATGAAGAAATAGCTAGAGGTGGGCCATTTGTAATGAATACCAAAGCTGAGATCTTACAAGCTGTTCAAGATTACCATAATGGTACATTTGTAAAATGAAAGCAGTATCAATTTCAAAGAATGGTGGTCCAGAGGTTCTTGAGCTTAAAGATATTAAATTAGAAGAACCTAAATCTGGCGAAGTTTTAATTAAAAATAAAGCTATTGGTCTTAATTATATAGATACTTACCATAGGTCTGGCTTATACCCAGTTGAACTACCGTCAAACATTGGAATTGAAGGCGCAGGTATAATTGAAAAAATCGGTCCAAATGAAAAAGATTTTGAAGTTGGCGATAAAGTAGCTTATGCATCAATGCCAATCGGCTCTTATGCAACTCATAGAATTTTTCCAACAAAAAAGTTAATTAAAGTTCCTGACAAAATAGAATTAGAAAATGTTGTTACTTTAATGACAAAAGGTTTTACAGTTTTCTATCTTCTTCATAAAACATATCCTGTAAAATCTGGTGAAACTGTATTATTTCATGCAGCTGCTGGAGGTGTTGGTCAAATATTTTGTCAGTGGGCTAAAAGCTTAGGTTGTAAAATAATCGGAACAGTTGGGTCAAATGAAAAAATTGAAATCGCAAAAACAAATGGTTGTGATCACGTAATAAACTATTCAAAAGACAATTTCGCAAAAAAAGTTTTAGATATAACAAATGGAACAGGAGTGCCAGTAGTCTATGATGGAGTTGGAAAAAAAACATTCGATGGATCAATCGAGTGTTTAAAAGTGAGAGGAATGATGGTCTCTTTTGGTAATGCATCAGGTCCTTTAGATCCTTGTAATGTTACTAAATCTCTTGCACCAAAAGGTTTGTACCTTACCAGGCCTAGTATAGCCCACTATACATCTACCAGAGAAGAACTTGATGAGGCTGCTCAAAAAGTTTTTGAAATGTTCATAACTAAAAAATTTAAATTAAATATTTATAAAAAGTACTCCTTAAATGAAATAGTCAAAGCTCATAAGGATCTTGAGTCTAGAAAAATTTTAGGTCCTGCTATTATAATTCCTTAATCAACCTTTACATCCATATCTGACATATGTAATCTTAAGGCATTTGTTGAAACATGAATTTCTCTTATAAAAAAAATTATTGAAATCATCATTGATAAACAACAAGATCCAAAAATTAATCTAGCTATAAAAACCTCATTCAAGTAAAGAGCTAAAACTGTGAGCATATTAAATAAAAAACCAAATGCTCCAAACATAATTGACCACCTAAGTAAAGTAATTCTACCGCTTAAATTAATAAATTGTTTTTTCCATTCAGGTGGAACATGTTTTTCATAAACATGCTCATCATGAAGCTCTCTTATTAAAGCACTTAAAGAATGGAATCTGTTACTATAAACTCCCATTATCAAAGGAATAGCGGGAAACATCAATGCAGTTACAGTATAATCAATATTCATGCGAATCAATTTGATTATCAAGGTTGCCTTTGTTATTTACAAGTAAATTTTTATGAACCAACTAAATTTATTCATTGAAGTTACGCGTTTAAAAAGACCAATTGGTTATATGTTGCTTTTCTGGCCGTGTGCATGGGGCCTTACAATCGCTTTTGATTTTTCAAAAAACATTGAGGATTATATTTTTTATCTAATATTATTTTTTTTGGGATCTGTTTTAATGAGATCAGCTGGTTGTATTGTTAATGACATAATAGATAAAGACTTTGATAAAAAAGTACAAAGAACCAAAAATAGACCAATTGCATCTGGAAAAATTTCAGTAAAACTTGGAATTATTTATTCATTAATATTATGTTTATTGGCTTTTATAGTTTTATTAAATTTTAACAAATTTACGATTTTTTTAGCTTTAGCTTCAATGCCATTTGCATTCACATATCCTTTAATGAAAAGGTTTACTTACTGGCCACAACTTTTTTTAGGGGTAACTTTTAACTATGGTTTG
>CACORY010000002.1 GCA_902629695.1 uncultured Pelagibacteraceae bacterium | reverse complement strand
ATTGAAATAAATAATAAAGGGTAGCCAAAAGAATTCTTAATATGCGGGCCATCAGATCTGCCTAGAGCATATAAATAACTACAGGTGCAAACTATTGCTAAAAAAATAAAAAATTTTTTTAAATGAGTAGAAAAATTTTTATTATCACTAAAAATTAAATGTATTGCAATTATGTTGGTTAAGACTATAGCAATTAGAGTTTTTGTTGCTCTTGCAGAATGGAGTTCATTAGTGAATGGCTTTGGGTGAATTAGGCCATGAATATAACTCATTTCTTTTAAAATTGTAGTTGTATTCTCAAAAAAATATAAAAATTCATTTTTAGAAATAATGAAAAACAAACTCCAAGAAAGTAATATCAGTATAAAAAGAAGTAATGATTTATTATATTCTTTAATAAAAAGTAAATAAAAAATTATAACTAATATTAGAAAATTACATACGAGGCCTCTATCTACTCCCCAAAACATTGAAGAAATACTTAATAGTGATATTAAGAATAAAACAAAAAAGTTATTATTATATTTAAGAGAAAGTAAAAATAAGATTGATAAAAAAATTACTGGTAATTCTCTGTAACTTATTAAATCAACGCCACTAATATAATTACTTAAAAAACTTAAAATCAATGTATTTAAAATAAAAAAGATACTCTTATTAAAAGAACTTAATTTTAAAAAATTTGTAAATATAAATAAAAGTAAAACTAAAGATACCTTTTGAATAAAAATAAAAAATATTTCTAAGTAACGTGTTAAACCAATGCTGGTTTGATCAAAAATTTTCCAAATAAACTTTGAGGATATAGTTTCAAAAAAAATACCAACTGTTACAAAAGATCCAGACCACAATGATCCATCCAATGAACTTTTATAAGCTGAACTTAATCTTTGACCTTCGTGAAAACTATCCAGTTTATGAACTGGGAAAGAAACAGACAAAAACTCTAAAAAAATTGGTATTAAAATAAAAAAAAAGATAATCCAAGATAATTCTTCATCTTTTTCTGACGTATATACAGTATTAGAAAAAATATTTTTTATTTTAATTGAAAAATTTTTTTCAAAATAAAGTTTTGTTAAAAAGAAAAATGATAAAGGAATTAAAATAAATACTATGTATCTAAATATATCATTTAAAGCATTGAAATTTTTTTCAGAATAAATGCTAATTATACCATTATCTAAGTAATCAAACTCTATATGATCCCACAAAAAGAATGCTAAACAAAAAGAAATGATTATATTTAATATAATAACAAATGTTTCTTTTTGAAATATCATTAATACCGTTTTAAAGTTTATTATGAGTTTATCAATAATAATACCAGTACATAATGAGATCAAACAACTAAAAGTAACAATTAAAAAGTTACTTACTCTTAAAAAAAAAATCAATTTTGAAATAATATTTATTGATGATTTTAGTTTTGATGGATCTTATGAAATGATTAAAAAATTTCAGAAACGATCAAACTTTATTAAAGTTTTTAAAAATCCAAAAAAGGGCCTTGGTTCAGCCGTTGAAACTGGAATAAAAAAATCAAAAAAAAACTATACCTGTATTTTTATGTGTGATTTATCTGATGATACAAATGACATAGTTAAATATTATAATACTGTTAAAAAAAATAAGAAATTAGATGCAGTCTTAGGAACAAGGTTCTCAAAAGACTCAAAGGTTACCAATTATCCATTCTTAAAATTATTTCTTAATAGATTAGCAAATAATATCATAAAACTAATTTTCTTTTCAGATTACAATGATTTTACTAATGCGTTTAAAATTTATAAAAGAAAAACTCTCATAAAATTACTGCCTATAGTTTCTGAAAATTTTAATGTTTTTTTAGAACTACCATTAAAAATTGTTACACGAAATTATTTTTACAAAATAATTCCAATTAATTGGAGTGGACGGAAAATTGGTGTTTCAAAATTTAAAATTAAAGAAATGAGCTCAATGTATATATTCACTTTATTTTATTGTTTATTTGAAAAGATACTATTAAATAAGAAGCGTAGATGAAAATATTAGTAACAGGGGGATGTGGATTCGTTGGAGCAAATATTTGTTTGGATCTTAAAAAAAAACATTCAGTTTATTCATTAGATAATCTTTCTCGAAAAAGCTCTATAATAAATTTAAAGAAATTAAAAGAAAACAAAATAAAAAATTACAAGTTTGATATTTTTGACTCCAAAAAATTTTCAAAATTACCAAAATTTGATTTAATTATAGATTGTTGTGCGGAAGCTGCAGTTGAAATTTCTAGAAAAGATATTGAAAAAGTATTTAATACAAATCTAGTCGGAACTTTTAATTTATTGAAAAAATCCAAAAAAGATAAATCAAAAATAATTTTTATTTCCTCTAGTAGAGTAAACTCGATTGAAAAAATAAATGAAATCATAAAAGATAAAAAGATAAAAAAAAAAATTAAAATTAAAAAAAAGATTAATGAAGAATTTGATACTCTAAAACCAAAATCTTTTTATGGCTATACTAAATTTGCATCTGAGTTGATGATTGAAGAATTTTCTTATGCTTTTGGATTAAGATATTTGATTAATCGTTGTGGCGTAATATCCGGGCCTATGCAATTTGGAAAGCAAGATCAAGGTTTTGTTAGTTTGTGGACCTGGCATCATTACAGAAAAAAAAACTTAAGTTACATTGGCTATGATGGAAATGGGAATCAATTAAGAGATGTTCTTCATATTGAGGATCTTTTGAGATTGATTAATATTCAAATTAAAAATTTTAATAAGATTTATAATAAAAAGTTTTGTGTAGGAGGTTCAACTAAAAGCTATACCTCTCTTAAGGATCTAACTATTATATGCGAAAAAGTAACTGGAAATAAAATTAAATTTAAGAAACAAAGAAAAACCAGCATTTATGACATTCCCTATTATCTAACTGATAATTCTTATATTACAAAAACTTATAAATGGTCGCCAAAAAAAAATATTACGAATATTGTGAAAGATACCTACAAATGGTTAATAGAAAATAAAAAAGAGCTTATAAAAACTCAAAACTAAAAGATGTCAATTGTTATAATCACTGGTGCTAATGGTCTTGTAGGTTCAGAAGCTGTAAGTTTTTTTTCAAAAAAAAAATATACAGTAATTGGTATTGACAATAACTTAAGAAAATTTTTTTTTGGAGAGGATGGATCAACTTCGTGGATAAAAAGAAAAATTATTAAAGAAAACAAAAACTATATTCATCACAATATCGATATTAGAAATTCACAAGCTCTAGACAAGTTATTTAAAAGATATAAAAATAATATTTCTTTAATAATTCATTGTGCTGCGCAACCGTCACATGATTATGGTAAAAATTATCCTAAAATTGATTTTAATGTAAACGCTACTGGAACATTAAATTTATTAGAATTAACTAAAAAATACTGTCCAAATTCATCATTTATTTTTATGTCTACTAATAAAGTTTATGGAGACAATCCTAATAAACTAAAAATACTTGAAAAAAGAACAAGATATGAGTTATCAAAAAAAAATAAATTTTATAATGGTGTTAATGAAAAATTATCTGTTGATGACTGTACTCATAGTTTTTTTGGTGTTTCAAAAACATATGCAGATTTAATAGTTCAAGAATATGGAAGAAATGTAGGTTTAAAAACTGTTTGTTTTAGAGCCGGTTGTATTACCGGCCCCAATCATAGTGGAGCAAAACTTCATGGATTTTTATCTTACTTGGTAAAACAATCTTTGTTAAAAAAGAAATACACAATTTTAGGTTATAAAGGCAAACAAGTAAGAGATAATTTACATAGTTTTGATTTAATAAATTGCTTTTGGGAATATTTTAAAAAACCAAAAAAGGGGATGGTGTACAATATAGGTGGTGGGAGATTTTCAAATTGTTCAATTCTAGAAGCTATTTCTGAAATTGAATATATAGCAAATATAAAAATTAAAAGAAAATTTATCAAACAAAATAGAATTGGTGATCATATTTGGTATATTACTGATAATAAAAAATTTAAAAAAGACTATCCAAACTGGAAACAAAAATATAATACTAAAAAAATTATTAAAGAATTAATTTTAAACTCATAGTTTATGCTTTCGAATAAAGAAATAGTTTGTCCAAATAATCTCTTGGATTTAGCCCATAAAAAAAAAGGAGTTAAAGCTGGGATTGTTAATGCTGGGAAACCTTTGCCAATGCTGTCAGTTCAAGATGCGGTAAATGAAAATTTAATAGACCCAATTTTTATCGGAGATAAAAAAGAAATTTTAAAATGTGCTGAAACATTAAAATGGGATATTTCAAAATATGAGATAATTGATGAACCTGAAGAAAATAAAACTGCAGCTATTGCTGCAAGACTTGCTAGTGAAGAAAAAATAAAGATTATTGTTAAAGGACATATTCATACCGATATACTTATGAAAGAGGTGCTTAAGAGGGAATATAATTTATTAGGAAAAAAAAGATTAAGCCACATTTGGCATATGACTATAGATAAAGAAGACAAGCCATTAATAATTACTGATGGTGCTTTAAATGTGTTGCCTAATATTAAAACGAAAATGCATATTTTAAAAAATGTAATTGATTTTTCTAATCGGATAGGAATTGTAAAACCGAAAGTGGCTATATTATCAGCAACAGAAGAAGTGCTTGAGAGTATACCAAGTTCTGTTGAAGCTAAAGAATTGACCAAACTTGCAAAAAAAGAAAATTTAAATGCCTGTGTTTTTGGACCATTGGCTTTTGATAATAGTATTTCAAGAAAATCTGCTGCTATCAAAGGTATTAAAAATGAAGTTGCAGGTATGGCAGATATTTTGTTAGTGCCAAGTGTTGAAACAGGCAATAGTCTTGTGAAAATGCTGATTTATTTTTGTGGTGCTTGTGCTGCAGGAGTAGTTGTAGGTGGAAAAATCCCTGTTGTAATTACCAGTCGATCTGATGAAGCACCAGCTAGATTAGCATCAATTGCAGCAGCAGTTGTAGCATTAGATTAATTGTATGATTGCAATACAAGTAAAATTGTCTTAAATAACTTCTCAGTTAATCAATTAAATAATGACAATCACATATTTAAAAAAATCTCCTAAAACGTCATCAACCGACGACAATAAAACGACTGGAATTGTTCAAGACTTACTAAAAGATATTGAAAAAACTAAAGAGCAAGGATGTATTGATTTAACAAAGAATTTTGACAAATATGCTGGTGAGATTGTTGTTTCAAAAGAAAGAATTGAAGAAATAAAAAAAACTTTAGATCAAAAAACAAAAGATGATATCCAATTTTCTTATGAGAGAGTAAGAAAATTTGCAGAAGCACAACTTAAAAATTATGGTCAAGATTTTGAAGTTGAATTGTCTAATGGTTTGTATGCAGGTCAAAAACTTGTTCCAGTTAACACTGCTGGATGTTATATACCTGGTGGAAGATATGCTCATATAGCCTCAGCAGTAATGAGTGTTACAACTGCAAAAGTTGCAGGAGTAAAAAATATCATTGCTTGTAGCCCACCAAAAGAAGGTGTAGGTGCCCACCCTACCATTGTTTATACCGCAGATCTTTGTGGAGCTGATGTAATATTAAATTTAGGTGGTGTCCCTGCGATAGCTGCAATGACAAATGGTTTATTTAAGAACCCTCCTGCAGACATAATTGTTGGTCCAGGAAATCAATTTGTTGCAGAAGCAAAAAGAATTTTATACGGCAAAGTTGGAATTGATTTGTTTGCAGGTCCAACTGAAATAGGAATTATTGCAGATGCAAAAGCTGATCCTGAAATTGTTGCAGTTGATTTAGTTGGTCAAGCTGAACATGGTTACAATTCACCTTGTTGGCTATACACGACTAGCAAAGAACTTGCAGAAAAAGTAATGAAGAGAGTTCCTGAACTTATTGCTGAACTCCCTGAAGTGCCTCGAACAAATGCTGATGCGGCTTGGAGAGATTACGGCGAGGTAATTCTTTGTGATACTAATGAAGAATTGGTTAAGATTAGTGATGAATACGCACCTGAACATTTAGAGGTTCAAACTGAAAATTTAAAATGGTTTCATGAGAGATTAACTAACTATGGATCGTTATTTGTAGGTGAGGAAACTACTGTTGCTTATGGAGATAAGTGTTCTGGTACTAATCATATTTTGCCTACCAAAGGAGCTGGTAGATATACGGGTGGATTATTTGTTGGTAAATTTATTAAAACTTTAAGTTTTCAAAGAATGACAAAAGAGTCGACAAAACTTGTAGGAGCTGCTGCAGCTAGAATATCTAGATATGAAGGTATGGAAGCGCATGCAAGAACAGGTGATATTAGACTTAGAAAATATGGTTTTTCTAATTAATTAGTCTAAAATTTCTTCACCAGTTTCTTTTTTTTCTTTATTTTTTTTATTGATGGATTCTTTATTATTTTTCATATTAATCAAATCTGCAAATGTATGATTAACATCACGATGACCAGCTTCATCATCTCTAATAACTCTAATTACATCTTTTAAAGTTGCATGTAATGGAAGATTCCAATAGTTAATTGCTATCTCAGGAGCAGGTTGATCTAAAATAGTTCCAGCTTCGAGTTCATTTAAATATTCAGTATAACTTATAACTGCTTCCTCTTCGAAATATCCTACTATTCTGTGTGCAGTTCTTTGTGAAACAATATAAATTATTGCATAAGTGATAATAAAAATAAATTGGGCAATCATTATTATAAATCTTTCAATTGCAGTGGGCTTTGCAATATGAATGAAAGTCATTAAATGCATTCTTTCATTTTCAGCTTCTTCTAATAATGTTTTAATCCAACCTTTGTCATCCTCAATCTTCCTTAAAGATTTTAAGTGAATTAACATTCCGGCTACCATGCCTGGAACTGCAGCAACTGTTTCAAGAACTACTGCTCTATGGCCATATCTTTTTTTAAAAAAAGTGTCAGCTAAGAGTCTTAAAAATTTTGTAAATAACAAAGCTACTTTGTCACTTAAATTTTTTGGTTTAAAATGTTTATTTAAATCACTCATAAGAATTAATTAATCACTGTTTATAGAAATTACTATGCGCTAAAATTGTCTTTCAGAAATGTTATTTATCAAAGCAAAACTAGTGTTTCTATAATTATATAGGTCGTAAGAATTGTCATAAAAGCTATTATAAAAAAATTTATATATTTCCAAATATTTTCATTTTTAGCATATATAGAAAAATTCTTTGATAAATAACCTAATCCAAAAAAAAATAAAAAAGATGAGATTGATGCCCCAGTACCAAAATAAATTTTTTCATTCAAAAGAAAATTTTTTGAAAAATTTCCTAAAAAAAAAACTGTGTCTGAGTAAACATGAGCATTTAAAAAAGTAAAACCAAGAGTTTTAAAAAAGATTTGTAATTTAGTAATTTTTTTAAATTTAATATTAAAATTTGTTGTTAATCTTAAAGATTGAATCTTTGAGATGATAAAATAAATCAAGAAAATTATTAAAAGTACGTTTAAAACAAACTCTACAAGTAAATTAAAATGATGATGAAAAGAGTGGAATAAAAAAATGCCTAAAAAAATTAAAAAAAAATCTGAAACTGAACAGACAATACAAACTAAAAATATAAATTGTTTTTTTAATCCCTGCTCTATTACAAATATGTTTTGTGCTCCTATTGCAAATATTAAACTTAGCCCAGTTAAGAACCCTAATATTAGGTATTCCATTAAGAGCTTATATTATTCTGCGTTAGCAGTTAACGTCTTAATCTCTAATATATTTTCGTTTGGATCTTTAACAAAAAAAGTTTCTTGCTCATACTTAGTGCCTTTAAATCTTAGATAAGGCTCATCATAGTACTTTGCACCTTTTTCTTTTAACCTTTTTTTAAGAGCATCAAAATCTTTTCTAGATAAATGAACTCCAAAATGAGGAACAGAAACATTTCCCATATCTACATCATGTCTTTCATTATCTAGTTTATGCTCACTTGCATGAAGTGTTAATTCATTTCCCCAAAAATCAACATCTGCCCACTCTTGGGCTGAATTATCAAGTCGGCACCCCAAAGTTTCACTATAAAACTTTTTTGCTATTTCTAGATCTCCGCATGGGATTGCTAGATGAAAACAATTAGTATTTTTGTACATTACTTCTCCTTATTTTTGTTTCTAGCCTTTAAGGATTGCTAAAGCTTTGTTTAAAATGATTTCTGACATTTCATGATTACCCTCATCATGTGCTTTTTTACCTTCGTCTCTTAATTTCTGAACTTCTTTAATTTGATCAGCTGTTTTACCGCTATCTTTTGCAGTTTTTAAAAGTTCATCCACTTCTCCCCAAAGCATTGGGCAAGAATATGAAAACGCTGGTGTTGTAAAAAGAACAAGTACTATTGCTGCTATTATTTTTTTCATATCTTTCTCCTTTAAATACTATTTAGAAGCATTATATAGAAATTAATTATTTTTATCAAGTTGACAAAATTATATGACTGATTTTTTACAATCTATAATTGACCGAGATCCTGCGGCAAAATCTAAGTTAAGTTTAATCTTAACTTACCCAGGTGTTAAGGCTATTTTTTTTCATAAAATTGCAAATTTTTTTGCAATAGCCAAATTTGATTTAGTTGCAAGAATCATTTCTCAATTTTCAAGATTTTTGACTGGAATAGAGATACATCCGAAAGCAAAGATTGGAAAAAATTTATTTATCGATCACGGTATGGGGGTTGTAATTGGTGAAACATCTGAGATTGGAAACAATGTAACAATTTATCATAACGTAACCTTGGGAGGTATTGCTCCAAGTATTAATGCTGACAATCAAAGAAATATGAAAAGGCATCCAACTTTAGAAGATAACGTTGTTATTGGATCAGGTGCTCAAATCCTAGGACCAATTACAATTGGAAAAAATTCATTAATCGGTGCTAATGCAGTAGTTACAAAAAATGTTCCTGAGAAATCAATAATGGTAGGAATTCCTGCAACAAGAGTTGGTGATGCTATAAAAGGATTTCAACCTTATGCTGTTACTGATAAAGATAAAGATTAATGACACAAATCAAAAATAACTTTATCGAGTCGATCGGGAACACTCCTTTAATCAAATTAAAAGCAGCCTCTGAAATAACTGGATGTAATGTTTATGGTAAAGCTGAATATCTTAATCCGGGTGGATCAGTCAAAGACAGGGCTGCACTTGCTTTAATAAAAGATGCACAGGAAAAAAAATTAATTTCAGAAGGTGGAATAGTTGTCGAAGGAACTGCAGGTAATACTGGAATTGGTTTATGTCTATTGGGAAATTCTTTGGGCTACAAAACTATAATTGTTATGAATGATAATCAAACTCAAGAAAAAAAAGATACTCTAAAAAATATTGGTGCAGATCTAAGATTGGTACCACCCAAACCTTATAAAGATGATGGTAATTATGTAAAAGTTGCAGGTCGTCTAGCAGAAGAATTAAAAAGCACAAATAACAATGGGGTAGTTTGGGCAAATCAATTTGATAACACTGCTAATGCAAAAGGTCATTATGAAACGACTGGACCAGAAATTTGGGAACAAACTGGTGGTAAAGTAGATGGCTTTGTCTGCGCATCAGGAACTGGAGGCACAATCGGTGGTGTAAGTAAATTTCTAAAAGAAAAAAATAAAGATATAAAAATTTATTTATCAGATCCAACAGGCTCTGCACTCTATAATCACATTATGAATGGTGAACTTAAAGCTGAGGGTGGATCAATAACCGAAGGTATTGGTTCAAGCAGAATAACTAAAAACTTTGCAGAAGCAAAAATTGATGGTGCTTTTTCAATCAGTGATCAAGAGTCTTTACCCGTACTTTATGATTTAATACAGAATGAGGGGTTAAGTTTAGGAACTAGTTGCGGAGTAAATATTGCAGGTGCAATTAGATTAGGAAAAGAGCTAGGCCCAGGAAAAACAATAGTAACAATTCTTTGTGATAGATCAGATAAATACAACTCAAAGATGTTTAATAAATCTTTTTTAAAGGAAAAAAACCTCCCTATCCCTAGCTGGTTATAATAACGCATACCAGGCATGTAACAAAACAGTTACATTTTTATACTAATATTATTTAACGTTATGGGATTATGAAAAAAATTATTTTAGTTTTATCTTTTTTCTTTTTTACATCTGCGAATGCAGGAATGAGTGACAAAGATAAATCAAAAGCATGGGATTGCGTTGGTATTTATATGGCAAATTACTTTCTTCCATCAGGAGAAAAATTTGAGTACGGAATGAAAGAAAAATCAATTTCAACTGTGAAAGTTTTAAAAACCTATGCTCTTGAAATAGGTATTCCAGAAAAAGATTGGGATGCTGGAGTAAACAAAGCAGTAGATAAACATTACGGTTCCAAATATGACAAAGCTAAAACTGACAAATGTCATACGTTTGTTGAAGCTTTAGTTCCTAATGGAGCTGAAAGAGTTAAAAAAGTGATTCAAACTTTATATTAATTTAATAAAGGAGATAAAATGCCAAAAGCATACTTAGTAGCAGTTCCAAAAGTTACAGACAAAGATATGTTTGCAAAAGAATATGCAAGTAAAGTTGCAGACACTCTTAAACCTTTTGAAGGGAAATTTCTGGTAAGAACTCCAGAAAAATTAGTCAAAGAGGGAGAAGAAACTACTCTTACAGTAGTAATTGAATTTCCAAATAAGGAAAAAGCTTTAGGTTGGTATAACTCTGAAGCACATCAAAATATTGTTACTCATAGAAGAGCAGCCACAGATCCAAAAAGTACAATTGTTATCTGTGAAGAGTCAGACACTTATTAAAAAAGGAGACAAAATGTTAGAAAAATTTAATGGTATATTTTATTTAATAATTTACTTAGTTCATTTTATAGGTGTTGGTGTTTATGCATTTCAAACTATTTTTGGCACAAAAAGCTTTATGGAAAGATTTGGAATAGATCCAAGTGGAGCAATAATGATAAGAATGGCAGGAGCATTTATGCTTGCAGTATTTTTAATGTCAATCTATGTAGGTTTTATAAGACCTGGAGGTTTAGAAAATACATGGGGATTCTTAAGTTTAGTTTTTATAAATAACCTATGCATTTTTTTATGTAATTTTTATTCTATTAAAATAAATAAAACAGGAGTTAACGAGAAAACCACAAACGAAGGTATCATTGCGCCATTTGTATTTACAATTATGAGTGCAATTTTATGCTACGGTTTAGCTGATAAGATTTATATTTAGAGTCAAGTAATAATGTTTTCTAAAAAATATTACGATCTTTTATTCATATTGATAATGGGATTTGGTATGAGTTTGTTGATGACTCTAATTATCACATATATTAATACTGGTATGGATCATAATTATATTAACAGATTCTTAAAAGCTTGGAGTCTGAGTTTACCAATCGCAATTATTGCAGCGCTTCTGTTGGGTCCTCCTATTAAAAAATTTGTAGATAAAATTACTAAATAATCATACTGTTAAGTATGAGCAATTTATCTGGCTATATTTTTCTATTTTTAGGAATTATTCTTGGAATAACTTCTAATGGTTTTTTAAAATCTACAAATGGTTTTACCAATATTGGTCCTACTATTTTTTGTATCATATCGATAATTGCTTGTATTTTTTGTTTAGCTAAGGCAATGAATATTATTCCTGTAGGTTTTACTTATGCAACATACGGAGGATTAACAATTACAGCTGTAACTTTATTTGGAGTATTCAAATATAATCAAGTACCGAACTTATATGGAATTATCGGAATAGTATTAATTGTAATTGGTGTAATTTTATTAAACACACTTGGTAAAACTACTTAGAAACAGGCTTTAAGATTTTTAAAATCTTATAGTGAAGACCTTCATTTGCTGAACAAATTATATTTCCAGCTTTTTTAGGATCTTCATTTCTCCAAGTTGTAACTATCCCTTTTGCAGCTCTAATTATTGGAATTAAAGGATGTATATCCCAAATTTTATTTCCACATTGAATTACAACATCAAGTTTACCTTCAGCAAAATGAGAATAGCTCAATGCATCTGAACATGGAAATTGCATTCGCTTTAAAATTTGTGGAATTTTTTTTTGTTGATTTAAAGAAATTCCTCCGTGAAATGCTGCTGATAATTTCATATTAAAAAAAGTTGCTTTAATATTAACTTTAATTCTTCTTTTCTTTCCATTTTCAGAAACATATGCAGTATTATGAGAAGTATTATAATAATACTTTTTAAGTATTGGAAAATTAGCAAGACCTAAAACTGGAAACCCTTTGTAATTTAAAGAAATTAAATTACTCCAAGTTGGATTTCCAATTACAAATGATCTTGTACCATCAATGGGATCTATTACCCATGTAAAATCACTTTTGGTTTTTTTATGACCAAATTCCTCACCAATTATTTGGTGATCGGGAAATCTTTTTTTTATCTCTTTACTGATGTACTTTTCAAATGCTTTGTCTGCATTGGTAACTGGATCGTAGCCTCTGCCCTTTAGTTTATTCGACACTTTGAATGGCTTGTCTAATCTTAAATAGTAAAATTTTGTAAGATTATTACCCAAATTACTTAAAAATTTTGAATAATTTTTATATTCTGAAGATTTTAATTTAATCACAGGGAACTAATACAATTTAATTTGTATTGATTAAAGTAAAATTTTAAATAATCATCTAATTGTATGAAAATTGAATTATCTAGTAATAAAGTTTTTTTTGAAAACAATGGTTCAAAAAAAGAAATACATCCTTTTTGGTTAAGGGAGCGAGTGAATGGAGAAAACTTTGTTGATAAAGGAACTCAACAAAGATTATTTGATCCAACAGAATTAAAAAAGAACATTCAAATCAACAAAATAAACCTATCAGAAAAATTTTTAGAAATATCCTTTAACGATGGGGTTCAAACAAAATTAGAAGTCCAAGATATTTTAAGAGAATTTTCAAATATTAATGAGATAAAATTTATCAAAAAGATTAAATGGGATTCTTCATTAAATAACTTTAATAATTTTGATTTTGAAGAAAATATTTTTGAAAACAAAAAAATGTATGAGGCTTTAATTAATTTTTACAAGTTTGGTTTTGTAATATTCAAAAATGTACCGACAAAAAATAATTTTATAGTGAATTTTGCAAATTCCATTGGAAGTATAAGAAGAACAAATTTTGGAGAATTTTTTAATGTAAAATCTAAACCAAATCCCAATGATTTAGCCTACACTTCATTATCGCTGGCTCCACACACTGATAATCCTTACAGAAATCCAGTGCCTTGTATTCAGTTATTACATTGTATTGAAAACAAAGTTAGTGGAGGCCTATCGACGTTGGTTGATGGATATACCGTAACTGAAAAACTTAAAGATGATTTTCCTGATTACTACAAAATCTTGACCGAAACAAAAATAAGATATCAATTTATAGATCAAAACGTATTTTTAGAGGATTGGGCTGAAATGATTCAATTAGATGAAAATGGAATATTTAAACAAGTAAGATTTAGTCCAAGATTAGACTTTGTACCATTAATGGATAAGGAAAAGCTAGAGTTATATTATTCTGCAAGAAATAAAATTTCAGAATTATTTAATTCTGAAAAATATAGAATTAAATTTAAATTAATGTCAGGGGATTTATTAATGATGGATAATTATCGGCTTCTTCATGGAAGAACTTCATATGATGCAAATGAGGGAGAACGTTTCTTGCAAGGTTGTTACATTGATTATGATAGTACCGAAGGTAAATTAAAACATCTTAAAAGAAAATTTAATATTTAGGAAATATTTTTTATTTGTTTTTCTGCATCTTTAATAGATTTTTCATAATCTAGTGCCATTTGATCAGCACTTATAATTTCAACTTTTTCAATACCAAAAAAATTTAAAATAAACTTAAGCCATGGTGTTAAAAAATCTTCATTACTGTTTAACTTTGTTCCGCCTGAAGTAATCACCAAATAAGCTTGTTTATTTTTTAATAATCCTTCTCTCCTTCCATTAGATTTAAATCTAAAAGTTTCTCCAACCCTTGCCGCTAAATCTGACCAAGCTTTTAAAGTTGCGGGTGGACCATAATTATAGATTGGTGCTGAAATAATAATAATATCACTTTCTTTAAGTTCTTTTACCAGCTGATCAGATAACTCAAACATTTTTTTATGATTTTCATTTTGATCTTTTTGGTCAATATTCATGCCTGACTCGGTTAAGCCAGTTACAAAAACCATTTCATCATTTAAGTCCCTATAAATTACTTCATCTTCAGGTTTTTTGATTTTTTCTAATAACTTTTTAGCTAAAGCTCTAGATGTTGATCCTTCTTTTCTAGCACTTGAGTCTATTTGATAAATTTTCATAAATTGATCATCCAAATTTTTGTAAAAAAGGAAATATGTCTAAAAGATAATATCCTAAAGCTTGTAATTGATTAGTAATTATTAAAATACCAGTAATTAATAGAATTATTCCACCAATTTTTGAAACTAATTTAATATTTTTTTTGAAATTTTTTGAAAAAATCAAGAACCTTTGAATTAAATATCCTGATAAAATGAATGGGATAGCTAATCCAAATGAGTAAAATGTCAAAAGCAAAATACCCTTGCTAAGACTTTCCTCAGTTGCTGCTAAGACTAAAATTGATCCAAGAATTGGTCCAATACATGGTGTCCAACCAAACGCAAATGCCATTCCAATTAAAATTGGACTGAAAAAGTTTGAACTTATACTTGTATCTATCCGCTTCTCGTAATTTAAAATTTTAATATTTATTATTCCAATTATATGTAAAGAAAACATTATAATTACTAAACCTGCTATAATTCTTAGCTCAAAAGAATTTTGTAGCAATATTTGACCTAGAAATGTTGATGCAGCACCGAATATTATAAAGACAATTGAAAAACCAACAGTAAATAAAATTATTGGTATTAAATTTATATTTTTTTTTTCAATTAATTCATTTAATGAACTTCCAGAAATATAAGAAATGTATCCTGGTATTAAAGGTAATACACATGGAGATAAAAAACTTATTAAACCAGCTCCTAATGCAATAACTAGTTCAAACATTCAATTATGATTAACCTTTTAAACCTAAATGAGTATACTTTACATTTAAATAATCTTTAATTGCCATTGATCCACCTTCTCGTCCGTATCCAGCTTGTTTAATTCCACCGAAGGGTGCTTCAGCAATTGCAACTAAAGGTGTATTTACAGCTACTGTACCAGTTTCCATTAACTCTGATGCTTTGTGAGCTTTTTCCATGGAATTTGTACAAATGTAACTAGAAAGACCAAGCTCGTGATTATTTGCTCTTTCAATTACTTCATCAAAAGTTTTAAATGATAACATTGGAACTAATGGACCAAATGGCTCAACTTTCATAATAGTATAATCATCTTTAACGTTATCAAAGATAGTAGGTTCATAATAAAAACCTTTATTAAATCCTTGTGGTCTTTTTCCACCTAATATAATTTTTGCTCCCTCTTTTTTAGTTGTTTCGACTAGTTCTTCAATCTCATTTAATCTTTTTTTGGTTGTTAAGGGTCCTAATTGAACTGATGGATCCATACCATCACCTATTTTGAGTTTTTTAGTCTTTTCAACAAACAAATTTATAAATTCATCTTTTTTACTCTCTTGGATATAAAATCTGTTTGGTGATATACAAACTTGTCCATTATTTCTAAATTTAGCTGCTATTGCCATATCTGTTGCTTTTTTAATATCCGCATCATCAAAAACTATGAAAGGTGAATGACCACTAAGCTCCATCGTTACTCTTTGAACTTTATCTGCAGCTTGTTTTAAAATAAGTTTCCCTACTCTTGATGATCCTGTAATTGAAATTTTTTTTATAATATCAGATGCTATAAGTTGTTGAGCAATACTTGGTGGATCTCCTGATAAAAGATTTACTACTCCTGGCGGTACACCACACTCTCTACAAATATCGACCATTTCCATTACCACTCCAGGTGTAATAACATCTGGTTTTATTATGACAGAACAACCTGCTGCTAATGCAGTAGAAATTTTTCTAGCGGACAAAACAGCAGGAAAATTCCATGGTGATAAAGCTGCTACAACTCCTACAGGTTGGTAATAAACATGCACCCTTGTATCCTCAAATCTACTTTCTACAGTCTGACCATATATTCTTTTTGTTTCTTCTGCATTCCACTCAAAAATATCTGCTGCTCCATTAATTTCTCCTTTAGCTTCTGCCAAAGGTTTACCTACTTCAAGTGTCATCCATTTTGCTAAAACATCTTGGTTTTCTCTAATTCTATCGGCAATTCTTCTTATAATATATGATCTTTGCCATGGGGCAGTTTTCTTCCAAACCTCTAAACCTTTTGAAGCAGATTGTAATGCTGCTTCAACATCTTTTGATGTTGCTTTGGATGCATGACCCAGAACTTCTTCATTTGCGGGATTAATAACTTCATACGTTCCCTGGTCTGAGGATTGTTGCCATTTTCCGTTAATGAATTGACCGAATTTTTCGTACATATTCTCAATCTAGCATTACTATAGGTTGTGTCTACTATGTAATTTTTACACATTAAATTATTACGTAACCATGATAGCCTCTTACAAAAAAAAGGAGTAATTTATGAAAGCATATATAATGGGTAACTATACTGCAAAAGCTTTTCAAGGATTTTTAAAAGATCCTGCAAGCGATAGAAAAGCTGTAGTAAAACAACTTACTGAAGCAATGGGTGGAACTATGCACAGCATGGATATCGTAAGAGGGTCTTATGATTTTATAGTTGTCACTGACGTACCTAGTTTTGATGATTTTGCTGCAATTAAGTTAGTTGTAGAAGCATCTGGCGCAGTAGAGAATCTAACAATGTTAGAAGCAATAGATTTTGGCAAAGCCACTGCAAAAGCAAGTAAAATTGGTTACAAAGCACCAGGTCAATAATAAAAGTTTGAGAAATTAACTTCCAGTTACAGACTGGAAGTAATTTCATAATTGATGCATTTAAATTTTAATGTGCTATCATTTTTTAAATGCAAACTCTTAAAGATTCTTTTGGAAGAACATTTCCATACATAAGATTATCGATCACCGACGTCTGTAATTTTAAATGTGGCTATTGTCTACCAAATGGTTATCAAGTTGACAAAAGTGATAATAGAAAATTTCTCCGTTTAGAAGAAATCAAACGTTTAGCAAAAGTTTTTTCAAAATTAGGTGTGTCAAAGATGAGGCTTACAGGAGGAGAGCCGACTGTGAGAAAGGATTTTTTTGAAATAATCAAAATTTTAAAAAATGACGCTGGTATCAAAAGAGTTGTAATCACTACAAATGGTTATCACTTAAATGAAAAAGCTAAGATGTTAGTCGATAGTGGTATAAATGGTATAAATATTAGCATTGATAGCCTTGAAAGAAATATCTTTAAAAATATAACAGGTCACGATCGATTACCGGAAATTCTTCAAGGAATAAAAATTCTCCAACAATTAAATTTCGAGAATATTAAGATTAATGCAGTTTTATTAAATGGAATAAATGCAAGTGAAAAAGATTTTGATTTATGGGGAGAATTTATTAAAGAAAATAAAGTTGATCTCAGATACATTGAGCTAATGCAAACTGGAGATAATTTAAATTATTTTAACAAATATCATATATCCTCAAAAATTTTTAAAGATTATCTAAATAAAAAAAAATGGATTTATCAAACTTTTGGTAAGGACGCGGGCCCTTCTTTAAATTATATTAATCCAGACTACAAAGGGAAATTTGGAATTATAGCACCGTATTCTAAAGATTTTTGTCGAACCTGTAATCGTTTAAGAATTACCTCAAGAGGAGATTTAAGATTATGTTTGTTCGGAAATACAGGAATAAGTATTAGACATTTATTACAAAGAGATGATCAAATTGAAGAATTACAAGATTTAATAGTCGGACAAATGAAATTTAAAAAAGTGTCTCACTATTTAGAGCTTGGTGAAACAGGTTTGACTAAAAATTTATCAACAACAGGCGGTTAATGGCAAAACTAAAAATTATAAGTAATGAGGAACTTAATGATTGGGCAAAAGAAATTTTTAAAGAAAGTTCTTTTAATATGGTTGATGTTTCATCTAAGAAAGAAACATTTCGCAGGGCATTAGCTTCAGGAAAAATCTATGTAGGTAAAGATGTATTTAATTTAATCAAAAAAAAGGAGGTGCCTAAAGGAGATCCTATAACCCTAGCTGAAGTATCAGCTGTTTTAGGTGTAAAAAAAACAAGTGAGCTAATTCCTCTATGCCACCCACTTCCAATTGATCATACTGCAACAAAAATTATTATGAATGATGTTGATAACTCATTAGAAGTTTTTTGTGTAGTGTCTGCTGTAGCAAAAACAGGTGTTGAGATGGAGGCTATAATGGGAGTTAATGCTGCATTAATAACTATTTATGACTTAAGCAAAATAGTAAATCCACATCTTAAAATAGATAATGTGAAATTATTAATTAAAGAAGGTGGAAAAAGTGGATTGTGGACTAATCCAGATGGATTACCTGAATTTTTAAAGAATATATTTTAATTCTACATGTCTGTTTATCTAAGTACTCAAAAAGTAATTAAAGATTGGATTGATTATAACGATCATATGAATGTTTCATATTATCTATTAATGTTTGATAAATATGGCGCTGATTCTTTAAATAATATTTTTAAGATGGGTGAACACTCAGCAAAAACAACTAAGAAAAGTACAATGATTGTAGAATCCCACATCACCTATAATCAGGAGCTACAACTAGATGATGAAGTAGATATTAATTGTGTTTACTTCGATCACGATAAAAAACGACTACAATATAAAATGGAAATGATTCATAAAGAAAAAAAATTCCTTGCCTCAACAATTGAAATTCTAGCATTGTATGTAGATCTTAATGAAAGAAAAGTTGCAGAATTTGAAGATGAAAAAATAAAAATAATGGAAGACTTTATTAATAAGAATAAATCACAATTTAAAGAAGAAAACTTAAAATTTTCTTCTAAACTAAAAAAATAAAAAAAATATATGCTAAGAAGAATAATACAGATAAAAAATAATCTCCTGAGAAGACTTCTTTTAGACAGGAGAACATTGAGTTTAATAAAGTACAAATATTCAACTTATTATTCAAAGCAAGAAAGATGTGAACTATCGGAATTATGTTCTAAATATACATCTGATAAAGGATACGTTCAAAATCAAGATAAAATAGATAAAAATTTTAAAATTCACAATTATCATAATTATAGTGATTATTACTCTGAGATATTTTCTTTAAATAGAAATAATATAAAAAAAGTTTTTGAGCTAGGAATTGGAAACATAAATAAAGAAAATATTCATAATATGAATATGCTTGGTAACCGATATTCTCCTGGTGCTTCATTAAAAGTTTGGAGAGATTATTTTAAAGATGCAAAAATTTATGGAGCTGATCATGATAAAAGTGCATTATTTAATGAGGAACGAATAAAAACTTACTATGTTGATCAAGCTAACACTGAAACAATATTAGAAATGTGGAAAAAAATTAATGAGAAAGATTTTGATATTATTATCGATGATGGGTGTCATAGATATGAAGAAACAATTAATTTTTTTGAAAATTCTAAAAAGTTCCTTAAAAGTGATGGAATTTATATAATCGAAGACATCATTCCTTCACAAAGAAAAAAATTTTTAAAATATTTTAAAAATAAAAATTATGATTTTAAATTTATACATTTTAGTCGTCCTGAAGGACCTAATGATGTAAATTCTTTAATTACATTAAGAAATTTATAGGTAAAGTTGAAAATAAAATTAGAATTATTTGGAGTTAGTAGAGATTTTAGCGACAAAGATCACCTAGAGTTTGAAATTAAAGATAAATCTTCAGTTAATGATTTAAGAAATGAGATAATCAAATATATAGTTGAAAACTTAAGTGGAAATGAAAACTTCATTAAAGTTGTAAAATCTTCAACTTTTTGTTCTGAAAATAATGAAATAATAAGCGACAATTATAAAATCACAAAAGACCAAAAGATAGGTATTATCCCTCCTATCGGAGGAGGCTGATGCTTCATACAAAAATAGTAGACTCTAAAAAAGAGAAGATACTTACTTCAAACGCTGAAAAATTTATTAAAGACTTTAAGTTTGGAGCATCAATTTATTTTTTAGGCACTGTTAGAAATATCAATGACAATAAAACAGTCACTGGTATTACTTATGACAGTCATGATGAAATGGTAATTAAAAGTTTTAAAGAAATTTATACTGAAGCAGATCAAAAATTAGATATAAAAAATAAAGCAGTATTTATTGAACACGCTAAAGGATATCTAGCCCTAGGTGAGATAAGTATAATTATCGCAGTTGCTTGTAAACATCGAGATCAGGCATATGTGCTTTCAAGATATATAATTGAAGAAGTAAAAAAAAGATCTCCAATTTGGAAAAAAGAACATTATAAGAATAAAGAAAGCGAATGGTTAAAAGGAAACCCTATTGCTAATGAAAAAGTTTAAACATTCAGAAATTACTTCAGAAAAGATTTATAATAAAAGAAGATCTTTTATTAAATCTATGGGTTATGGTTTAGGAGCGATTACTTTAAATTCAGTTCCACTAATTAATGCTAATGCTAGTAATTTAAATAAGCCAACGAGTTATGAAGATATAACTACTTACAATAATTACTATGAGTTTGGTACTGGCAAGAGTGATCCGCACAGAAGAGCAAAAAATTTTCCTACAAAACCTTGGAGTGTAAAAATTGAAGGTGAAGTTGAAAAATCATTAGAACTTCCTGTTGAAGAGGTTTTGGCTATTAAATCTGAAGAAAGAATTTTAAAACTTAGATGTGTAGAGGGTTGGTCTATGGTTATACCATGGTTGGGTTTTTCATTAAGTGAACTTCTTAATAAAGTTAAGATTAAACCCAATGCAAAGTTTGTCGAGTTTGAAACTGTTTATAACCCTGAAGAGATGGTGGGACAGAGATATCCTGTTCTAAATTGGCCTTACATCGAAGGACTAAGAATTGATGAAGCTATGCATCCACTTACAACTGTTGTAACAGGTTTATATGGCAAGCCGTTACCAAATCAGAATGGTGCACCTTTAAGAATATTTATTCCGTGGAAATATGGTTTTAAAAGTGCCAAAGCAATCGTTAAAATAAAACTAACAGAAAAAATGCCAAACACCGCTTGGAAGAATGCTTCACCAAGAGAATATGGTTTTTACTCAAATGTTAATCCTGAAGTTGATCATCCAAGATGGTCTCAAGCAACCGAAAGAGTAATCGGTGAAAGTATTCTAGCCCCAAGAATTAAAACCTTAATGTTCAATGGGTATGGTGATGAAGTGGCTCATCTTTATAGTGGCATGGACTTAAAAAAAAACTACTAAAATAAATTGAAAAAAAATTATTTAAAGCCAACTGTTTTCTTATTATTGCTTTGGCCAATCTATGTAATTTCTTATCAAATAATCTTTGATGAATTAGGTCCTGAACCAGTTGATAGAATTATTAACCACTTTGGAGAATGGACTTTAATTTTTATCATTTTAACTCTTTCAATTTCTCCATTAAGAAAAATAACAAATTCTACTGAATGGTTAAAATTCAGAAGGATGGTAGGTCTTTTTACTTTCTCATATGCTTCAATCCATATGCTAAGCTATGTTGGTCTTGATTATAGATTTGATATCGAGCCATTAATAAATGATGTTTTTAAAAAAAAATTTGTATTTGTTGGCTTTTCTGCTTGGTTATTATTAACAGTTTTGGCCTTAACTTCATCAGATATGATGGTAAGAGTTTTAAAATCTTATTGGAAAAAGTTACACAGATTAGTTTATGTAATTGCAATATTTGGTTCACTTCATTTTATATGGTTATCTAAAACAATCTTTTTTAAACCTTTAATTTACTCAATCATAATTTTAATACTCTTGAGCTTTAGAATTAAATTAAAGAAAAATGCTTAATTTT
Source organism: uncultured Pelagibacteraceae bacterium (assembly GCA_902629695.1). Classification (GTDB taxonomy): domain Bacteria; phylum Pseudomonadota; class Alphaproteobacteria; order Pelagibacterales; family Pelagibacteraceae; genus Pelagibacter. The sequence goes on along the minus strand of CACORY010000002.1, from coordinate 64,546 downwards.
TTTTTGGCTCGTTATCAACAACCAGGCAAATTTCAGATTTAGTTAAGAATCTTTTCCCTGTACCGTTATCTAAAGAAAACATTCCACCTATGCCTTTGACAGCATCAATAGTTAGATCAGTATGTTTCCATTTTTCATATTGGTCATCATTCATGTAAAAAGGGACACCACCTATTTCACCCAGCTTTACATCACTCGATCCAACCATATACTCATTTCTTGGGTAACACATAGGAGCACTTCCATCACAACATCCACCCGATTGATGAAACAAAAGTTCATCACCATGTTGAGCTTTAAGCTCTTCAATTAATTTAAGTGCTGAGTCTGTTGCTTTTACTTTCATAAAAAAAATGGCCTGTGATTCCTCACAGGCCATTATATATAAATTAATTTTTAAAAGAAGCCTAATTTCTTTTCACTGTAAGACACGTGAAGATTTTTCACTTGTCTATAGTGGTTAAGCATCATTTTATGTGTTTCTCTTCCGATACCAGATTGTTTATATCCACCGAATGCAGCATGTGCAGGGTAAGCGTGATAACAGTTTGTCCAAACTCTACCTGCTTGTATTTCTCTACCCATTCTGTAAGCGATATTTCCATTTCTAGTCCAAACACCAGCACCTAAACCATAAAGAGTATCATTGGCAATTTCTAGTGCCTCTGCTTCATCTTTAAATTTAGTGACTGATACAACTGGTCCAAAAATTTCTTCTTGGAAGATACGCATTGAGTTATCACCCTCAAAAATAGTTGGCTCGATATAGTTTCCTTTTTCTAACCCACTATTGATTTTAGCAACACTTCCACCACATAGAACTTTGGCACCCTCTTTCTTACCTAAATCAAGATAAGATTTGATTTTTTCCATTTGTTCTAATGATGCTTGCGCACCAATCATTGTTTCCATTTTTAAAGGATTATCTTGCTTAACAGCTTTAGTTCTAGCAATCGCTTTTTCCATGAACTTGTCATAGATAGACTCTTGAACTAGCACTCTACTTGGACAAGTACAAACTTCACCTTGGTTTAAAGTGAACATTGCAAAACCTTCAAGACATTTATCAAAGAAATCATCATCTTTAGCCATGACGTCTTCAAAGAAAATGTTAGGAGATTTTCCACCTAACTCCAACGTAATTGGTATTAAGTTTTGAGACGCATATTGCATAATCAATCTACCAGTTGTTGTTTCACCAGTAAAAGCAATCTTTTTGATTCTTTTAGATGATGCTAGTGGTTTACCAGCTTCTAAACCATAACCGCTTACAACATTAACTACTCCTGGAGGTAATAAGTCTCCAATAAGTTCCATAAGTAACATGATTGATGCTGGTGTTTGCTCAGCTGGTTTTAGCACTACACAGTTTCCTGCAGCTAAAGCTGGAGCAAGCTTCCAAGTTGCCATTAATAATGGAAAGTTCCAAGGTATAATTTGACCAACTACACCTAAAGGCTCAGGAATGTGATAAGAATATTCACTATTGCTTATTTCGGCAACTGAACCTTCTTCTGCTCTGATTACTCCAGCAAAATATCTCCAATGATCTATTACTAGTGGTAAATCAGCAGCCATACATTCTCTTATCGGCTTACCATTATCTAAACATTCTGCAGTTGCTAACACATTAAGATTTTTCTCAATGACATCTGCAATTTTAAGAAGAATGTTTGATCTTTCCGTGATTGAAGTTTTACCCCAAGTTGGGAAAGCTGCGTGAGCTGCATCTAATGCAGCGTCTACGTCTTTTTCATTTGATCGTGCGATCGAACAGATAACCTCATTTGAAATCGGTGAAGTATTATCAAAATACTTACCAGATTTTGGCTCCACAAACTTTCCGTTTATGTAATTTCCATATTTCGCTTTAAATGGAAATTTTACCTTTAAATGAGAAGTATCTAATACAGATGACACTTTCATAGCTTCTGCACTCATTTTTTTTACTCCTCTTGTTTTTTTGGTTGATTTAAGCTTATTATTTTTTCTAGATTTTTTAGAACGCTTCTTAGTCGCAGACTTTTTTGCCACAACTTTTTTTTTCGTTTTTATTTTTTTTCTAGATGATTTAGCCGTCTTACTTTTACTTTTCTTGGCTTTCGGCTTAGCTTTTCTCTTTTTCTTTTTAGCCATAAAGATATTTAACTAGTAATAATTACTTGTGTCTATTTGTAAAAACTAAAATTTTCTACTCTTAATTGTATGAACACAATATCTTGTGCTTATTTAAAAAGTCATTAATATTTTTTTTTTATGAATAAAAATCAAAAAATAGAAATCCAATCTGCAACTTTTGAAAGATTGCTAAAACATTTGAATGAAAGAAAGGATGTTCAAAACATTGATTTAATGAACCTGGCTAACTTTTGTAGAAACTGTTTATCAAGATGGTACAGAGAAGAAGCAGAAAAAAAAGGTGTCACTATTTCTGATCCTGAGGCAAGAGAACGAATTTATGGAATGCCTTATTCAGAGTGGAAAAGTAAATATCAAAAATAATTATTTTTCTTTTAATCTTGGGAACAAATCCACAAAATTGCATGGTTTATGGTTAACATCTAGTTGATGCTTTAATATACCATCCCAAGCATCTGTCACACCGCCTGAAGATCCAGGTAAAGCAAAGATATACTTTCCATTCGAAAGTACTGCACAAGCTCTAGACTGAATTGCTGAAGTTCCAACTGTTTTTAAACTCAAATTTCTGAATATTTCACCAAATCCAGGAATATGTTTTTCTGCCACTTCATCTAACGCTTCAGGAGTAATATCCCTTCCTGTGAGGCCGGTTCCTCCTGTTGTAATTATCACATCAATCTTTTCATTTTTTAACCAGTCATTAAGAATTTTAATAATATCTTTTTTATTATCTTTACATATTTTTCGATCAATCAAATTATGATTAGCTTCTTTAATTTTATTTATTAAAATTCCACCAGATTTATCATTATCAATTGTTCTGGTATCTGTTACAGTTAGTAGTGCTATATTTACTTTCATAAAATATTTTTACATGACTATATTATCAATATTATTTTTTATAACAGCTATTTTATACTCCAGTGTTGGTTTCGGTGGAGGCTCCACATATTTAGCGTTACTTTTGATTTGGGATATTCCTTATTATATTTTTCCAATAATAGCACTTTTAAGTAACATTATAGTTGTTTCTGGAAACTCTTTTAGCTACATACGTGCTGGTAATCATAATTTTAAGTTATTAATTCCTTTTTTAATAGGTTCTATTCCATTAGCCTTTTTTGGTGGGACATTAAAAATAGATAAAGAATTTTTTGAAATTCTTTTATTCATAGTCTTATCTGTTGCTGGAATTTTACTATTATTAAATAATAAATCATTTGATGATAATAATCTTGTAATAAAAAAATTGAATTTTTTTATCTCTCTCATCATAGGTTCTTTTCTTGGGTTAATATCTGGAATAATAGGGATCGGTGGTGGTATTTTTTTAAGTCCAATTCTTTTTTTATTAAAAGCAGAAAAACCAAAGATCATTGCTACCACTGCTTCTCTTTTTATTTTGATTAATTCTATTTCAGGAACTTTCGGGCAACTAACAAAAGAATATGTGTTCAACGAATTATCTTTTTATTGGTTGCTCTTTTTAAGTGTTTTTATTGGAGGACGTATAGGAAATCATCTTAATCTAAAATTTCTATCCAGTAGAGCTTTATCAATCATTACATCAATTTTAGTTATTTTTGTTTCTATAAGAATTGGTATAAGAATATTTGTTTAATTATATGGATAAAAATTTTTTTAATAAAATTAGAATTTTGGATGGAGGAATGGGTCAAGAATTACTAGCTAGAGGAATGAAGCCCAAAGGAACTTTATGGAGTGCTGGAGCTTTGTTAGAAAAGAAAAATCATTTGCTTGTAGAAAATATTCATGAAGATTTTGTAAAAGCAGGTGCAGATGTAATCATTACTAATACTTTTGCAACTCGTAGAATTAGACTTAGACAAAATAACATAGAGAATAAATTTGAAACATTAAACAAGGTCGCTGGAGAAATAGCAAAACGAGTTAAAAAAAAATATCCCCACATTTTAATTGCTGGTGGTCTACCACCCCAAAATATAACTTATTCAGCTGACGAAAGAGATGAAAAAGAAATTTTAAATAATTTTAATGATCAAGCAAAAATTTTAAATCCGTTTGTTGATTTTTTTTATTTTGATGTCTTAAGTAGTATTAAAGAAATATCTATAGCTATTAATTCAATAAAAATGTTTGAGAAACCTTTTTTAATTGGGGCGCATATATCTGAAGGAACAACACTACCAAGTGGTGAAAAATTATCTGATATTATGAAGAATATTGAAAGTGAAAATCTTCTTGGTTTGATTCTTGCATGTGTCTCACCTGAAAATTTTCAAAAAAACAATGAAGAAATTAAAAGAATTAACTGTCCATTCGGTTTTAAATTAAACGCATTTGAAAGAACAAAAGTCATAGGAGGATACACAAGTAATTTCAAAAAAAGTAAATCAGGAAATCCTAATGAATTTTTAGGTCAGCGAAAAGACCTTACACCTGAAAAAATGGCAGAATTTTCACAAAAATTTAAAATGTCTGGGGCAACTATTTTAGGTGGTTGTTGCGAAACAAGACCCGCTCACATAAAAAAAATTTCGGAACTTAAAGAGTGAAACTTGCAATAATTTAAACAAATTTAAGAATTATATTTTTCTAATATGAGCACGTTAAAAAAAATAACAGCTGTAATTTTAACTTACAAAACACCAAAAAAAATTATACTGAATTGTCTTAAATCGATTAATAGTAAAATAAACATAATGATTGTTGAAAATTCAAAAAATTTTGAACATCATAAACTAATAAAAAAAAAATTTCCTAAAGTAAACATTTTTTGTACTGGAAAAAATTTAGGTTATGGAAAAGGAAATAATTTTGGATTATCAAAAGTAAAAACTGATTATGCATTTATATTAAATCCTGATGTTATATGTGATAAAAATTTCTTCAAAAACTTACCTAAGATAATTAAAAGTACCCAAAATTTTGATATTATTGGATGTCAATATTTAAAAGATAAAATTTTTGTCCCAGCTGGTTTTTTTGATCCAAATAAAAATGAAGAATTTAAAAAAAAATTTTTAGAGAATAAAATTGAAAATTTAACGAAAGTTGAATGGGTAACTGGGTGTTCAATGCTTCTTAATTTGAGAAAAATAGGTAAAAAAGATATTTTTGATAAAGAGTTTTTTTTATATTTTGAGGAATTTGATCTTTGTAAATCAATTATAAATAAAGGTGGATTTATTTACACCTCAAAACACTTAAAAATTCACCACTTAGGTTTTCAAAGTTCAATGGGGAAAAATCCTTTTGAGAGAGAAGATGCTATTAATATAAAAAATTGGCATTGGATGTGGTCATGGTTTTATTTTTATAAAAAAAATTATAATTTTTTTTATGCTTTTTTAAAACTATTTGGAAAATTAATTAAATCATTTATTAAGACTATTTTCTATTTTGTGGCTGTAAAAGAAGATCAGAAAAATAAATACTTATATAGATTTTTAGGATTATTTAATTCAATTATAGGAAGATCTTCTTACTACAGAGGAAAAAATATCAATTAACTTGCTCTCTTAACAAAATAAATTCCTACTACTACTGCAACCAATGAAATTAAAACTTTAAAAGTAATCAACTCTTTTAGAAAAATATAACTCAATATTGTTCCAAAAATAGGAATTAAGTAAGAAACTTGTGATTGAAATATCAAACCATTTTTTACTAGAATTCTAAATCTCAACAACCAAGCTATACCAGTTGAAACTAATCCAAGATAGATTACAGAAATAGTAGAGTCTAATCGGGGTACCAATTGCCAGGGCTTTTCAATAAAACCTACAAGTGGAATTAAAATAATTGTTGCCCAAATTAGTATTGAGCCTGTGACATTTTCATTTTTTTTCTTACTAATTTTCAAAGTTAAAACGCCTCCGATAACATAACAGGTAGAGCCTAACAATATTAATAATGCTGAAGTAAAATTATTCTCATCTATTAACAAATTATCAGAAAATAAAAAAACTATTCCTGAAAATCCAATCAATATTCCAATAGTTTTAATAAAATTAAATTTTTCATTTTTTGTATAAAAATGTCCAAGTACTGTTGAGCTTAATGGGGTAGTAGACATTAGAATAGCTGCTAAATTACTTTGTACAGACTTTACTCCATAAGCAATTAAAAAAAAAGGAGCAACTAAATTAATAAACCCTATCATTGCAAACCAGAACCAATCTTTTGAGAAAGCTTCAATTTTTATATTCTTATAATAACAAAGTAACAGAACAGGTATTGCTCCAAAAAAAACCCTTAAAAATGCTATTGTTACTGGTCCAAAAGAATATGTTGCTATTTTAATATTAAAAAAAGCTGAAGCCCAAATTAAAGCCAAAACAGTTAATAAAAAGTAATCAAATAACTTAGGTTGTTTCATTCAGTTATATCCTCAGTCAAACCATTAGTTATGCTTTGTAAATCTTTAAAACTAATTTTAAAAACACAGTTTGGGTGTCCAGCAGCTGCATATAAATCTATGAATCTATCTAGAGAATCATCAATTAATATATCTATTTTATTTAGATGACCCACCGGTGAAACTCCTCCAATAGTATAACCAGTTATATTTTTTACATCATCTGCTGTTGCCATTGAAACATCCTTTTTTTTTAATATTTTTTTAATCTTATTAAGAGAAGCTTTTCGATCTCCAGCGACCAAATTTAAAGTAAAAGTATTATCAGTCCTAAAAAGTAAACTTTTTACAATCGCACCTACTTCACAACCTAAAGATGTAGCTGCCTCTTTAGCAGTTCTAGCAGAGGAATCTAATGCGATAACATTCAGATTAGTATTAAATTCTTTTAATGATTTCTCAGCTCTTTTAACTGGCTCTTTGTCTAATAAACTCATTATTCAACTTTAAATTGTTAGTTATTACTTAAAATAAATAATACACTTATGTGATATTTGCATAGGTGTTATTAATTAAAAGAGCATTATCTATCAGTCTTTTTTTGTTAATACAACTTGCAGAATTATATAGGAGATAAGATGAGCACTAAAGATGTTTTAAAATTTATTAAAGATAAAGAAGCTGAATTTTTAGATCTTAGATTCACTGATCCTAGAGGTAAATTACAACATTTAACGATTGACAGCTCTATTGTGGATGAAGATATGCTTAAAAATGGTGTTTTTTTTGATGGTTCCTCAATTGCTGGTTGGAAAGCAATTAATGAGTCAGACATGATTTTAAAACCTGACACTGAAAGATTTTTTTTAGATCCATTTACTTCGCACAACACAGTAGTTTTATTTTGTGACATTTTAGATGCAGTAAAGAAAACTCCTTATGAAAGAGATCCAAGAGGAGTAGCTAAAAAAGCTGAAGAATATTTAAAAGCTTCTGGTATTGGCGACAAGGCATTTTTTGGTCCTGAACCAGAATTTTTTGTTTTTGATGATGTAAGAATTAAAAATGATATGAATGAATGTGGATTTAAAATCGACAGTAAAGAAGGTCCATACAATTCAGGTAAAGAGTATGATAATGGAAATATGGGTCATAGACCTCCAATTAAAGGTGGTTATTTTCCAGTTCCTCCAGTCGATAGTGAACAAGATATGCGTGGAGAATATTTAAAAAATTTAAAAGAGGTAGGTATAAAAGTTGAAAAGCACCATCATGAAGTAGCGCCTAGTCAACATGAGCTTGGTATGTACTTTGGTACATTAGTTAATCAAGCTGATAACGTGCAACTATATAAATATGTTGTGCAGATGGTAACTCACTCTTTTGGGAAAACGGCTACGTTTATGCCAAAACCAGTTGCAGGAGATAACGGCTCTGGTATGCATATTCACCAATCTATATGGAAAGGTGATAAACCTGTATTTTCAGGTGAAGCTTATTCAGGATTATCTGAAACAGCGCTAAATTATATAGGTGGAATTTTAAAACATGCAAAAGCAATAAATGCATTTGCAAACTCAACGACAAATAGCTACAAAAGATTAGTTCCAGGATTTGAGGCTCCAGTTCTTTTAGCATACTCAGCTAGAAATAGATCTGCATCTTGTCGTATTCCAATCACATTGAGCAAGAAAGGTGCTAGATGCGAAATAAGATTCCCTGATGCTGCAGGAAATCCTTATTTAACTTTTGCAGCCATGTTGATGGCGGGATTAGATGGAATAAAAAACAAAATCCACCCTGGAGAGTCTTTTGATAAAGATTTATATGAATTACCTCCTGAAGAAGTGAAGTCTATCCCAACTGTTTGTGGATCTTTAAGGGAAGCTATGGAAAGTTTAGATAAGGATAGAGAATTTTTAACTCAAGGTAATGTTTTTACCGATGATCAAATTGATGCTTATATAGCACTTAAATTTGAGGAAATTCACAAGTTTGAACACGCACCTCATCCTGTAGAATTTGAGATGTATTACAGTAGTTAGTTTTAATTACTGTCTAGTTGTTGCAACTGTATCTTTATTAACACCTTTTTTTACTACGTAGTCCTGAGTGCCATTTGCACCAGTCTCAACCTCTTTACGTAAATCTTTAAAAAAAGTTTTTTCTTTTAAAGAATCTTTAAGGCTTTTAACAAGATTTTTAAATTCAAACTTATTCATAAGGAATTTATACACTAGATATGCAATTTTAGCAATACTGATATGCAACTTATGGGATACTTATATTAATCTATTTTAAAAGACTCCCCGCAACCACATCTTTCGGTTTCATTAGGGTTATTAAATACAAAAGTCGAGGAAAAATCCTCTTTTTTGTAATCCATTTCAGTGCCCAGTAAATACATAATTGCTGCGGAATCTATAAAAACTTTAACACCTTTATCCTCTATAACTTCATCATTTGGATTAAGTTCTTTTGAATACTCCATTACATAAGACATACCAGCACAGCCACCAGATTTTACAGAAACTCTTACTCCTAAAGCCTCTTTTCCAGCGCCAGACATAATCTCTTTAATTCTAGTCGCAGCATTATCACTTAATTTAATTATAGGACTCATTATAAATTAAGCTCCAATTTTGCAGCGTCAGACATCATATCTTTATTCCAAGGTGGATCCCAAACTAATTCAAGTTCCACGTTATCGATTCCCTCTACTTGCATCGCACCCTCTTTTACCTCTTTAGGTAAACTTTCAGCTACTGGACAATTTGGTGTCGTTAAAGTCATCTTTATTTTTGCTTTTTTATCAACGACCTGAATATCATATATCAACCCTAGTTCGTAAATATTAACTGGTAATTCTGGGTCATAAATTTTTTTGATTTCGTTAATAATTTTTTCTTTTGCTTCCATAAAACTAATCTTCGGTACTCACTTGTTTTCCATTATTTTCCATCGCAGAAACTAAGGTATGCCAAGATAAGGTAGCACATTTTACTCTCATTGGATATTGTTTAACTCCTGAAAGACACATTAGCTTTGTTTTATCATCATCTTCTAAAATTTTATTTTTAAGTTCAGGATTTTCTTTTATCATTCCTAAAAAATCCTCAATAATTTCTTTAGCTTCATTATCACTTTTACCTTTTATTAAATCTGTCATTATTGAAGCCGAGGCCATAGAAATTGCACATCCTTTACCTTCGAATGATATATCTTCCACTTTTCTTTGATCATTAAGTTTTAAATAAACATGAACGTTGTCTCCACAAAGAGGATTATTTCCTTTTGCATCTTTATTAAAATTTTTAGCTTGGCCTAAATTTCTTGGATTTTTGCCATGTTCTAAGATAATTTCTTGATATAGTTCTTTTAAATTCATTTTAAGTCAAAGATTTTTTTACAATTATTAATTCCTTCATTCAGTTTATCTAAATCGTCTTTAGTATTATAAACACCAAGAGATGCTCTAGCACTTGCAGGAATACCAAGCTTATCATGAAGTATTTGACAACAATGATGACCTGCTCTTATTGCAACTCCAGTTTCATCAAGAATAGTTGCAATATCATGCGGATGTACACCTTCAATAGTAAAAGATAATACCCCTTTTCGTTCTTTTGGATTACCAATTAATTTAATTGAATTATTTTTTTGCAAAATTTCTTGGCCATATTCTATCAATTCTTTTTCATGTTCTATTATTTTTTTAATTCCAATACTTTCTAAAAATTTTATTGATTGATCGAATGCAATCACTTGTGCAGTAGCCATTGTTCCAGCTTCATACTTGTTCGGAAGTTCACCATAAGAAATTCTATCTTTTTTTACTTCATTAATCATTCCTCCTCCTCCTTGGTATGGTGGAAGTTGTTCAAGCCATTTTTTTTTACCATACAAAACACCAAGTCCTGTTGGTCCATACATTTTATGGCAAGAGATTGCATAGAAATCACAATCTAATTCTTGCATATCAAGTTTTAAATGTGGACCACCTTGACAACCATCAACAACTACAACAATACCCTTCGAATGAGCTAACTGAGTAATTTCTTTTATTGGCAAAACTGCACCTGTAACATTTGAAAGATGTGTAATAGCTATTATTTTTGTTTTAACTGTTATTTCTTTTTCAATATTTTTGATTGGTATATCGCCATCATCATTTACTTCAGCAAATTTTATCTTAATATTTTTTGACTTCCTTAAAAAATGCCAAGGAACATAGTTAGAATGATGTTCTAATTCTGTAATTAAAATTTCATCTCCAGGTTCTAAAATCGCCTGACCTAGGGTATTAGCTACTAAATTCAGAGCCTCTGTCGCACCTTTGGTAAATACAATTTCGTTCTTGTCTTTTGCATTTATATATTTTTGGACTGAAACCCTGGTATTTTCGTACAGATTAGTTGCTGCGACTGCTAAATAATGAATACTTCTTCCAACATTAGAAAATTGTTTCGAGTAAAATTCGTTTATTCTATCTAAAACAACTTTAGGCTTTTGAGATGAATTAGCGCTATCTAAATAAACTAAATCATTATTTTGAATTTTTTCATCAAAAATTGGAAACTCTTTTTTAATATCTTCTATTTTCATTCTTTTAAACCAATCATATTTTTTATTAAATTCTTAATTTCAGAATCTGTTATTTTTTCAACAACATCTAATATAAAACCATTAATTAAAAGTTCTTTTGATTGTTGATAATTAAGACCTCTAGACATTATATAGAAAATTGAATTTTCATTTAAACTTCCTGAGGCCGAACCATGTGAACATTTAACATCATCTGCATAAATTTCTAATTCAGGTTTGGCATTAAACTCAGAGGTTTCATCTAGCAATATTGCTTTACTCAATTGATAACCATCTGTTTTTTGAGCTTGAGAGTCTACATATATTCTTCCTTGATATGCGGCCTTTGAATTTTTCCCAAGCACACTTTTTATTAATTGATAACTTTTCGTATTTTTAACCAAATGATTTATGGTTGTCCTAATTTCATGTTTTTGGCTATCTTTTAAAGAAAAAATACCATTAACAAAAGCTGATGAATATTGTCCCTTAAGATTACAATTTATTTCATTTTTAAAATAATTCGAACCTGCTGAAAAAATAAAAGTTTCCGAAATACTATTTTTTTTTTGCTCAATATTATTAAAAGAATATTTTAGATTTTTATTTAATGATTTGTCAATCTTATAATTTTTTAAAGATGAGTCTTCATCCAAATCAAAATTGTACAATATATTCAAAAAATTCTTATCAGATGTATCATTGAAAAAATCAATTAATCTTAATGAGCTGTTTTGTTCAAGTTTAAAATCTAACCTCAAATTGATATTTTTTGATTTCATTTTATCACTCGTAAAGTGATAGATAATAAGGGGTTTTTTTAATATGTAATTTTTTTTAATTAAAATTTTATAATATTTATTACTTAATGCGCTGTTTAAATAAAGCAAAGAATTTTCATTATTTATCTTATTTTCTACTTCAACATCATCAAAAATTTCAATTGAACTTTTGTCTTCGTAAGCGAAATCAATTTTTTCTATTCTTCCATTTATAAAAATGATTTTATTATGTTCTAAACCATTTATGAGGATTGAGGTATCAATTTTGTTAGTTACTGAATAATCATTATAAAAACTTAATTCTCCAATATTTTTTTTAATTATTTGATCAATATCTAAAAACTTCCAATTTTCTAGTTTTCTATTTGGAAATCCATTTTCAATAAATTTATTGAGCTGATCTCTTTTAAAATTAATATCATTTTTTGAAAAATCAGATTTCTTTAATATTTTTTCAAAGTCTATTTTTAATTGATCTATCATTTAATTAAAACTTTCATATCCTTTTTTCTCTAATTCTTTAGCTAATTCAGGACCACCGGACTTAATAATTTTTCCATTCATTAAGACATGAACAAAGTCTGGCTTGATATAATCTAGTAATCTTTGATAATGAGTGATTATTAAAAAGGAGTTTTCTTTATTTCTAAGAGTATTCACTCCATTAGCTACTATCTTAAGAGCGTCTATGTCCAAACCTGAGTCTGTTTCATCTAAAATTGATAATTTTGGAGTTAGCATTGACATTTGTAAAATTTCATTTTTCTTTTTTTCTCCACCAGAAAAACCTACATTAAGTTGCCTATTCAACTTTTCTTCATCAAATTTTAACTCTTTAGCTTTATTCTTTACGAGTTTTAAGAACTCGATCGCATCTAGTTCCTTCTGTCCCCGTGCTTTTCTAATTGCATTCAAAGAAGTTTTTAAAAAAATATTTGTATTTACGCCTGGAATTTCTAGAGGATATTGGAAAGCTAAAAAAATACCTTTGTGAGCTCTTTCCTCAGTTTCAAGATCAAATAAATTTTTATTCTCAAATAAAACTTCCCCTGAAACATCATAACCTTTTTTACCAGATAAAATGTTCGATAATGTACTTTTACCAGATCCGTTAGGACCCATGATTGCATGTACTTCACCTGGATTAATATTTAGAGAAAAACCCCTTAAAATAGACTTTTTTTCCACATTAGCATTTAAATTATTTATTTTAAGCATTAGCCAACACTCCCCTCTAAACTAATACCAACAAGCTTTTGTGCCTCTACCGCAAACTCCATCGGTAATTGTTGAAGAACTTCTTTACAAAATCCATTAACAATTAAACCTACAGCTTCCTCAGAATTTAATCCTCTTTGTTGACAATAATGTAACTGTTCTTCACTGATTTTAGAGGTTGTTGCCTCATGAGCAATATTAGATTCAAAATTTTTATTTTTAATATAAGGAACTGTGTGTGCACCACACTTATTTCCCATTAATAATGAGTCACATTGAGTATAATTACTAGAATTTTTTGCTTTTGAATTAATATCAACTAATCCTCTATAAGTCATATCTGAATTTCCAGCACTTATGCCTTTTGAAATAATTTTGCTTTTAGTATTTTTACCTAGATGAATCATTTTTGTTCCAGTATCAGCTTTTTGGTAATTGTTAGTGATTGCAATTGAATAAAATTCACCTATTGAGTTGTCCCCTTTTAAAATACAGCTTGGATATTTCCAAGTAATAGCTGAGCCGGTCTCAACTTGTGTCCAAGAAATTTTGGAATTTTTTCCTTTACACAATCCTCTTTTTGTAACAAAGTTATATATTCCTCCTTTTCCATTCTCATCTCCTGGATACCAATTTTGTACAGTTGAATATTTTATTTCTGCATTATCAAGTGCAATCAATTCCACATTTGCTGCATGTAATTGATTTTCATCTCTCATTGGTGCTGTACATCCTTCTAAATAACTTACATAGCTTCCTTTATCAGCAATAATTAATGTTCTTTCAAACTGTCCTGTCTCTGAAGCATTAATTCTAAAATAAGTTGATAATTCCATAGGGCACTTAACACCCTCAGGAATATAAACGAATGATCCATCTGTAAAAACAGCTGAATTAAGAGTCGCAAAAAAATGATCAGTAATTGGTATTACTGTACCTAAATATTTTTTGACAAGCTCAGGATGTTTTTGAATCGCCTCTGACATTGAGCAAAAAATTATTCCGTGTTTAGTTAATTCACCTTTAAAAGTAGTTGCCACTGAAACAGAGTCAAATACAGCATCTACAGCAATTCCATTTAGTCTTGCTTGCTCTTGTAATGGAATTCCAAGTTTTTTATATGTCTCTAAAAGTTTAGGATCTAGCTCATCTAAACTTTTTGGCTTATCCTTCATGCTTTTTGGTGCTGAATAATAGTATAAGTCTTGATATTCAATTTTAGGATACTTAGGCTTTTGCCAATTTGGCTCTTTTAAAAGTTTTAATCGCTCATAAGCCTTTAATCTAAAGTCTAACATCCATTGCGGTTCTTTTTTGATATTAGAAATAAACTTGATTACATTTTCGTTTAAGCCTTTCGGAGCTTTAATATTTTCAATATCAGTAGTAAAACCGTACTTATAATCTTTTAGCTTTTCTATATCTTTTTCTCTAGTATCCATTTTTAAATTCTTCTTTCAGTATTTTCTTTAACAAGATCCTCTAAACTCTTTTTTTCAAAAAAATTATTAATATGATTTTCAAGTTCATCCCAAAGATTGTGGGTTAGACATTTTGTAGATTTTCCATTACAACCTTTTTTTGAATCTTTTTTACACTGAACAGTTTTTACCTTTTCATCTACAGCATCAAAAATGTTTGTAAGCTTTATCTCCTTGGCTTTTTTATTTAAAATATAGCCACCTTGAGTTCCTCTTACACTTTGAACTATTTCTTTTTTTCTTAACTTAGAAAAAATTTGCTCTAAATAATCTAAGGAAATTCCTTGCCTCAACGATATGTCTCTAAGAGAAACTGGATTGATATTATCAAATCTAGCCAGATCGGCTAAAGCCATTACTGCATATCTACCTTTTGATGTAAGTTTCATAATCCGCAATTTTAGAGGGATATATATAAACCTGACTAAAATAGTCAAGTATATAGGTTTAAAAAAAACTAACAATTTGTCACGTACTTATGATATGTCTAGTTTTTTTTTGAGAATAATTATCATTAACAAAATGGATAATAAAATTTTAGAAATATTTATTCCAGGACCTGCAGGAAGATTAGAAGCTAAATATTTTAAAAGTAAAAAAAACACCTCACCAATAGCACTTGTTCTACAACCACATCCTCAATATGGAGGAACAATGAATAACAAAGTTGTAGTTGAAACCTTTCATACATTTATGGACAATGATTTTTCAGTTTGTAGAGTAAATTTTAGAGGAGTAGGAAAGAGTGATGGAGAATTCGATAATGGTCAGGGAGAATTAGCTGATGCTGCTGCTGCATTAGATTGGTTAGAAAGAGAAAATTTTGACAATTCACAATGTTGGGTATCAGGTTTCTCATTTGGTTCGTTAATCGCAATGCAATTGTTAATGAGAAGACCAGAAATTAACAGATTTATTGCAATATCACCTCAGCCTAATGTTTACGATTTTTCTTTTTTATCACCATGCCCGACTTCAGGCTTAATGATCTATGGTAAAAAGGATGAGTTAGTTCCTATTGATCATATAAAAGATTTAAATAAAAGATTAAGTGCTCAAAAAGGAATTAAAGTAGAGTTTGAATCAATTCCTGATGCTAATCATTTTTTTTCTAAAAACGAAACTCAATTAACAAAAAGCCTAAATAAATATATTAAAAAAGAAATTGCAGTTTATTAAAAATTTTTGTTTACTTCTCCACCCAAAGTTGGTTTTTTACATTTTGTTGTATTGGGAAAAGAAATTGGTAAATTTAAATAAGATCTTATTGCTAAATAACCAAAAGCTTGTGACTCAATGTAGTCTCCATCAAAGCCATAACTATCAATTTTTTCTAAAATTAATTCTTTAGATAAATTTTCTTTAATACAATTGATTAAGTAATCATTTTTCCTTCCGCCACCACTAATTAAATTATATCTAGAGCTTTTATTATCAAGACGATTTATAAAATTAATTCCCTCTGCAATTAAGTATGCTGTAAATTTAGTAATTGTAGCACAACCATCTTCTACTGATAGCCCTTTTACAAATGAAAAATCAAAATTTTTAATATCTAAGGATTTATCAAAAGAGCCTTCACCAAAATTATCAATCGCTTGATTAAGAATTAATTCATCAATTTTTCCAGATTTTGCAACTTCACCATTATGATCAAATTTTTTTTGTGAATTCTTTTTAATCCAACCATCTATTAAACAATTTCCTGGCCCAATATCAAAAGCAAATATATTTTTTTCAGTATTTTGATCATCATTTAATATTTTTGTAATATTAGTAATTCCTCCAATATTGATAATATTAATTGGATATTCCAAACTGTAATTCTTGTATATAATATTAGAAACAACTTTATGATAAATTGGAGTTAAAGGAGCTCCCTCGCCACCATTTAAAAGATCCTTTTTTCTAAAGTTATTTATAACAATCTTTTTGGTTAGACTTGATAATAAGTTTCCATTGCCCAATTGAATTGAGGTCTTCTTTTTAGAATCATGAAATATTGTTTGTCCATGAAAACCAATCAAATCAATTTCTTGGTCAGTCTTGTTAATAAATTTACTTACTATCTCACCTATAAAAAGTGTAAATTCTCTCTCAAGTTCATCGAAATCCTTTTTTTTTCTCTCTAAATCATCCAAAGTGGATAATTCCTCTCTAAATTTTTCTATTTTTTTTTGAATTTTCTTATCAAATTCAAAATAATCATCTAAAATTGGTTCAAATTCGTTAATTCCATCTGACTTAATTATTGATAAATCTACTCCATCTATTGAAGTTCCTGTCATTAGCCCAAGAGATGTAAAGAGTTTTTTTTTCATTAATATTCTTTTTTAATAAAATCTGTATATTGTGGAAGTATAAGCTTATGAATAAATTTTTGAAAGAATTTAAAGATAGGGGTTTTTTTTATCAGTGCACAAACGAGGAAGATTTATCAAAATTATTAGATAGAAAAAAGATTAAGGCTTATATTGGGTTTGATTGCACTGCTGAAAGTTTACACGTTGGAAGTCTTTTGCAAATAATGTGCCTTAAATTACTACAAAATCATGGTCATCAACCTATTGTATTACTTGGAGGTGGAACTACAAGAATAGGAGATCCTTCAGGAAAAGATAAAACTCGTAAAATTTTATCTGAAAAGGATATAGAGAAAAATTCCAAAAATATTAAAAAAATATTAAAAAAATTTTTGGAAACGAAAAATAAAAAAATAAAACCTATATTTGTCGACAACTTTGTGTGGCTTAAAAATCTTAATTACATATCTTTTTTACGAGATATTGGAAAGCATTTCACAATTAATAAAATGTTAACTTTTGATAGTGTAAAAACAAGGTTGGATAGAGAACAATCTTTAAGCTATATGGAATTTAATTATATGATCTTGCAGGCATATGATTTTTTAGAATTAAATCAGAAACAAAATTGTATTTTACAAATTGGGGGATCAGATCAATGGGGAAATATTGTTAATGGCGTTGAATTAATAAAAAGATATTCTAACAAACAATCTTATGGTTTAACAACACCTCTTATTACTGTTGCTTCAGGAACAAAAATGGGAAAAACTGAAAGTGGTGCAATTTGGTTAGATAAAAAATTTCTGTCTGCATATGAGTATTGGCAGTTTTGGAGAAATACTGACGATAGAGATGTATTAAAATTTTTAAAATTTTTTACAGATATTAAAATTGAAGAAATCGAAAAGATAAAAGATAAAGATATCAATGATCTAAAGATTTTATTAGCTAATAAAACAACTTCAATGCTTCACGGTAATAAAGAAGCAAAAAACTCAGAAAAAACTGCGAAAGAAACATTTCAAAAAAATTCTTTAGGACAAAATTTACCTTCAATTAAAATTTCTAAAGATTCATTGAAAAATAGCTTAAACATCATTGAATTGGTAATGTTATCGAAATTTGTTAATTCAAAAAGTGAAATTAGAAGATTAATCAACGGAAATGCAATAAAAATAAATAATCAAGTTATTACTGATGATAAATTCTTAATAGAGCAAAGTTTATTTATAGATAGTTATTTAAGACTGTCTATTGGAAAAAAGAAACATTTAAGAGTTGAATTAAATTAATTTTTTTTCAATTTTTCTAATGTTCTTGTAATAAATCTTGGAGTCAAAGTTTTAATTGGATTTACTGATGTCTTAAGGTTTTTTGGTGGTCCTTTGATTTTAAAACTTACACCAAATACACCCTCACCTGTTTTTTTGCCGACTAATATCTCACCTAACACTGGCAAAGATCCAATAAATTTATTAATTGTAGTTGCTGGTACCAAAGTACCTCTCAAACTAATTAATTTATTTTTTTCAATATAACCTTCCATTAAAATGGAGATTGCAGGCCCAATTGCATAGATTTCTGTAATGGTCATTAAGTTACCATTATTTTGAAAGGTCATTTCAAATTCATCAAACCGTATTCCTTCACCTGATAATATATCAGCAACACCTTGAAGAGATGCTAAAGTTAATATTTTAGTCAAAGCAGGCATTTCTTTTAACCTGAAATCATAAATCTTTAATTTTGACAGAGATATTCTATTTTTTTCAGTACTATAGAAATCAAGTTTTCCACCCTCAAATCCTTTTATAAAATCATATCGTTTTACTATAGGTTCTGCTTTATCAATAAACAAAGTCGTAACTTTATTATTATTTTCTTTTCTAATTGTAAGTTTAAATTTTTTATTTTCAGAAAATTTTCCTAATAAAGAAGCATCCAAAATTTCATTTTTTTTGAATGATAGATTCCCAGTAAGGTTATTTAATAAATTTTCTTTATCTAAACTTACTTCATCGATATTAATACTTATTTTATTTGATAAATTAAAGTTATAAGACTCTTTTCCATCATCATTTAAAATTTTTTCAATTAAATTATTAACATTTAAAAAGGATCCCTCTAAAAAATATTGTTTATTTTTTTTATTTAATTTAAATAAATTCCTTTGATTTTCTTTATCAAAATAATCGAAAGTAATACTTTTTAAATCTTGAAACTTAAATTTATTTTTTAATTTTAGATCTTGAATTTTAATTTTATTTTTTTCCTCTTTTAAAAAAACTTCATTTAAAAAAATTTGGTTTTTTTTATTTTGATATCCTTTTAGACTAATTTCTAGTTTATTATCTTTGCTTTTCTCATAATTCAATAAATTCAAATTAAATGGGTTTTCATTAATCTCTAAAACGCTTGTAAATTTTGAAACTTTATTATTTCTCTCATAATTATATTTTATATTATCGTTTTTTTCTTGAAATAGTAAATCTCCAGAACCTTCTATTAATAAATCGTCTGATTTAAGTCTCAAGTTTATTTTATGATTTATTAAAGAAAATTGATCTTTTATTTTTGGAAAAATATTTTTTAAATCAATATTATTTTTAAGAAGCAGTTTTTCAAGAATAATGTTTGACTCTGCTTCAAGATCTTTTATCTTGAATTTCTCATTTAATATAAACGAAATAATATTTTTTGAACTAAATGTTATATTTTCAAAACTTAAATTTGGTTCTAATAGTCTTACAAAATTCTCTATTTTTTTTTTTGATAGTGATATTTTGTCATTATTTACTAAAGCATTAACTAAAAACTTATTATCTTTTTTGAAAATGGATATTTTTTCAGATAAAAAATTTATATTATTAAATTTAAAAGATGAGTCTTTTGCAACAAATTGCTCTTTTTTAAAATCGAAAATAAAATTAATATCTTTAAAATTGTATATTTTGAAAATATCTATTTCTAGATCTTTAACAAAGCCATTAATTAAGTAGTTGTTTTTTATATTTCCTTCATCATTAAAATACAATTGAATATCACTAATCAGATATCCTTTTTTAATTATTTTTTCTAAAATATAAAGCTCAGATGAGTTATTGACTGCTCTAATAAGAGAGATAAGATTTTTTATTTTCAAAGAATTTGTGGAAATCTCTAAATTTTCTAAAGAAAATTTATTATTTATAAAAGATCTTAAAGAAACACGCGTTTTAATATTCTCTATTTCAATAGCTTTATTCTTTACTATTAATCTTGGACCTATTGTTTTGGCATTAATACTAAAACTAATTGGGTCAAAAATTAATTTTATTTCTTTAAGTTCTAGCCTTAAATTTTCGTTAACACCTTTAATTTTTTCAGCTATTTGATTATTTAATCTTTTTGTTTCCAGACCAATGAAAGTCATATACCCGACAAAAAAAATTAATAAAGTTAATAATAAAAATATAGTCCTAAAAATTATTTTCATTTAATTTGATATAAAGATTGTTCTAAAAAATCATCTATCTCTCCATCTAAAACTTTATCAGGACTTGAACTTTCAAAATTTGTTCTGTTGTCCTTCACAAGTCTATATGGTTGTAAAACGTAAGATCTAATTTGGTGTCCCCATCCAATGTCAGATTTAGTAGCTTCTAAGTTCTGGTTTTCTTTTTCTTTTTTTTTAATTTCAAAATCATAAAGTCTTGCTTTTAACATGTTCAAACATGTTTCTTTATTTTTATGTTGAGATCTTTCATTTTGACACTGAACAACTATTTTTGAGGGGATATGAGTAATTCTCACTGCGCTATCAGTCGTATTTACATGCTGCCCTCCTGCCCCACTAGATCGATATGTATCTATTCTTAAATCTTTGTCTAGTATTTCAATATTGATGTTCTCATCAACAACAGGATATACCCAAACACTGGCAAAGCTTGTATGTCTTCTGGCTCCGGAGTCAAATGGTGATATTCTAACCAATCTATGTATCCCGGACTCTTTTTTAAGCCAGCCAAAAACATAATCGCCCTCAATTTTTATTGTTGATGATTTTATTCCAGCTTCTTCACCCATATGTTCACTTATTAAGCTAGATTTAAAATTCTTAAAATCTGACCATTTTAAATACATTCTTCTTAACATATCTGCCCAATCTTGACTTTCTGTGCCTCCAGCACCTGCGTGAATTTCAATATAACAATCTAAAATATCTGCTTCATTCGATAAAAAACACTTTATTTCATTTTTTTTTACCAATTCTCTTAAATCTTTTATACTTTGGAAGGTTTCTTCTTGAATATCGATATTGTTCTCAGAAACAGCAAGCTGATTTAAGTCATCTAAATCCTGTAATTTATTGATAGACTTTTCATATGAGTTTATTAGATCTTCATACAATTTTTTTTCCTTAATTATTTTTTTTGAATTTAACTTATCTTTCCAGAAGTGTTCATCTAACATTTGTTTGTTATGATCTTCTAATTTTAAATAAATACTATTCTTTTCAAAGATACTCCTTAACTCTAAGATTTATTTTTTCTATCTCTTTTTTAAAATCTATATATTTATAATCCATTAATAAAACTCTAATATATTACTAGTTTCTAATCTATTATTATTTAAATTTATAATCTTCCCATCAACAACATTTTTACTTTTATATGCTTCCATAATTGTATTTTTTGAATTAAAATTTGCTTTTTCGCCTGTAGAGGGGTCTACCACCATCATAGTAATTCCATCTGCAACTTTAAATGGTCTAGCATCAGATTTTTTTATAGCCATTTTTACAAAATTTTCAAAAATTGGTAACGCAGTTTTTGAACCTGTTTCAAATTTCCCTAAAGATTCTGCATTATCTAAACCAACATAAACTCCAATTACTAGATTTGATGTAAAACCAATAAACCATGCATCAGTATTTTCATTAGTTGTGCCTGTCTTGCCTGCTAAATTTAATTTGTATTTTTTAAGCTTTTTTCCTGTGCCTCTCTTAACAACTCCTTCTAATAAAGATGTCATTTGATACGCTGTTTCAGGCGAAAATACTTTTTTATAATTATCCTCAACCTCTGGGTAATCACTACTTGTATAAGATATTTGATCACAATTTTTACAAAATCTTAATTCATTGTTAACTACAGTATTTCCTTCACTGTCTTGAATTCTGTCTATTAGTATAGGTTTAACTAGTTTACCTCCATTCACAAATGATGAGTAAGCAGAAGCTAATTTAATTAAAGTCGTCTCTGCCGATCCTAAAGAAATAGACAATAATTCATCTGGATTTTTATAAATCTCTAATTCTTTTGAGAAATTTACAATCTTATTTATTCCTAAATCTTGAGCAATTCTTACTGTCATTAGATTTCTTGATTTTTCTAAACCAACTCTTAAGGTAGATGGTCCATAAAATTTTTTTCCATAATTTTGTGGTTTCCATAACTTTAAGTCTGAACCTTGGTCTAAAACTAATGGTGCATCTAAAACTAAAGAGGAGGGAGTATATTTATTTTCTAAAGCAAGAGCATATACAAAAGGTTTAAAAGCAGATCCAGGTTGTCTTAGCGCCTGAGTTACTCTATTAAATTCACTGTCTTTAAAACTAAATCCACCAGTCAAAGCTAAAACTCTTCCTGTATAAGGATCCATTATAATAATACCACCATTAATCTTAGGGATTTGTTTTAAGCTATACTCTTTTTGATTTATCTTTTTAACATAAATTATATCTCCAGGTCTTATCAAATCCTCTAATTCTTTTTTTGTCCATGTAATATCGTTATAATTTATTGTACCTTGAAGATTATCTTTAGTTTCTATTTTTGCTGAAAATTTATTAACTTCTCTTACAATTGAAATTTCCCAACCAATTGATTTTTCTAAGTTATATTTTTCTAAGCCATTAAACCAATTTTTGCTATAATCTTTATTTGTTAAAGCTCCTCGCCAACCTTTTCTTTTATCATATTGAATTAACCCTTTTCTTAATGAAATAGTTGAAATTTTTTGTAGCTCAAGATTGATCGGAGTGTTTATATTGAAACCCTGTTTATAAACTTTTTCATAAGAAAGATCATTAATTACTTTCTTTCTAACCTCCTCAATAAAATATTGCGAATCCTCTAAATATACTTTTTTTTTCTTTTTAAGTTTTATATTTTGTCTTTTGAGTTTTTTGTATTGATTCTGATTTAAAAAATTATTTTCTAATAAATTTCTTAAAACTAAATCTCTTCTAAATTTTGCTAACTCTTTATTTCTATGAGGATTATATTTGCTAGGAGCTTTTGGTAGTGCAGCTAATAATGCTGCCTCGGCATAATCTAATTCCCTTATTGATTTGTCAAAATATTCTAAACTGGCTGCTGCCACCCCATAAGCCCCACTACCTAGATAAATTTGATTTAAATATAATTCTAAAATCCTCTCCTTGCTTAATGCTCTCTCAATTCTGAAAGCCAATATTGCCTCTTTTATTTTTCTATTAATGCTCACCTCATTAGTTAGTAAAAAATTTTTTGCAACTTGTTGAGTTATTGTAGATGCACCCTCAAGTCTTTTTGATGTTAAAATATTCTTAAAATTATTGACTATTGCCCTTAAAACTCCTTTTGCATCTACTCCAGGATGTTTAAAAAAATTTTTGTCCTCAGCAGATAGGAAAGCGTTTATCACATTTTCTGGTATAGTATTAATTGGTACAAAAATTCTTTTTTCTTTAGAAAAGTCAGCGACTAAATCTCCGTTACCAGAATAAACCTTACTAGAAACAGGTGGCTTATAATTCTTCAAAAACTTGTAATCAGGAATATTATTTGAATATGACCACAAAATTCCCAAAATAATTATTAAAATAAATAGTAATAAACTTAGGGAAATAACAAAAATTTTTTTTACAAATATGCTCATTTTGATTTCATTATATAATGGAATTTGGTAAAGATAAGGCAAGAGAATATTACAAAATTATATACAAAAAAATGAAACTATTAACAAAAATTTTATGGAAAAGAATTTATATATTGATGCTTCGCATCCAAATGAAACAAGGGTGGTTCTTAAATCAGGTGAAAATATTGAAGATTATGAATATGAAGGTACAAAAAATAATCTTATAAAAAATAATATTTACCTCGGAAAAGTTAGTAGAATTGAACCCTCTCTCCAAGCAGCATTTGTTGACTTTGGAAGAGAGAGACACGGATTTTTATCATTTAATGACATACAGTCTGATTACTATCAAATTCCTAAAAGTGACTTAGAGATTATCAAACAAGAAGAAGAAAAAGCAAGAGAGGAACTTTCAAAAGAAGTTGAAGCCATGGAAGATGAAAGTTTAGCTAAAGGTAATTTGGAAATTGAAGATCCAATTGAAAAAAAACAAACAGAAGAAATTGAAAATTCAGAAAATGAAAAAAATATTAAAAAAGAAAAAAAACCAAAATTTAAAAGATATAAAATTCAAGAAGTTATAAAACCTAATCAAGTTATTTTGGTTCAAGTATTGAAAGATGAACGTGGTCAAAAAGGTGCTGCATTAAGTACTTTTATTTCGATCGCTGGAAAATATATTGTATTAATGCCAAATACTCCAAAAGGTGGAGGGATTTCCAGAAAGATTTTTAATCCAGCAGATAGAAAAAAAATTAGAAATATTTTAAATGAAATTGAAATTCCAAAAGAGATGGGATTGATCGTAAGAACAGCAGGTTCAAACAAAACTAAAAATGAGATAAATCATGACCTAAAAACACTAATCAATAATTGGAATCAAATAAAAGATAACGCAATTAACTCAATTGCTCCATCATTAATTCATCAAGAGAGTGAAATAATAAAAAGAACATTAAGAGATATGTATGATGAAAATACTCAAAGTATAATTGTTGAGGGAAATGATGGTTACAAAAAAGCTCAAAATTTTATGAAAAATATGATGCCTTCTCATACAAAAAAAATTAAAAAATATCGAGGAAAGATTCCATTATTTATTAACGAGGGTATAGAAGAGAAGTTAAATCAAATATTTGAGTCAGAAATAAAATTAAACTCTGGTGGCTATTTAGTAATAAATCCAACAGAAGCTTTAATTTCAATTGATATAAACTCTGGAAGCTCAATAAGACAAAAAAATGTTGAAAGTACTGCTTTAGATACAAACCTTGAGGCAGTTGAAGAGATTGCAAGACAAATAAAAATTAGAGATCTATCGGGATTAATAATAATAGATTTTATAGACATGCTTAACTACGGTAACAGAAGAATGGTTGAAAGAAAGCTTAAAGAAAAATGTAGAATAGATAGAGCGAGAATTCAAATTGGTAGAATAAGTAATTTTGGTTTATTAGAGATGTCAAGACAAAGACTTAGGGAAAGTGCTGTGAAATGGAAGGTCAATCTTTCAGATGAGTCCTTTGCTCAAAAATTGTTAAAACTTGTTGAGCTTAAAGCAATTTTAAACAAAGCAAAATTTGTAGATTTAAGGGTTTGTGAAAAAATTTCAAATTTTTTAAAAGAAAATTTTGTGCAAGATCTTACTTTTTTTGAAAAGAAGAATAAAATGAAAATAGATATTATCACTGATAGCTCACTCATAATACCTGAGTACATTATTGATATTAAGAATAAATCAAAGAAAACACTTGATTTAATAAAAAATATTGAAAATTTGAAAAACTTAGAAATTCAAAAAAAAGAGGCTAAAGTAATTGATATTAAAGAGAGAAAAAAATTTAAAAGAAAGACATATAAAAAAAAAAATTTTTACAAGAAGGCTAAATGATTCCTTTTAATGGTGATGATGCACTTCCCATCAAATTTTGGGGAATTCTTCCAGATAAAAATGATTGTCTACCTGCAATAACTGCATTCTTAAAAGCCAAAGCCATATTTAATGGTTTTTTTGCTTTTGCTATTGCAGTGTTTACCAAAACACCATCACAACCTAATTCCATAGCAATTGTTGCATCAGATGCTTGACCAAGTCCAGCATCAATTATTAAAGGAAGTTTAGTTTGTTCTCTAATTATTTTTATGTTAATTTTATTCTGAATTCCAAGACCAGATCCAATTGGAGCTGCTAAAGGCATTATTGCACATGCCCCTACATTTTCAAGTCTCTTGGCCATTAATGGATCATCATTACAATAAACCATTACTTTAAATCCTTCTTTAGTTAAAATTTCAGTAGATTTGATTGTTTCAATCATCTCTGGAAACAAGTTTTTTTTATCACCTAAAACCTCTAATTTAACTAATTTCCATCCTCCAATCTCTCTTGCCAATCTCAATGTTCTCAAAGCTTCATCAGAATTAAAACAACCAGCAGTATTAGGTAAGTATGTGATTTTTTTTGGATCAATGTAATCCATTAATAAAGGCTTTTTATTATTTGAGATATTCACTCTTCTAACTGCCACAGTAACAATGTCTGCACCAGAGAGTTCTATCGCTTTCGCACATTCACTCATATTTTTATATTTTCCTGTTCCGACAATGAGTCGAGAATTAAATTTTTTTTTTGCTATAATTAATTTATCTA
The DNA here is from genome assembly GCA_902629695.1 of uncultured Pelagibacteraceae bacterium. Lineage (GTDB taxonomy): Bacteria > Pseudomonadota > Alphaproteobacteria > Pelagibacterales > Pelagibacteraceae > Pelagibacter. Next base: position 38,156 of record CACORY010000002.1, on the reverse strand, counting down.
ATTTCAATTTAACCACCTCCAATAAAATGTACTATTTCAATCTTATCATCTTTTTTTAGATTAATTTTGTTTAATATTGTCTTATCTATTATTTCTTGATTTAGCTCAATTGCTACCTTTTTAATAGGTATTTTCAAATTTTTCAAAAGTGCTGAAAGTTTAATGTTATCTTTTGTTTTAATTACTTTCCCATTTATCTTTATTTCTATTTTTTTTACTTTTTTCATCGTATATAAAAGCTGAATGAATAATAAAATTATTATTATTAATGGTCCAAATCTTAATCTATTAGGAGAAAGAGAACAATCACAATATGGATCGATGACTTTTGATAAATTAAAAGAAATGTGTAAAAAAAAATCTCAAGAATTAAAATTAGAGGTTGTTTTTGCTCAATCTAATGTTGAAGGTGAATTAGTGAACATAATTCAAGACTCAAGAAACAATTCTGACGGAATGATAATTAATGCAGCAGCTTTTACTCATACTTCTGTTGCAATTAGGGATGCATTAAATATTTATAAAAAACCAATTATAGAATTACATATATCGAATATATACAAAAGAGAGGAATTTAGACAAAAATCTCTGATAAGTGATATAGTTACGGGAGGAATTTTTGGTTTAGGTACAGATGGTTATATTTTAGCCATAATTTCTATGCAAAAGCTTTTGGGAAATGAAAATTAATAAAAAAATAATTAAAGAATTAAGTGATTACCTTGATGAGTTTAATCTTACAGAATTAGAATACACTGAAAAAGATACAAAAATTAAAGTTTCTAAAAATAATATTTCAGTTAACAATCAAAATATACCTGTTTCAAAAAATGATTTATCCTCAATTCAAACTTCAGAGGTTTCACAAGAAAAGAAATCAGGTAAGGATGTCACTTCCCCAATAATAGGAACGGCATATCACGCCCCTGAGCCTGGTGGTAAAAAATTTGTCGAAGTAGGAAAAAAAATCAAAAAAGGAGATACTGTTATGATTGTTGAGGCAATGAAGACCATGAATCATGTGCCATCAACATTTGATGGTACTGTTAAAGAGATACTAGTAAATGATGGCCAGCCAGTTGAATTTGGACAAATCCTAATCATTTTAGAATAATGTTTAAAAAAATTTTAATTGCAAACCGTGGGGAAATTGCAGTCAGAATAATAAGAGCTTGTAAGGAATGGGGAATTTCTACGGTTGCAGTCCATTCTGATGTTGATAGAGAAAGTATGCATGTAAAATTAGCAGATGAAAGTATCTGTATTGGATCACATCAACCAGCAAATAGTTATCTTAATGTTCCAGCACTTTTATCAGCAATAAACCTTACAAATGCTGAAGCGGTTCATCCTGGGTATGGATTTTTGTCAGAAAATGCAAACTTTGCAAAAATTTTAGAGGATAATAATATTAAGTTTATTGGAGCATCTTCTAACCACATAAAAATGATGGGAGATAAAATTCAAGCAAAAAAGATTGCAAAAGAAAATGGCTTACCAGTTATAGAAGGGTCTGATGGGGGTGTAAAAAATATTACTGAAGCCAAAAATCTTTGTAAAAATATAGGATTCCCTATTTTAATAAAAGCCTCTGGAGGAGGTGGTGGAAAAGGAATGAAGATTGTTCAAAAAGAAGACGAATTTGAGACTTTGTTTTCTACAGCAAAATCTGAAGCTCAAAAATATTTTGGTAATGATGAAGTATATATAGAAAAATTTTTTCAAAACCCAAGACATATTGAGGTACAAATTTTATCAGGAAAAAATAGAACTGTTCATCTTCATGAGAGAGATTGTTCTGTGCAAAGAAGGCATCAAAAATTAATTGAGGAAACACCAAGTCCAGTTTTAAATGATGAAATTAGAAAAGACCTATTTGATAAAACTGTTAACATGGTAAATAAAATTGGATATGAAGGTGCAGGAACAGTTGAATTCATTTATGAAGATGGAAAATTTTATTTCCTAGAAATGAATACAAGAGTACAAGTTGAGCATCCAGTTACCGAAATGGTTACCGGTATAGATATTATTAAAGAACAAATTTGGATAGCATTTTCTGGAGAAACTGCTTTAAAACAGTCAGATATAAATCCACGTGGTCATGCAATTGAATGTAGAATAAATGCAGAAGATGCAAGTAAGAATTTTCAACCCTCACCAGGAACAATTGGAATGTGTCATCAACCATCAGGTTTTAGAACAAGAGTTGATGGAGCAATATTTCAAGGATACAAAGTTACACCATATTATGACAGTATGATTTGTAAATTGATTTGCCATGGCAGAAATAGGACTGAAGCTATTCAAAGAATGAATAGATCTCTAGATGAGTTTGTAATTGAGGGGATTACAACAACTATACCACTTCACAAAAAACTCTTGAATCATCAAAAATTTATTGAATCCAACTTTAATGTTAGTTGGTTAGATAAAGAAAAAATTATTTAACGACAACCTGTTAACCAAATATCATATACAGCGTGATCAAAGGGTTTTATTGACGGGCTTGACGAAAACATCCACCCATTAAAAACAAAGACGTTATCTTTATTTCTATTTTTAACATCTTTAACCTGAATATATGCTTTAATCTCGGGATTATCATCAAATTCAGAATTACTACATTTTAAACTTTTTACTGAAAGATCTTTTAAAAAAACTTCTTTTTTGTTTTTTAATTTTATTGTGGTATTCTTTGAACTAATTTTATCTAAAATTTTTATGATTGTATACTCGCCCTCTAAATTTTCATTTGAGTTTAATTCTGTAAAAGTAAGCTGAAAAAAAATTAAAATAAAAAAAATTAAACTAATCTTATTTTTTCCAAACTTTATATTTCTTTTTAATAGCATCTTTTTTTTTATTCGGAAAATAGGCCTCATCAGTGCCTGTTAAATTTGGTTTGTGAGGCTTTTGCCAATTATATTTATTAAGATCATGTTTTTTTTCTATCTTATTTGGAGTAAAATGCATCCATGAATACCATTCAACTGGAATTTTAGATGCGTCAATCTCACTTGAATATATTACCCATCTTTTGCCTTTTTTACTTTCATAATATTTATTTCCAAAAGAGTCTATTCCAACAAATTTTCCAAAAAAAATTGTTTTAATTTTTGTTCCAATTGTCTCTTGATTCCACCAAATGAAAACTTTTTTAAAAAGTGTCAACATGTATAAATATATTTTTCAATTCAAAATTGTATAATTTAAATTAGACTAAAATCTGAATTTGTATATAAATAAATTGAATCATTATTCAAATTAATTTTAAAATTAGAGGTCAAATGTCAAAATATTTAATTGAAACTTATTATACTTGCTCATTTAAGGTAAACCATTATTTAGATGATATTAATGAAGAAAATTTAAAAAATCTTGAAAAAAGAGATGATGGAAAATTTGAGATACTAGATGTAAAGCTTGATAACAGAAAAACTAAAAGTTTAGATCCTAATAATAAAAATTTAATCAAAAATGATAAGATAGATATTGTTGCAGATAATAAAAATTCATCTTTTAAAAATTTAGACACAATAGTTAAATCTAGTGAAATTAATTCTGAAAAAGTAAGTAAAAGATTCGGTATGCCTGATAGAAGAAAAGGATATATTCAAAAAGCTACAATTGGTGATCATAAGGTATATTTACATACTGGAGAATATGAAGACGGTAAAATCGGTGAAATATTTATAGATACAAGTAAAGAGGGTGAATTAGTAAAAGCATTAATGAACAACTTTGCAATCGCTGTGTCATTGGGTTTACAATATGGAGTTCCATTAGATGAGTTTATAAGTGCTTTTGTAGGAACAAAATTTGAACCATCAGGCAAAGTTTATGGTAATGATAGAATTTTAAGCGCCTCTTCTATATTAGATTATATTTTTAGAGAATTGGCTATTTCTTACCAAAATAGAGAAGATTTAGCTCATACACCTTCAATTGGTGCTAATGAAAATTTAAAGTTTGATGAGCCAGATTCTGATGGTCAAAATCAACTGCTTAAAATTGTAAAAGATATAACAAGCAAAGGTTTTGTAAGGAACAATTATAAAAAAAACCTCGTAGATTTATCAGATGTAAAAATAAACCTAAAAGGAAAGAAATAATTTATTTTTTAGATTTAATAGTTAAGTTTAATTCTTTTAATTGATTATCATTAATTTCTGAAGGAGCATTCATCATTAAGTCTTGGGCATTTTGATTCATTGGAAACATAGTTACTTCTCTAATATTTTTTTCATTTGCTAAAAGCATTACTATTCTATCAATGCCTGGTGCAATCCCACCATGAGGAGGTGCTCCATAACTTAATGCATTAATCATACCACTAAATTTGCTATCTACTTGACTTTTGTCATATCCGGCAATTGAAAATAATTCATACATTAATTCAGGAATATGATTTCTTATAGCTCCTGATGATAATTCGATTCCATTACAAACAATATCATATTGATATGCAAGAATATTTAATGGATCTTTAAAATCAATCTTTTTTAAATCTCCTTGTGGCATAGAAAAAGGGTTATGACTAAATTCTATTTTTTTTGAAATTTGATTTTCTTCAAACATTGGATAATCAACGATCCAACAAAAGGCAAAAGAATTATCGTCGATCAAATCTAACTCACTCGCTATTTTATCTCTAGCTGATGCAGTTATTTTTTCTAATTCTTTTACTTTATTGCATGCAAAAAAAATACTATCTCCAACTTCTGCACCTGTTTTTTTCATCAATTCCTTTAGAGAGTCTTCAGAAAAAAATTTTCCCACAGGACCTTTTGCGGCTATTTCATTATCTTTTTCAAAAGTAAAATAAGCCATTCCTGATGCACCTTGGTCCTTTGCCCATTTATCTATGCCATCAAAAAAACTTCTAGGTTTATTTTTAGTATTCTTTGTAACAATACATCTTACTCTAGAACCTGATTTAACAAGTTTCTTAAATATTTCAAATGAAACATCTTTTCTTTCAAATATTTCAGTTATATCTCTTATTATTAAAGGATTTCTTAAATCAGGTTTGTCTGATCCATACTTTAATAATGCATCCGAGTAAGAAATTTTTGGAAATTTGTCAAACATCAATTTCTTTTTGGAAAATTTTTTAAAAGTATTAGTCAGTAAAATTTCAACAACTTTAAAAACATCCTCTTGTTCAACAAATGACATTTCTAAATCAAGCTGATAAAATTCTCCTGGGCTTCTATCTGCTCTTGCGTCTTCGTCTCTAAAGCAAGGAGCAATTTGAAAATATTTATCGAATCCAGATACCATAATAAGTTGTTTAAATTGTTGTGGTGCCTGTGGAAGTGCATAAAATTTTCCAGGATTTAGACGGCTAGGAACTAGAAAATCTCTTGCTCCCTCTGGGCTAGATGAAGTTAAAATCGGAGTTTGATATTCTAAAAAACCAAGATTATTCATTTCATTTCTAATAAATGAAATCACTTTGGATCTTAAGATAATATTTTCATGAATTTTTTTTCTTCTTAAATCTAAAAATCTATATTTTAGTCTGATTTCCTCTGCGTACTCTTGTTCACTAAAGACTGGCATAGGTAATTCTTTACAAGCTCCTAGAACTTCAAATTTATTTATTGTAACTTCTATTTCGCCGGTATCGATTTCTTTGTTTATAGTTTCACTAGATCTATCAACCACTTTACCTTCAATCTTAATAACAGTTTCTAACTGCATTTTTTCTAGGCTACTAAAATTTGAATTTTCTTTATCTATTATACATTGAGTAATTCCATAATTGTCTCTTAGATCTATGAACAAAAGATTTCCATGGTCTCTTTTTTTGTTTATCCATCCAGATAAAATGACTTTATCACCAACATTTTTTTTTCTTAGTTGGTTGCAGTTATGACTTCTATATTTGTTCAATCATTCTCCTAAAACCTCTTTTATAATTTTTAAATCTATAGGCTTTTTCTTTTTTAAACTCATTTCGTCAATTTTATATATGAAATCAAATATTTTACCATATGATCTATCTATTCTTTTAATGATGTAGTTAACTAACTTTTTTTCAATAGAAATTTGACGATCTGACAAATTTTTAATTATTAAAGCAAACATTAATTCATCATCAGGTTTATCAATTGACTGTAAAAGAAAATTTTTTGATCTAGATACTAAATCAGCTAAGTCAAATTTAATCTCGACTATAGGTTTTAGTGAAGTAATAATTAAGTATTTATTATCTTGCTCTACAATATTATAAAGTGAAAATAACATTTTTTGATTAACATTTTTTGTTAAATCTTCTAAAATTATATTTTGATGTACTTTAATTTCAGCAAGACATTGTTCGTTAAAATCATTTGTATCAAACTTGATCCCATTGTATTTTTTTATAAATATATCTATTAAATGGGATTTACCTGAATAATTTTCTCCACTAATATTTAAAAAATTTTTTTCCCATTTAGGCCATAAATTAAATAAATCTAATATATGTTGGTTACTTTTAGAAATATAAAAATCTTCATGCTTAAAGTTTTTCTCAAAATCAAAATTTATTAGTTGTTGTTTTTTTTGACTCATTCTAGGGTCCAAATTTTATTTTGGGTATCTATATTAAAATCATTTTCTTGCATTTTTTTTAAAAAAATTGTTGGTGTTCCATTAAAAATTACATTATAGATTAAAAAATCTTTGTTATACTTAATAATAGAAAAATCATATATTAACTCTTGCTCATTTAAAAATTTTTCAAACATAAAAATTTTTTGTTTATCTCCACTTTTAACTCTAATCGTTAATGGCAATTTTAAAGAGGTATTAATTAAATTTGAATTTTTCCAATAATCCTCATAATCTTTTTTTAATTTTTGAATAATCTTGGCCACTTGATTGGTATCATTAAGATTTATACTTTCAAATGACCTATTTTTTAGAAAAACTTTATCCTCTATTGTAATTCTAGATATAACTCTTAAATCGTTTTCTTTTTTAAATAATATCGAGACAATAGAATGTTCCAATGAGTATTTATTAGTAATTTCTTTAAAATCATATTCTTCAATTTGATCATATTTTTCTTTTATCATATTTAGATCTTCAAGATCCTCGGTTGGTAAAATATATTCAATTAAATGGTAACTTTCATTAAAACTTAACCACTCATCATATAATTTATTATTGTTAAAGATAAATAAATCCTTTTTTTTTTCTTCAATAATAATTGGAATAAATAGAAATTTTTTTTTATTGGGTATTGATGGAAAGATATTTTTTACTTCTAAAAATTTAAGAATTTGTTTTTTATTAAATGAAACACCTAAGTTTAAATAATAAATCTCATTTATAAATTTTTCTTCTTTGACTGTAAAGGATTCTATCATTGCTTTTATTTGACTCAATTTAATATTTCTAATTTTTATTTGATCTGATGAATTAACAATAAGCAACATTAATTCTTCAAATGCTTTATAAAAACCATCATCTATTACTTTGTTTTTATCAAATTTCATTTCAAAAGGCTTTGAAACTTCAATATTTTCAATCTTATAAGCTTTACTATTTGCATTACTTGTGGAAAAAAAAAATATTATTAAAGAAAAAAATATGAAAAAAATATATATGGATTTATAGTAATTTTTAATTTTATTAATTTTCATATCTCATTTTAATGAATAAAAAATCTTTTACATATAAAAAAAGTGGTGTTGATATTAAAGCAGCTGATAAGTTTATTAAATTCATATCAACTATATCATCAAATAAAAAGGGCAAAAAAAAGTTTAATAATATTGGTGGATTCGGGTCAATTTCAAATATACCGAAAAATTTTAAAGATCCAAAAATTGTAGCTTGCACAGATGGTGTTGGAACAAAAATAGAAATAGCAAATCATTTAAATAAATTTGATACAATAGGTATTGATTTAGTAGCAATGAGTGTAAATGATTTGATAGTACAAGGAGCAAGGCCTCTTTTTTTTTTAGATTATATATCAATAAATAAAATTGATTTATCAAAATTAAAATCGATTATTAAAGGTATCATTAAAGGATGTAAAATTTCAAAGTGTAATCTTGTAGGTGGTGAAACTGCTGAGATGCCCGGAACATATGAAAAAGGGAAATTTGATATTGCAGGTTTTGCAGTTGGAATTGTTGAGGCAAAAAAAATTCTTCATAAAAAAAGAATTAAAATGAATAATTTATTATTAGCCGTTCCTTCGAATGGTCTTCACTCTAATGGTTTTTCACTAGTACGGCGTATTCTAGAAAAGAAAAAAATTTCAATAAAAAAAAATAAATTTTTAAAAAAAGAGTTGATAAAGCCAACAAAAATTTATGTCTCTGAAATCTTAAAACTAATTGATAAAAAATTATTAAATGGGTGTGCAAATATAACTGGTGGAGGAATTGTTGAAAATATCAAAAGAATAATCCCAAATAATTATTGTGCAAATATAAATCTAAATAAGATTAAACCATTGAAAATATTTAATTGGTTAAAAAAAAATAATGTTACTGACAGAGAAATGCTCAAAACCTTCAATTGTGGTGTGGGATTTTGTTTGATAATAGAGTCAAAAAATTTAAATAAAGTTTGTAATATTTTCCCAAAAAATTTTAAACCTTATGTTATTGGAAAAATTACAAAAAACACAAATAAAGTCAGATTAAATGGTGAAATTGACTGGCAAAAATAGGATTAAAACAGCTGTTTTTATATCTGGAGCCGGCAGTAACTTAAAGAATTTAATAAAATTTTCTAAATATAATAAGTCACCAATTCAAATAAAATGTGTAATTTCAGATAATAAATATGCGAAAGGTTTGAATTATGCCAAAAAATTTAAAATTGAAAAAAAAATTTTTAAATTTGATAAGGAAAATAAAAATGAAAAAAAAATTTTAGATTTTTTAAAAAAAAATCAAGTTTTTCTAATTTGTCTTGCTGGATTTATGAAAATTTTATCCAAAAATTTCATAAAAAAATTCAACGGAAAAATACTAAATATTCATCCATCTTTGTTGCCAAAATATAAAGGATTGAATACTCATCAAAGGGTAATAGATAATAATGAAAAATTCTCTGGTTGCACTGTCCATTTTGTGAATTCAAAACTAGACTCTGGTAAAATTATATTACAAAAAAAAGTAAAAGTTTTTAAAAATGATAATTCAAAATTATTAGCAAAAAGAGTTTTAAAGAAGGAGCATATTCTATACCCAGAAGCTATTATTAAAGTTTTTTCTAATCTTTAAAGAAAAAATCTATCTCAATTTTTGCATTTTCTATACTATCTGATCCATGAACTGAATTTTTATCTATCGAAATTCCAAATTTTTTTCTTAAAGTTCCATCTTTCGCTTCTTTAGGATTAGTTGCACCCATAAGTTCTCTATTGTCTAAAACTGCATTATCTTTTTCAATTATCATTACAACTATAGGGCCTGAGGAAAGATATAAGCATAAATCATTATAAAAAGGTTTTGTTTCATGGACTTTGTAAAATTTTTCTGCTTCAGATTTTTCTAATTTTACTTTCTTTAATTTAGATATTTTAAAACCATTATCAATAAAAATTTTTTTAATATCATCTTCTAGATTTCTTTCAACTGCATCTGGTTTGATTATAGATAAAGTTCTTTCTATATTACTCATAATTTTTCTCAATTAATTCATTTAATAATCTTACACCATAACCAGTTGCTCCACCTGAGTTAAGTGCGCCTCCATATTTCGAAAAAGCCATGCCTGCAATATCTAAATGAGCCCATGGAGTTTTTTTCATAATAAATCTTTGTAAAAATTGAGCAGCAGTTGTTGATCCAGCTCCTCCAACATAATTTATGTTTTGCATGTCAGCATTTTTTGAATTCATAAGTTTATCATAATTTTTATGAAGAGGCATTCTCCAAACCTTCTCATCGACACTTAATCCTGCTTTGACTATTTGATTTGATAACTTATCATCATTTGAAAAAAGACCGGCATATTCAGATCCTAGTGAAACAATTATAGCACCAGTTAATGTTGCTAAATCAACTATAAACTTTGGGTTAAATCTTTCTTCAGTATATGTTAAAGCATCTGCTAAAACTAATCTACCTTCAGCATCAGTATTAAGTACTTCTATGGTTTGACCACTGTATGATTTTACAATATCTCCAGGTCGCTGAGCATTTCCTCCTGGCATATTCTCTACAAGACCCACAACACCAACAGCATTTACTTTTGCTTTTCTCAAAGCTAAACTCTTCATTAAACCAACTACAACTGCTGAGCCCGCCATATCATAAGTCATATCTTCCATAAATTTTGCAGGTTTTAAAGAAATTCCTCCAGTGTCAAAACATACACCTTTTCCCACAAACGCTAATGGCTTTTCGCTAGATTTCGAACCTCTCCACTCCATAATTACCAAATAAGAACCTCTTATACTTCCTTGTCCTACACCCAGTAACGCGTTCATCCCTAATTTTTTAAGTTGTTTAGTATTAAACACTGAAACTTTTAATCCATCTTTTTTTAATTTTAATAATCTTTTTGCATATTCATCTGGATGTAAAATATTACCAGGTTCAGAAACTAGATCTTTGGTTAAAGCAATCCCTTGTAAAAGAGAATGAAATTTTTTAGATTTTGATTGATTGAAAGTATTTTTGTTACATGAGATAAAAATCTTATAATTCTCATCTGCTTTTTTTGATTTATATTTATTAAACTTGTAAGATTTTAATTCTAATCCATGTAAGAATTCATCTAAAAATAATTTATTAGTAATACTTGTATTTTTAATATTATTTTCTAACAAAGTAATATCTGTTAAAGAGTTTGATTTTATATATTCAAAAAAATCAGCCCCTTTTTTTTCATTTTCTAAAGTTAATTGACTATTTTGAATTTTGATAAATGTTATTTTTTGTGAAGCATTTAAGTTAATAGTTAAAAAATTTTTTTTTTTAGTAACTGATGATTTAATAACTTTATTAATAAAAATTGAGTCTTTTTGTAATTGAATTTTAGTTAATCCGTTGACTCTGAAGTCCTCATTAACAAATAAAACATAATTTTTAATATTTTTTGCGGCAATGTTCTTTTTAAAGGTTATTTTTATTGACATTTTTTATATATATGTACTTTAGGTTGTATTTAAATATGTCTTATAAATTATAAATGATCGAATTCAACAAAAAATTAATATTTAGAAAGTTTTTTTTAGATAATACATATTTCTTTTTATCAACAATATTTACTTTGGGCATAATAGTCTGGGTCATTCAAGCAGTTAATTTTTTAGATTTTGTTACAGAAGATGGACATGGATTAGAAGTTTATTTTAAATATTCTTTATTAAATTTCCCAAAAATTATCTCAAGATTGTTTCCATTAATATTCTTTATATCAATTTTTTACACTTTGAATAAATTTGAGGACAACAATGAGCTTAAGATCTTTTGGATAAATGGAATAAATAAAATAAATTTTGTTAAAAATTTGGTTGCTTATTCTTTTTTATCATTGATTTTCCTTTATTTCTTTACCTCATTTTTAGTACCTTGGTCTCAAAATAAATCTCGTGTATTTTTGAAAGATTCAAACATTGATTTTTTTCCTGCTTTAATCGGTGAAAAAAAATTTATTGATACAGTTGATAAACTAACAATTTATATTGAAAAAAAAATTGATAAAGAAAATTATGAGAATATCTTCTTGAAAGATACCGATAATGACAAAATTAAATTTATTTATGCTTCAACAGGTAAACTTATAAATAATGATGATGAACGAAATTTAAAACTATTCGATGGAAAAATTATTAATGTTAATAATGAAAAAATAACTTCGTTTGATTTTAAAACAACCAATTTTGATTTAGGAAAATATCTTACAAAATCAATAATAGATTTTAAATTACAAGAGAGAAAAACATCCGATATATTAAATTGTTATATTAATTATTTTATATTAGAAAATCAATCTTATTATGAAACAACACAATGCAATGATCCAGCTATTAAAGAAATGCAGAAAGAAATATTCAATCGTCTCATTAAACCCCTTTTCATCCCTATCTTAACTTTAAGTTTATGTTTCCTATTAATTATTCCTAAAGAAAACGTAAGATATAAACTTTCAAGAGTTTTAATATTTTCTATAGGGTTAGTAATCATCATTTTTTCAGAAATATTTTCGACTATGACTTCGAGAAATTTTTTTTATTTTAAATTTTCACTTGGTATACCCTTTTTAATTTTTTTTGTTCAATATTTTTTTTTATATTTCAAGATCAATAACTTTAGAAAAGAATTATGATTAAATATTATAATAAATACTTATTAAAAAATTTTATTATTTGTTTTATTAAAGTAACTATTGTTTTTTCAACTGTTGTAATAGTAATGAATTTATTAGAAGAAATAAATTTTTTCAAAAATGATAGTGATGAAAATATTTTGCTGCCTTTTTTTTTAACATTATTAAATATGCCCTCAATACTATTTGAGCTATTTCCTTTTATTTTTCTAATAAGCACTCTTTTTTTCTTTATTGAAAGTATTGATAATGACGAATTGAATGTTTTTAAATTATATGGCGTTACAAACTTTAAGATTATTCAAATACTTACAACACTATCTTTTATAATAGGAGTATTCATTATATTATTTTTTTATAATATTTCTGCAAATTTAAAATTTTTTTATTTGGATATAAAAAATCAATATACTAAAGATGATAAATATTTAGCAGTTGTGACTGGAAATGGCTTATGGATAAGAGATGATCTTGGTGAAATAGTTAATTATATTAATGCAGAAAAACTTGATAAAAATAAGTTGCTTAATGTAACAATTTCTCAGTTTAATAAAGAGTTTGAATTACAAAAAGTAATAATTTCAAAAAGTGTTAATATTCAATCAAATAATTGGATTATTGAAAGGCCAATAATAAACTTAAACAATAACACATCTAGTACTGATCAACTGGAATTTTTTTCAAATTTTGATGAAAAGAGAATCATATCGATATTTGAAAACTTATCATCATTAGACATGTTCAAAATTGAGACTTTAAGAAAAGACTATGAGATGTTGGGTTACAACACCGATATAATAAACGGACATAAACATAGGCTTTATTCTTATCCCCTTTATCTTGCAATAATGGTTTGTATAGGTGCAATACTAATGCTTAATATCGGACATAATAAGTCAAAGATAAGTAATATTATAATTGGTATTGCGGTTTCGGTACTCATTTATTATGTAAATTATTTTTTCAATGTGATTATTGAAACTCAGGATGTTCCATACTTAATATCGATATGGGGACCACAAATAATTTTATCTTTGATTATAATAACAAATTTAATTCGAATTAATGAAAAATAATTTTTATAAATTCACGTTGTTATTTTTAGTTGTAATAATAAATTTTAATACAAAATTATTAGCCAATGAATTTAACTTTGAGGCAAAAAATATTGAAACTATAGAAGAAAATATTATATCAGCTTCGGATGAAGTTTATATATATGATAACTTAGGAAATAAAATTTTTAGTGATAAATTATTAATAGATAATAAGGCAAAGATTTATACTATTAAAGAAAATGTTATTTTAAAAAATGAAAATAATGAAATTACAATAAATGCAAATGAGATAATTTTTGATCAAAGCAAAAATACGATTATAAGTATAGGAAAAACCAAGATTAATAAAAATGAAAATTTCTTCGTAGAAACTTCAAACATCACTTACGACTTGAATTCAAAAAAAATTTTTTCTAATGAAGATACAATTTTAAGAGATTTACAACCTAATGAAATTGATGTTCAAAATTTTAGATTAGATTTAAATCAAAATACATTTGTAGCTAATAATGTCGTTATGACCGATAAAGAATTAAATATATTTAATATAAAGAAAATTTTTTATGACTTTAATAATGAAAGAATTTTAGGACAAGACGTTTCAATAAATGATTCAAATGAATTATCTAAAAAAAGATATTTATCAAGAGCTAAAGGTAAATCATTTATCTATGAAAATGGAAACTTTACTTTAAATAAAGGGATTTATACTAATTGTAAGAAAAGAGAAGGTTGTTCACCTTGGAGTATTGCTGCAAAAGAAGTAAAACACGATAAAAAAAATAAATTAATAAAATATAACCAAGCTACATTTAAATTATATGATGTGCCTATAGTTTATTTTCCAAAATTTTTTCATCCTGACCCAACAGTTAAAAGACAATCTGGTTTTTTAGCTCCATCAATACTTAGTCAAAACTCTGCTGATTATTTAAAAACTCCGTATTTTTTTGCAATTTCTGAAGATTCAGATTTTACATTTTCACCCAGATTTTATAGTGATCAAAAAAATATTTATCAGGGTGAATTTAGAAAGGTAAAAAAAAATTCAAAACATATTTTTGATGCTAGTATAAAAAATCAAAATGCTTTCTTAACAAAAAAAAATTCTTCTCAATCACATTTTTTCTCAAAATCTACAATTGAGACAAATTTCGAACTATTTGATTTTTCAAAAATAGATATTCAATTTCAAAGTGTTTCTAATGATAATTATTTAAAATTTAATGATATTTCATCGCCTATAATTAATTCTAAAAATACACTAAATTCGAAAATTGAATTTGAAGGTTCAAGAGATGATATCGAATTTTCATTGAATACTGAAATTTACGAGGATTTAAGTAAAAAAAATAGCAGCGATAAATATGAGTTTATACTGCCGAATTTTAGTTTATCAAAAATATTAGATACAAGTTTGGATGGTTCTATGGAAATAAGCAGTTTTGGATATAATAAACTTTATAACACAAACATTAATGAGAAAATTCTTGTCAATAATTTAAGTTATAAATCTCAAGACTCAATTAAAGATAGTGGATTGATAAACAATTATGAATTTCTTTTCAAAAACTTTAATGCCGATTCTAAAAATTCTTCAAATTTTAAAAACAGATCGGAAAATAATATTAGAGGTATTTTTCAATTTAATTCAAAATTTCCGCTTCAAAAAAAAGGAGAAAAATATCTTAGTACTTTGACGCCAAATTTTGTTGCAAAATTTAATCCTCAAAGCAATAAAAACATAAATAATGAAGAACGATTAATTGATTATTCAAATATTTATTCCATAGACAGGTTAAGCTCATCTACAACTCTGGAAGGAGGAGAGTCTGTCACATTAGGAAATGAATTTAGATTATTCAGCAATATTGATAAGTCATCAGAGATATTAAGTTTAAATTTAGCGGCTTCCTTTAGATCTGATGAAAATTTAGATTTACCAAAAAGTAGTTTTATCGGTCAAAAAACATCAAATATTGTGGGTCAATCTAGAGTCAAATTAAATAAGTTTTTAGATCTAGAATACGATTTTTTGTCAGATAATAATCTTGGGCAATTTCACTATCATAATATAAATTCTAAAATTAAGATCAATAACTTTGTAAGTACTTTTGAATTTATAGAAGAAGGTGATGAGATAGGTAAAACTCACTTTATAGCAAATGAAACATCCTTAAAGTTCGATGATACAAAAAGTTTAAAATTTAGAACTAGAAAAAATAAAAAAACTGATTTGACTGAATATTATAATTTAATTTACGAATACAAAATGGATTGCTTAACTGCTGCATTAGAATATAATAAAGATTATTACACAGACGGATCTTTAAAACCTGAAGAAAGATTATTTTTTTCAATCACTATTATGCCTTTTGATAATAGTATAAACCTACCTGGAATAGATAAATAAAATTTGATGAATAAATTAATAAGTTTTTTAATCATATTTTTAAGTATATTTCTTTACTCAAACAATATATTTGCCTCTCAAAAAATTAAAATTTTATACAAAATAGATAATTCTTTAATAACCAATATAGATATTAATAATGAGTTAAATTATTTAATATCATTAAATAAGAAATTAGAAGATCTTAATAAAAGTGAAAAAATTGAAATTGCTAAAGAGTCTTTGATAAGAGAAAAAATTAAATCAAATGAAATTAAAAAGTACTTCATAGTAGAGAAATATGAAAACAATCAATTGATTCAAGATATTATTAAAAGTCTTTATACTAATTTAAATTTAAGTAATTTAATTGAATTTGAAAACTATTTAGAAACTTTTGGTATATCAATTAATGAAGTTAAAGAAAAATTAAAAATTGAAATTTTATGGAATCAGCTTATTTCAAGAAAATTCCAAAATCAGATTATCATAGATGAAAATACGATTAGACAAAACGTAAAAAATGACAAAATGAATTATAAAGAGGTTATTGAATATGACTTATCAGAGATTGTTTTAGCACCTCAAAACGAAAAAGAGTTTAATGAAACAATTAAGAAGGTTTTAGAAACAATCAATATGCACGGATTTGAAACTGCAGCAACTAAATTTAGTATTTCTGATACTTCAAGAATTGGAGGTAATATTGGTAAAATAAAAGAAAATCAACTGTCAAAGGAACTTAAAAAAGAAATACAAAAGCTTAAAGTAAATGATTTTAGTAAACCAATATTTATCAATAACAACTATTTAATTATCAAAGTGAATCAAAAAAAAATTATCAATGAGGAATTTGATGAAAATAAAATTGTAAAAGAAATAATAAGAATAGAGAAAGATAAACAATATCAAAATTTTTCTCAAATCTATTACAATAAAATAAAATTAAATTCACAAATAAATGAATTCTAAACCTATCATAATAGTTTGCGGTGAACCAAATAGTATCTTTTCTGAGTTATTAGCAAAATCATTTAAAAAATATCGGAGTAAAAAACCAATAATCTTAATAGGCTCTTATAATCTTATTTGTCTTCAATTAAAAAAGATGAAATTAAAAGTAAGACTTAATCAAATTGAATTAGAAAATGAATTATTAAAGAATGTAAAGTTGAACAAAATCAATATCATTAATATAAATTATAATTTTACGAAAATTTTCGAGCCTATTTCTTTAAAATCAAATAAATATATTAATGAATGTTTTAACAAAGCTTTTAATATAATCAAAAAAAATAAAATCTCAGGATTTATTAATGGACCTATCTCAAAAAAGTTTTTTTTAAAAAATAAATTTCCTGGAATTACTGAATTTATTGCTAGTAAATTTAAAATTAAAAAGCATTATGCGATGCTAATTTTTAATAAAAACTTATCCGTATGTCCAATTACAACTCACTTACCACTTAACAAAGTTTCCAAAAAAATAACTAAAAAAGATATAATAATCAAATCTTTAATCATAAATAAGTTTTATAAGTTAAATTTTTCTTTCAAACCTAAAATTGCCATCACAGGATTAAATCCTCATTGTGAAAATTTCTCTAATATAAGTGAAGAAAAAAAAATTATTGAACCTGCAATAAAAATATTAAAAAAAAAGAAAATGAATATATTTGGCCCTTTTCCAGCAGATACTATTTTTTTAAAACAAAATATGAAAAAATTTAATGTAATTATTGGAATGTATCATGATCAAGTTTTAACACCTATCAAAACTTTATATGGATTTAATGCAATCAATATTACTTTAGGACTTCCATTTTTAAGAATATCACCTGACCACGGTCCTAACAATGAAATGATTGGTAAAAATAAGTCAGATCCTCAAAGTTTAATCGATGCTTTAAGATTTTTAAATAGAAAATAGTGAAAATTAAACCTAAAAAAAGTCTTGGTCAAAATTTTTTGATTGATGAAGAAATAATTAAAAAGATCTTAACTTGTGCTGACATACAAAATAAAAATATTCTTGAGGTAGGTCCTGGTACAGGAAATTTAACAACCGAAATTTTAAAAAATAATCCAAAAGAATTAATTTTAATTGAAAAAGATAATCATCTTCTGAATTTATTAAGAAAAAAATATACAGAAAATATCACATTTATTAATGACGATATTCTTAATATTTCTGAAAATAAATTGTCTAACGATAAATTAACAGTATTTGGAAATTTACCTTATAATATCTCGACTGAAATTTTAATTAAGTGGATATTAAATATAAACTCAAAGCTCTGGTTTGATAAACTAATATTATTATTTCAAAAAGAGGTTGCAGATAGAATTATTAGTAGTTCAAACACATCAAATTATGGCAGATTGTCAATAATTTCTAATTGGAGATTAAATGTAAAAAAAATAATTGATGTTAAGCCCTCTTCATTTAAACCTAAACCAAAAGTTGAAAGCACACTTCTTCTATTCACACCAAAAATTAAATATTTTAAACTAAAAAATGCAGACTCTATTGAGAATGTAACAAGAATTTTTTTTAATCAAAAAAGAAAAAAAATAAAAAAACCACTTAACAAACTTTTCAAAAATTCTAGTAAAATTGCAAAAAAACTGAATCTTAATTTAGATTTAAGACCACAGAATTTAGATTTTCAGACTTATTATATGTTAGCAAAAGAATTAGAGAACTTAAGAAATTAATTTTTCAACATGATTTTTTACGAAATCTTTATCATAATCTCTAGAGCCATTATTAACTTCTGCATCAATTAACTTTTGAATTTTTAAAAAACAATCCTCTAGATTATCGTTTATAACAATATAATCATAATTGATCCAATGTAGAACATCCCTATCAAATTGTTTCATTCTCTCTTCTGCAATCAATTTATCTTTCATGTCTCTATTAGAAAGTCTTTCAAATAAGACTTTCTTACTTGGTGGCAAAATAAAAAATGTGATCAATTTATAATCCATCTTTTTATTTTTAATTTGATCTGCGCCCTGCCAATCAATATCAAATATAACATTTTGATTTTTTTCTAAATTTTGAATTACAGGAGTTCTAGAAGTACCATAATAATTATCAAAGACTTTTGCGTATTCTAGAAATTCTTGATTTTTTATTAATCTTTTAAATTCCTCGTCAGTGACAAAAAAATAATCTTTACCATCTGCTTCATTTAGCCTTGGTTTCCTGGTGGTATGAGAAACTGAAATATAAAAATTGTTTTTTTTTGCTAAAAGTTTTACAAGAGTAGTTTTACCAGCCCCAGATGGGGATGATAATATGACCATTATCCCACCTTTTTTTTGTGGCATTAAAAAGTTAGTTGCTTTTACTTTCTATGAATTTTACTGCGTCACCAACTGTTAAAATTTTTTCAGCTTCTGTATCAGAAATTTCTGAACCAAACTCTTCCTCAAAAGCCATAACTAATTCAACTGTATCTAAGCTGTCTGCACCTAAATCATCTATAAAGCTTGATTCTTCTGTTACTTTAGCCTCATCTATACCCAGGTGATCAGCAACTATTTTTTTTACTTTGCTTGATATATCTTCTGACATAAAAAAATCCTTATATGTTAGTTTAAATTCTTATTAGTTTAATTAACTATTTTGTCAAGCCATATACATGCCCCCATTAACATGAAGTGTTTCACCATTAATATAATCTGATTGGTTGGAGGCTAAAAAAAGAACAGCATTTGCAATATCTTCAGGTTGTCCAAGTCTTGCTGAAGGTATTTTAGATATTATTATCTCTTTGAACTTTTCATCAATTTTATCTGTCATCGCTGTTTCAATAAATCCAGGTGAAATACAATTAATATTAATATTTTTTTTTGCGTATTCAATTGCCAGACTTTTTGACATAGCAACTATAGCAGCTTTAGATGCAGTATAATTAGATTGTCCTAGATTTCCTGTGTGTCCTACAACCGATGTAATATTGATAATTTTACCAAATTTATTTTTTAACATCTTTTTAATTCCAAATTTGCTAAATAAAAATGTTGAGGTTAAATTTAAATTAATAACTTTATTCCATTCATCCAGACTCATCCTAATTGCTAAGTTATCTTTTGTAATTCCTGCATTATTAACTAGGCAATTTAAGTTTCCTCCTAATTCATTAGTTGCATCATCGATAAATTTTTCAATTTTATCGTTATCAGTAATATCAAATCTTAAAATTTTTATATTTTCAAAATTTGATTTCAGTTTTTCAAGTTTATCAATTTTAGTCCCTGAAGCTAGAATATTTGCTCCATATTCATACAATTTTTTTACTATTGAGTTTCCAATTCCTCCAGTTGCTCCTGTAATTATAATATTCTTATTTTTTAAATCATTCATTTTTAAAATTTTTTATATCATCAATACTATTAATTGCACGAATTTTTACATTTTTATCTATTCTTTTTATCAGTCCAGACAAAACTTTACCTGGTCCAATTTCAGTAAAAGATTGGACTCCTTTTTCAATCATAAAATTAATACTTTCTCTCCATCTTACTCTATTTTCAATTTGATTGATCAATAATTTTTTTAAATCATTGGAATTTAAAACTTCATTTGCAGTAACATTAGAAATTAATATATTTTTAAAATCTTTAAAATTAGTATTTTCAATTTCTATTTTCATAATTTCTGTTGCTTTAGACATTAATTTACAATGAAATGGCGCACTTACAGCAAGTTTAACATTTTTAATGTTTTTTTCTTTTAAAAAATCACTAAATCTTTCTAAATCTTTATTTTTACCACTTAAAACTATTTGTCCATTAGAATTATCATTTGCAATTTCTATAACAAATTCACTTTTTTTTTTATTCAATATTTCTTCTATATTTTCAACTGTCGATCCAAGCACAGCAATCATACTACCTTCGCCTTTTGGAACTGCATTTTGCATGGCATTTCCTCTTTTTTTTAATAGTTGAATCGTTTCAGCGAAACTCAAACTATTAGCACATGATAAAGCAGAATATTCACCTAAAGAATGTCCTGCAAAATATTTAGCTTTATGTAGATCAATATTAAACTCATTTTTTATTACATGAAAAATTGAGAAACTAA
Organism: uncultured Pelagibacteraceae bacterium; assembly: GCA_902629695.1. Lineage (GTDB taxonomy): Bacteria > Pseudomonadota > Alphaproteobacteria > Pelagibacterales > Pelagibacteraceae > Pelagibacter. The sequence goes on along the minus strand of CACORY010000002.1, from coordinate 17,308 downwards.
TTAGAAATATTGCTGGTTGAGTATTTACTGTCAAATCAAGTTTATCTTTTGGACCTTCTAGTATAAACTTAGACAACGGAACATTTAATACATCATCAGCTTCTTGGAATAGTTTTTTGACATGTTCAAACTTATCAAAAAACTCCTTTCCCATACCAAGAGATTGGGATCCTTGACCAGGAAAAATTACTGAAAACATCTAAAAAAACCTATTTTTTTTGTTCATTTAGGTATTGTAATTGAAGATTTATAATAGTATATCCTCATTTTTTATCTTAAAACTTAAATGAACTTATACGAGCATACAATTATAGCAAGACAAGATACGTCTCCGAGTGAAATAAAACAACTAACAGAAAAATATTCAAAAATTGTTGAAAAAAATGAGGGTGAAATAGTAAAAACAGAAAATTGGGGCTTGTTAAATCTTTCATATTTAATAAAAAAAAATAAAAAGGGCAGTTATATTCATTTTAAGTTGAAAGGCTCTGGTAAGATTATAAAAGAACTCGAAAAAAACGAACTTTTAGATAAAAAATTGTTAAGATATTTGACTGTAAAAGTTAAAAAATTTGACCTAAATACAAATTATTTTTCGAAAAAAGATGAAAGTGAAAAAAAAGAAATTAAGAAAAGTTAAGAATGGCAAAAAAACAAAGAAACAATAAAAGAAATAGTCAAAGTAACTTTGCAAAATTAAGTATATTTCAACCAAACAAATATAAATTTAAAAAGACATGTCCACTTTCAGTAAAAGGTGCTCCTGAGATAGACTATAAGAATATTAAACTTTTAAAAAAATATGTCTCAGAAAATGGAAAAATTTTGCCATCGAGAATAACAAACGTATGTCAAAAGAAACAACGAGAATTATCTTTATCAATTAAAAGAGCAAGAAATTTAGCTTTGCTATAAATGAAAGTTATATTATTAGAAAACCTGAAAAAGATTGGATCTATTGGTGAAATAATAGATGTTAAAAGAGGCTATGCAAGAAATTTTTTAATTTCCAAGAATAAAGCTTTATATGCTTCTAAAGAAAATATCCACAGAGTAGAAAAGATTAAATCTGAACTTTCAAAAAAAGATAATGACAAAAAAAAAGAGGCTAAAAAAATTTTGGAAAAAATTGACAAAAAAGAGTATAACATCAAGAAATTAAGTACTGAAAATAATGAGCTTTATGGATCTGTAAAACCAACTGAGATTTCGAAATTGATTTTAAAAAAAGATGAGTTAGATATTAAACCATCATTAATACAACCAATTAAAGAAATAAAAACTCTTGGAAAATTTAATGTGAAAATCTCTTTACATTCAGAAATTGATGCTGAAATAATTATTAACGTTCAAGCATCTGAAGATATTAATTAATTATACAATTTTTTCCCCAGCCCTTTTTTTTGATTTTCTAATTTAATTTTTCATATAAATTTCTCTTATGGAAAACAATCTTAATTTAGTAAAAAATAATTTTAAAGAATTGCCTAACAATATTGAAGCCGAACAATCTGTGATTGGATCAATATTAGTATCAAATGAAATTTTTGATGAGATTAATACTATTATTTCAAATCAAAATTTTTTTGATCCAATGCATCAAAAAATATTCAATTCTATTGAAAATCTTATTTATAAAGGAATGTTAGCAAACCCAATAACTTTAAAAAATTATTTCAAAGATGAGAAAGATGATTTAAATATTCCAGAATATTTGGTAAAAATTACAAAATTTTCTACTTCTACTAGACAAGCAATTGAATACTCAAAAATAATTTATGATATGTTTGTCAGAAGAGAATTAATTAAAATTTCCGAGCAAACGATAGATACTGCAAAATTAAATGATCTTGAAACTAATGGTCAAACTATTATCGAAAATTCAGAAAAACTTTTATTTGATTTAGCTGAAAGAGGTTCATTTAATTCATCTTTGATTAAATTTGATGAGGCTATGAAACAAACTATAGAAATGGCCTCTGCAGCTTACAAAAATGAAGAAGGAATAGTTGGAGTTCCAACAGGTTTAAGAGATTTAGATGATAGACTTGGAGGTCTTCATCAGTCTGATCTTATTATTATTGCTGGGAGACCTGGTATGGGTAAAACCGCACTTGCTACAAATATTGCATTTAATGCTGCTCAAAAAATTCAAAATAATGGAAAAAAATCGTCAATAGCTTTTTTTTCTTTAGAAATGTCGTCTGAACAATTATCAACGAGAATATTAGCAGAACAATCAAGAATTAAGTCTAATGATATTAGACGTGGAAAAATTTCTGATGAACAATTTGATAAATTTTTAGAAACATCAAAAAATATATCTGAGTTACCTCTATATATCGATGAAACTCCTGCTATTAATATAGCAGCATTGAGCAACAGAGCTAGACGAATTAAAAGATTATTTGGATTGGATATGTTAATAGTTGATTATATTCAGCTAATGAAAGGTACGTTTAATAACAAAGATGGAAGAGTTCAGGAAATTTCTGAAATAACTCAGGGTCTTAAAGCAATAGCTAAAGAACTTTCAATACCAGTTGTGGCTCTATCTCAATTATCAAGAGCAGTTGAGCAAAGAGATGATAAAAAACCTCAATTATCTGATTTGAGAGAGTCTGGATCTATTGAACAAGATGCAGATGTTGTGATGTTTGTTTATAGGCAATCCTATTATTTAAAGTCAAAAGAGCCTCGTCCTGCGACTGTTGAACACGCTGAATGGCAAGCAAAAATGAATGAGGTGTCGCATTTAGCAGAACTAATTATCAGCAAACAAAGACACGGTCCCACAGGTAATATTACCTTAGAATTTGAAGAAATGTTTACCAAATTTAAAGATCTACAAAATAACTAAATTCACATATAAAAGGGTAAAATGTCTTCAAAATTTTACCAAAAAATTATTCTTCAAAATCCAAAGTCCATTTTTATAATTTTAATCTTAGCATTACTAAGTTTTGGGTATTATTCAAAAGATTTCAGACTTGATGCCTCGTCTGAGACTTTATTGATTGAAGGTGATCCTGATCTTGAATATCTCAAACAAATATCAGATAGGTATGGTTCTAAGGAATTTTTAATACTGACTTATACTCCAAATGAAAATATGGTTTCTGAATCATCAATAAATAACCTTTTGAGTCTAAAATATAAAATTCAAAGTTTAGATTGGGTTCATAGTGTTGTCACTTTGTTAGATGTACCTCTCTTAGATAACTCTGATGCTCCACTCCAGGAAAGAATACAAAATTTTAAAACACTTAAAGATGAAAATGTTGATAAAGAAAGAGGTTTTAAAGAAATTATAAGTAGCCCAGTTTTCAGAAACTTTGTAATAAGTGAAGATGGTAAAACAAGTGGAATTATTGTTTATATTAAAAAAAATGATCTATTAAATGATATTGATAAAAAATCAAAAAAAAAAGTACAAGAATATAAAGATCAAATCAAAAAACAAAATCATAAGAATATTGTAGAAATTAGAGACGTAATAATTAGTTATGAGGATATTGGCAAGATACACTTAGGTGGAATACCAATGATTGCTGATGATATGATGACTTTTATAAAAAGTGATATAATTGTTTTTGGATTAGGTGTTTTTTTTTTCATAGTTGCTACGCTGTGGTTTGTTTTTAGAAAAGTTATTTGGGTTATTGTGCCCATAAGCAGCTGTTTTTTTTCTGTAATAATCATGATGGGATTACTTGGTCTATTAGGTTGGAAAGTCACAGTCATTTCTTCAAACTTTATTGCGCTAATGTTAATTTTAACAATGGCTATGAATATTCATATGAGCACAAGATTTTTACAACTCAAAGAAAAATTTCCTAGTAATAATATCTTTGAATTAATTTCCAAAACAACAAAAAAAATGTTTTGGCCAATTTTATACACAGTCTTAACAACTATTATAGCTTTTCTCTCTTTAATATTTAGTGAAATAAAACCTATCATTGATTTTGGATGGATGATGACTTTTGGACTAATAACTTCATTTATAATAACATTTACATTACTACCAACTTTGCTCAACTTTGTTCCAAAAGAAAATATCTCCCTTGAAGATAACAAAGATTCAATGATCACTTCTTTTTTTTCAAAAATTTCAATAAATAACCAAATTTCAATTTTTTTAATAACTGGTTTGGTAATTATCTTAAGTTTAGTAGGAATAAGCCGATTAGAGGTTGAAAATAGTTTCATTAATTATTTTAGTAAAAATACTGAAATTTATAAAGGAATGAAATTAATAGACGAAAAGTTAGGAGGAACTACTCCTCTTGAAATAATTTTAAAATTTCCTAAGGAAAATAAAATTGTAAATAAAGAAGAAGATGAATTTGATGACTGGGATAATGAGACTGAAGATAATGATGAAAAATACTGGTTTACAAAAGATAAAATTGATAAAATTTCTGAAGTACATAATTATTTAGATGGTTTACCTCAAGTTGGTAAAGTTTTGTCGTTCTCATCAATTATAGATGTTGCGACTCAACTTAATAACAATAAACCTTTGGGAACCTTAGAAATGGGTGTTCTTTACTCAAAAATTCCAAATAATATTAAAAAAGAGATAATAGATCCTTATATCTCAGTAGATAATAATGAAGCCAGAATTAATTTAAGAATAATAGACTCTCAGGAAAACTTGAGAAGAAATGATTTAATAAAAAAAATTAGATATGACTTAAAAAATAAAATTGGCTTAAAAGAAACAGAATTTAAATTGGCAGGAGTTTTAATTTTATTCAACAATCTCCTTCAAAGTCTTTTTAAATCTCAAATTCTTACTCTAGGTTTAGTCATGATAGGTATTTTTATTATGTTTTTAATTCTTTTTAGAAACATAAAATTATCACTTATAGGAGTAGTGCCAAATTTTATCGCTGCTTTTTTTATTCTAGGGATTATTGGGCTGCTTAACATTCCTTTAGATATGATGACCATAACCATCGCTGCTATTACGATAGGAATAGCAGTAGACAATAGTATACATTATATTTACAGATTTAAGGAAGAATTCTATATTTTGAATGACTATTTAAAAACTATTAAATCATGTCATGCAACAGTTGGAAGAGCAATTTTGAATACATCAATTACAATTGTCTTTGGTTTTTCTATATTGGTTTTGTCTAAATTCATACCAACAATACTTTTTGGTATATTCACAGGTCTTGCAATGTTATTAGCGATGATTTCAGTTTTAACACTAATGCCTGCTTTAATTTTAAAGATCAAACCATTTGAAAAAAATTAGATGATTGATCTATTTGAAGAATTTTATAAATCAATATCATCAATTGATTTAGCATTTTCTATTATTACAATTTTATCAATAATTAAATGTTATAGAAAAGGATTTGTTTTAAGTGTCTTAGCAATGTCCAAGTGGTTATTTGCTTATATAATTACTCTGATTATTTTTCCTAGAGCAAAACCATATATCAAAGGGGTAATTGACAATGAATATATTTTAGATTTGATTTTAGGAGTATCTATATTCATTATAGTTATTTTTTTAGTTTTACTTATTAGTAAAGGAATAAGCAAAGCTGTAAAATATACAGGTCTTGGTAGTCTAGATGCAATTTTTGGATTTTTTTTTGGTTTTATAAGATCGTATATAATATCAATTTGTATATTTTCAGGTGCACATATTGTGTATAACTATGATAAATGGCCAATAAATTTAAATAAATCATACATCTTTCCATATTTAGAAAAAGGTAGTAATTACTTACTTAAAGAATTTCCAAATGAAAAAAAATACAAAGACTCAAAAGAAAAAATTGAAGAACTTTAACCCAAAACTTAAAGAAGAGTGTGGAGTTTTTGGAATAAGTAACATTAAAGAGGCATCGACTCTAACAGCTTTAGGATTACACGCACTTCAACATCGGGGACAAGAGGGTTGTGGAATAGTAACTTTTGATGGATTAAAATATCATTTAGAGAAAAGGTTTGGACTTGTGGGTGATAATTTTAATAAAGAAAAAGTTTTAAAAAAATTACCCGGTAATTTTGCGATTGGTCATAATCGATACAGTACAACAGGAGAAAATACACTTAGAAACATCCAGCCCTTCTTTGCAGATACTAATGCAGGTGGTATTGGTATTTCACATAATGGGAATCTAACTAATTCAATATCTTTAAGAAAAAAATTAGTTGAGGATGGTGCAATATTTTATACTACTTCTGATACTGAAACTATTGTTCAATTAATTGCCAGATCAAAAAGAGCAAAAACCATAGACAAGATTGTAGATGCAATTTTTCAAATTCAAGGAGGATATGCTCTTGTTATGCTGACTCAAACTTCTTTAATTGGTGTAAGAGATCCCTATGGAATAAGACCTTTAGTTATCGGTAAATTAAAGAATAGTTATGTTTTAGCCTCTGAAACTTGTGCGCTAGATATAATTGGTGCTAAGTTTGTAAGAGAGGTTGAAAATGGTGAAATAGTTTTGATTGAAAATGACCAATTAAAAAGTATCAAACCCTTTCCACCAAAAAAAATAAGACCCTGCGTTTTTGAATATATATATTTTGCAAGACCAGATAGTGTACTTAATTGCAAAACTGCTTATGAACATAGAAAGAATTTAGGTGCAGAGTTGGCAAAAGAAAATAAAACTGAGGCTGATATTGTTGTTCCAGTTCCAGATTCAGGAAATGCTGCAGCTTTAGGTTTTGCACAATTTCTTAATAAAAAATTTGAGCTAGGTCTCGTAAGAAATCACTATGTAGGCAGAACATTTATTGAACCAAGTCAACAAATCAGAAGTCTTGGTGTAAAGTTAAAACTTAATGCAAATAAATCAGCTATTAAAGATAAAAAAATAATATTAGTTGATGACTCATTAGTTAGAGGAACTACATCTCATAAAATAGTAAAAATGTTATATGATGCTGGAGCAAAAGAAGTGCATGTCAAAATTGCCTGTCCTGAGATAAGATATCCTGATTTTTATGGAGTAGATACTCCAACAAAAAAAGAATTGCTTGCAGCTAACAAAAATAATGATGAGATTTGTGAATATATTGGAGCAAAATCTCTTTCATTTTTATCAATTGACGGCATGTATAAAGCTGTCGGTTTTGAAAATAGAAATCAAAATTACCCCCAACTTACAGATCATTATTTTACTGGTGATTATCCAGTTAAACCAATAGATGAGCTTGGGGATAGTAAGATAACCCAACTATCATTATTAAGCACTGCATCAAATAATTAAATGAAAACTGTTAAATTTACACAAATGAAATCTGGAACCAAAGATGAATATCTTTTACTGGATAAATATGAAAAAGAATATATCGATGGAACAGCTGATAGAATTTTAAATTTTATGAAAAGCCTTAATTCAACTCTTGAAGGCTACAAAATTTCAAGACTTGAACATTCTCTTCAAACAGCAACTAGAGCTTTTAATGATAAAGCTGATGAAGAGATGGTCGTTGCAGCTTTATTACATGACATTGGAGATGAATTAGCACCTATGAATCATTCTGAATATGCTGCAGCAGTTTTAAAACCTTATGTTAGTAAAAAGACACATTGGATAATAGAAAAACATGGAGAATTTCAAATGTATTATTATGCACATCATTTGGGTAAGAATAAGAATCAAAGAGAAAAATATAAAGATCACGAATATTATGAAGATGCAGTAAATTTTTGTGAAAAATGGGACCAAGCTTCATTTGATCCAAATTATAAAAGTATGACCTTAGAGGACTTTGCTCCTATGGTTAAAAGGATATTTTCTAGAAAACCATATTCTTTACTTTAAATTTAGAAAAAAAGTAATATTTAAATGTCAATGATTAGTTCAAAAAAACAAATAATAGAATATTTCAAGAGCGGGATTAAAGATACTAAAAATTTCAAAATTGGTATCGAACATGAAAAGTTTCTCTTTAGTAATAATAAGCGAATTAATTATTTAAAGATAAAAGAAATGTTTGCAGCTTTATTAGAATTTGGTTGGAACCCGATTTACGAAAAAGATAATATAATTGCTCTAAACAAAGGTGATAAAAACATCACTCTTGAACCAGGAAATCAAATAGAGCTGTCTGGTGAAAAGCTAAACCATATTCACGAGGCATGTGCAGAATCACAAGATTATCTTTTTGAACTTAAACAAGTAACTAAAAAATTAAATATCAGTATAGTTAGTGCTGGATTTGATCCAATATCTAAACTTAATGAAATTCCAAATAATCCAAAACAAAGATACAAATTAATGACAAAAGATATGCCCTTAGGAGGTGAATCAAGCTTAGATATGATGTATAGGACATGTGGAACACAATTAAATATTGATTATAATTCAGAAGATGATTTTTCTAAAAAATTTAAAATCGTTAATTCGATAGTTCCAATATCAATTGCCTTATTTGCTAACTCATCAATAATCGAAAAAAAAAAGAGTAATTATTTATCTTATAGATCAAAAGTTTGGCAAAATACCTCTCGAGGGGGGTTGCCAAAAATTTTTTTTGAAGAGTTAAATTTTGAGAAATATACAGATTTTATTATGAATTTTCCAATTTTATTTATTCAAGAAAGAGATACTTATATTTCAGGACATAAATATACATTTAAAGATTTCATGAATGGCAAAATTAGTGAGGTTAATAATCGACTTCCTAATGAAAATGATTTGTCAATTCATTTAAGCACTATATTTACAGAAAATAGATTAAAAAAATACATTGAGCTAAGATCTATGGATACTTGTGGATGGGATTGTTTATGTTCGGGCCCTGCTTTTTATATTGGTATGTTATACGGAAATATCGACGAAGTTAATGAAGTAATCTCCAAATGGGAAAAGGATAAAATAATTAACGCTTATCTTGAAGCTCCACAAAAAGGATTTAATACACAACTTATGGGCAAAGATCTTCTTTATTGGTCATCAATTTTATTAAAATTATCTAGAAAGGGTTTGGAGAATAGAGATATTTTAAATAAGAATCAAAAAAATGAAACCTTGTTTTTAAATCACTTACAAAAATTAATAGATAATAAAACTACAAATGCAGATCATATGATTAATAGATTTTCAAAAAATGAAGATTTAAATGAATTGTATGACAAATAAAATTGTTACCATCCAAGGAAACCACCCTGCTACACTAAATCCTAAAACAGATACAACTTTATTTCTGGCAAATGAAATTCAAAAAAAGAAATACAAAATTTTTTATTATGAACCTCAAGATTTATCAATTATTAATTCTAAAGTAGTTGCCAAAGGTTTTTTTATTAAATTTAATTATAATAAAAAAAAATTTTTTGAGATATCTAAAAAAAAAAAATTAATATTATCAAAAAGTAAATTTATTCTGATCAGACAAGATCCTCCTTTTGATCTTCAATATATTTCTAATACTTATATTTTGGATATGATTAAAGACAATGTAAAAATAATTAATAACCCAGGATCTGTAAGAAATATTTCAGAAAAACTTTATTCTGCTAGATATCAAAAATTTATGCCAAATACAATTTTTTCCCAGGATATTGATGAAATTAAAAAATTTATTAAAAAAAATAAAAAAATAGTCATTAAACCTATTTACAGTTTTGGTGGTAATGACATTCATTTATTAGATAAATTTGATTCAAAATTCATAAAGAAATTTATAAGGAAACATCACCATATAATGTGTCAGAAATATTTGCATGAAATAAGTAAAGGAGATAAAAGAGTATTTTTGATTAATGGAAAAATAAAAGGTGTAATATCTAGAATTCCAAAAAAAGGCTCATTTTTAAGTAATATGAGCAAGGGTGCTAAACCAGTAAATACTACTCTTAATTCATACGAAAAAAAAGTTTCAAAACTCATTGCCAAAGATTTAAAAAAAGAAAAAATTTTTTTCGCTGGAATTGATTTTATAGATGGAAAACTTAATGGAGATATCAATATAACTTCCCCAACTGGATTAAAAACTCTATACGATCTTTCAAAAATAAATCTTGCGAAAGTTTTTTGGAAAGAATTAAAAGCATGAAAAGTCTATCGGATCAACAAAAAGGTTCCCTGTTAGCTTTTGTTGCAGTGCTGTTTATTACACCAGACTCTTTATTTATAAGGTTATCTAATGTTGATACATGGGGATTAGTTTTTTATCGAGGAATAATTCCATTTTTCACTGTTTTTTTAGGAATGATATTAATTTACAAATTAAATTTTTTTAAAATTCTTTTTGATAGTAGCTATCATGGAATAATATATATAATAACTTTTAGCATAACAAATATTACATTTGTTGTTTCTATTCAAAATACTAATGTAGCGAACACTTTAGTAATGATCGCCACTGCTCCACTTTTATCAGCTATTCTTGGAGCTATTTTTTTAAAAGAAACTCCAGATAAAAAGACTTGGATCTCTATTGTCATCACTTTTTTTGCCATACTTTATATTTTCTTTGACTCACTTAAAATGGGTAATTTTTATGGCGATATATTAGGTTTCATTACAGCTGTAGGTTTGGCTATAGGTGCCATAACTATAAGATCTGCAAAATTAAAAAATTTAGTTCCAGCTGCTGTAGTAGGAAAATTATTTGTTGCCTCGTTTGCTTTATTCTTTATTGAAAGTTTCGTTCTTCAAGATAAAGATCTTTTTATTGTTCCTTTAATGTGTATTCTTTGCGTGGCAATACCTTTTGTATTAGTCACGATAGCCCCAAGATTTATTACTGCTGCTGAAGTTAACTTGTTTTTCTTATTAGAAACCATCATTGGTCCAATTTGGGTTTGGATGATTATCAAAGAACAGCCAAGTATTGAAACTCTTTTAGGGGGTTTAGTTATAATTATTACAATTGCTATACACTCCTTTTTAAAACTTAAAAATTCTTGAGCTTGTCACAATTAGGACTTGATTTAATAATACATCGCAAATAATTACAGCATATTTATGAATAAAGTTTTAAAAAATTCTTGGGCGTTATTTTTAGGAATGGGTTTTATAATGATGGCCTACGGTTTTCAGGGATCTCTTCTTGGTGTTAGAGCTGTTCAGGAAGAATTTAGTTTAACTGCTACAGGATTTATGATGTCTGGATACTTTGTTGGTTATTTTATAGGAGCTGCAACAATACCAAATATCATTTCTAGAGTTGGACATATAAGAGTTTTTGCTGCGTTTGCATCTTTGGCATCTTTAGTAATTTTATTACACTCAATTATAATCAATCCTTTCGTCTGGTTTTTACTGAGAGTATTTACTGGGATAAGCATGGTTTGTATTTATACAGTTGCTGAAAGTTGGCTAAACGATAGATCAAGTAACAAAAACAGAGGAAGTGTACTCTCTATCTATATGGTAATACTTTATGGTGCAATGGGTATTGGTATGTTCTTACTTAATTTTAGTACTCCTAAAAGTTTTCAACCTTTTATATTGGTTTCTGTTATTACATCTGTTGCGCTAATCCCTATTTTATTGACAAAAAAGAAGCCACCAACATTTAAACGAATTAAAGCAATGTCTTTAAAAGGATTATATGAAGCTTCACCATTTGGCATGGTAAGTTCTTTATTTTATGGAACAATACAGTCAGCATTGTTTACATTGTTAGCGGTATACGCAACCTCAATGAATTTTACAATTTTAGAAATATCTATTGTAACTTTTCTTTTAGCTGTTTCAGGTGCTGTCGCTCAATTTCCTATTGGAAAAATATCTGATATGTATGATAGAAGAAAAGTTATAGTCTATGCAAGTTTTGGTGCTGCAATATTTTCTATATTTGCAATATTAGTTTCAAGACAAATGTATTTGCCAGGTAGCCTTGCAACAAGTAAAACATGGTTCTATATATTTTTTATCTTATTTTCGTTTTGCAGTTTGCCAATGTTTTCTTTAATATTAGCACATACTAATGATTATATATCAAAAGATAAATTTGTAGCCGCAGGTGCTGGACTTCAGTTTTCTTTTGGTTTAGGAGCTATGAGCGGTCCTTTTCTATGCTCAATCTTTATGGATATTGTAGGATCAAATGGGTTTTTTATATTCTTATTTTTTTTTCATTCCATAATTGGAATTTTCGGGATTTATAGAATGAAAGTAAGGGCAACAGTTGATAATCCAGACTCTCAATTCTTTCCTATGCCTCAAACAATAACACCTGCAGGAATAGAACTTAATCCTGCAACTGAACATATTGATGAACCTTATTCAGATAAGGTAAAAGAAATATTGGAAAGAAAAGGAGTAAAGTATAAAAAATCTGAGATTTAAATTTGTTTAATTTAACGCAAAAAGTTATTTAATATAAAAATAATATCATTAACACCTACAGGTTGTAACTCAAAATAGCCGGTTTTATAAAATTTTTTTATAGAAATTGTTGATAAGTTATAGTTTCTTTGCTCAAATAGATTTTAAAAAAATATGCCTAACAAAAAATTAACAAAGTTTAGAACTAAAAGAAAAAAAGTAAAAGATAAAAGTAGTGGTTTGGCTAAACTAGCATCTATTACAACAAAATCTTTAAGTTCAGCGATTTCTAATTATAAAAAAAATCAAGAAATTAAATTAATTAAAGAAATTAAATTAAAAAAACTTCAAGAGAATAATCAAATAATTAAAGAAAAAAAAGAATTAAGAATTTGGGAAGATAAATTAAGAAAAGAAGAAAATAAGATAAAGATACGCGAGGAAGAATTAAGAAATAAAGAAAAAGAATTAAAAGTAAAAGAAGAAAATCAAAAAACTGAAAACGATAGATTAATTAAAAAAGATGAAAATTTAACTTTAATTACTAATGATTTAAGAAATAAAGAAAAACAACTTAAAACAAGAGAAGAAGAACAAAATAGAAAAGATATTGATTTAAAAGTTAGAGAAGAAGAACAAGTATCAAAAGAGTTAAAAGAAAAGAAAAGAAAAGAAAGAGTTTTAAAATTAATTAAGCAAGAGGAAGAAAAAGAAAAAGAACTTGAATTTATCAAAATTAAGGAATGGGAAGAAAAATTTGATAGAGAGCAAAAGGCTAAGGAACAAAGAGAAAATTTAAGAGAACAAAGGCTAAGACAAAAGGAACTTGAAAGATTAAAATCATTTGATGAAGATACAAAATCTATTGAAAGCAATCCCCCAACCGCGTTAGAAAAATTCGATATTGATAAGTCTAAAAAAAATTAATTAATAAGATAAAACTTTAATCGAATCACCAACTTTTATTTTAGATGAAGAAAGTATTTGACATCTTAAGCCTCCTTTTCTAAGAAATTCTTTAAGAATATTTTCTTGATCTAGCATCTCAGTAAGATGTCTACATGGTCTACATAAATCAATCCCCTCCACTTCTACGTTTCCTATTGATAATTTTTTACCTACTAAATCATTAAGTTTTATTCCTTTGGTAATTATATTTCGTCTAAAGTCTAAGTAAGGAATATTAAGTCCAAATTTCAGATTGTATTCATCAATGTTTTCAGCCTCAATTAAAGATAACTGACAATAGGGATCATTATAATTATCAAAATGTCTGTCTCCTACTACGCCCTTGTTAGCCAAAACCTCAATAGACTTTACTTCCTCAATCTTTTTGTTGTTATTGCTTGTTATACCTAATTTAAAAACTTTAGACATATTTTACTATTTAAAGATAGCATTATAATATTTCAAAATAAATGAATAAAAAAAATGCATCAAAATTATGGAAAATAATTCAAGAAGCTGGTGATTATTTAAAAGGACAATTACCAGATCATCCAAATCATCCTAAAGGAAGAAATCCATATGCACATGTAGCTTTATGTGTAAAACACAAATTTTCTTCAAGTTATAAAGATATACCTGATGAAAAATTTGATGAAGTTAGAAATTACATAGATTTTTTAAAAAAAAACCCAAGTTAATCTATTGTTTCGGAAAATAATCTTTTAAAGTACCCTCTCTGTAAACATCAGCAGTACAACAATGTAGTCCACCTCCAAATGCATAGGCATCTCTTAATTCAACAGGTATTACTTCCATACCAAGTTTGTCAAGTTGCTCTGCTTGATATTTTTCACTTTTTTCAACGCACACTGTTTTTTGATCTAAAACTAATACATTCATTGAAAGCCATACAGATGAATAACAAAGAGGTGGTGGTTCATTATGAGCAGGTTGAGCAGCATCAATTATTTCCCATCCATTATTCTCAAATAATTTTCTTTGCTCATTTGGTAATCTTCTTTGAGGATTATTAATTATAAGTCCTTCTTTGATGGGTGTAAAAGTTGCATCTATATGAATTGGATACGGATCTCCTGGAAAATTAACTGCATGAACTCTGTGATTTTCATAATGCCTTTTTAACCAATCTATACCCTTCAAATTTGTTGTAAAACCGTGCTGAACAACCAAGTCTTTTCCAAATCTTAAAACATCTGCAGCATCAAATAATGGTTCTTCTTCAGTTGTTACAAAAAATTTATCCTCAGTCCATTTGAGTCTTTTTTGAATTCCTATTTTATCTGATAAATAGTCTTTTCTATAATCTGCGTCTGTTAATCTTGGTTTTGGAGCAGATTCATGCCTCATATTTGTGTCACTATTATAATACTTCTTTAAAAGTGGCCGGTAACATAAATATTCAAACCATCTACATCTATAACTCATGGTTGCCTCTAATATTTCATTTCCAACAGTTAATAAAACATCTCTAGGGGGCATACATCCAAACATAGTTTCTGCATCCCAATCTGGTGTTGATGTTTTTTGATTAAAATCGATTGGTGTGGGTCTATCAACTTTAATACCCCTTTTTATCAGTATATTCGAGAAATCATCTAAAAGTTGATTAGCTTTATCGACTGTATCTCTAGTTCTAGGCCCAAATTTTCCTCTCATATCAGAGTCCTCAGGAACTTTAGCATCAAGAGCGGGTTCTGGAGCAGGTATGCAAGTTCCATCTGCTTTACCGACTATTACGTGCTTAAGTGGATCCCATTCGTTCCAACTATTAACAATAATTTTATCTTTATTCATCCTATCCTTTAATAATATTATGTTCTGGGCCAAATGGAAACTTTGTAATATTTTCAGCACCGTCTTTACCTATAACCAAAATATCATGTTCTCTATAACCACCTGCACCTGGTTTTCCCTCTGGAATTAAAATCATTGGCTCCATAGAAATAACCATATTCTCTTTTAAAACTGTATCAATATCCTCTCTAAGTTCTAAGCCTGCCTCTCTACCATAAAAATGTGATAGAACTCCAAAAGAATGACCATATCCAAAAGTTCTGTATTGCAAATACCCAAGTTCTGCAAATAATTCATTTAGTTCATTGCATATATCTGCACATTTGACACCTGGCCGAATTAATTCTAGACCTCTTTTATGAACTTTGACATTTGCCTCCCATGCTCGTAAAGAATTATCATCAACATTGTCCAAAAATAAAGTTCTTTCTAGTGCTGTGTAGTATCCCGATATCATTGGGAAAGTATTTAAAGATAAGATATCTCCTTTGATTAATTTGCGATTTGTCTTAGGATTATGGGCACCATCAGTATTGATGCCAGACTGAAACCATACCCAAGTATCCATATATTCTGCATTAGGATATGTTTTTACAATCTCTCTTTCCATCTTGTCTCTACCTTTTATAGCAATTTCTATCTCAGTAGCATTTTCTTTAATATTTTGAAGGATTTCATATCCTCCCATATCAGCAATCCTTGCTCCATTTTTTATAATTTCAATTTCCTCATTTGATTTAATCATTCTCAATTCCATGAGTTTTTTTGAAATATCGCTAAAAATTGAGAATGTAAAAATTGAACCAATTTTTTCTCTCATTTCTAATGTTATGTGATCATTTTCTATTCCTATATTTTTGGGTGGATCTTTTCTTCCAATTATAGAGACTATTGCTTTAAGAAAATTATCTCTCTTCCAATCAGTATAAATTACATTATCACAATGAGATCTTCTCCAAGGCTGACTCGCGTCTATATTTGCTGAAATTGTTGTGATATAATCACTAGTTATTACGCAGCCATAAGGTCTTCCAAAAGAACAATAAATAAAACCTGTATAATATGCTATATTGTGCATTGAGGTTAAAATAACCATATCAAGATTTTGTTTGCTCATTACAGATCTTAATTTTTCAACTCTTTGATTATATTCATCTTTTGAGAAAGGAAGTTTTGCTTTATCACCATTTTTAAGTGTAAAAAAATCAGGTCGTTCCATATTTTGATTTTAGTTCAATGCAATATATCTTTTATTCCATCTCATAATTAAGCTGTAATAAGTGATAGAGACAAAAAGAAAAAAACCACCAACTATTGTATTTGTAGATGGTATCTCATTAATACCAAATAAAGGTAACCATACCCAAAAAATTCCACCAATTACTTCAGTCAAAGATAAAAGAGTTAGCTCAGCAGCAGGAATTGCTTTTGACCCGATTGAATATAAGATTAAACCCAAACATACTAGTGTACCATGCAATGAAAACATAGAACTATTAAAACTTGTTGCGAAAAAAGTTTGGTTCTTAATCAAAATCATGATTGTGGCAAAGACAAAGCAAAATAATCCAGCAATTGCAACTGTCGTAAATTTTGGGGTTTCTTTTCGCCATCTTAAAGTTACTGAAAATACAGAAAAACCAATCGATGATGTAATACCAAAAATAAATCCAATTATTGAACTTTTTTCAGTATTTCCTACAGCCATAATAATTATTCCGATTGTGGCAACAATTATTGATATCCAAACATTGAAAGAAATTCTTTCTTTTAGAAATAAAAAAGCAAGTAGTGCTGTAAAAAACGGCATGGCGGCCAAACATAATAAAGTAATTGCTGCAGTTGTGTTTGTTATTGAATATATAAAAGAAATCATCGCTACTCCAAGACCACAACCACCGAGTAATCCAGATTTACCAACTTTTTTATAATTTTTATAAAAGTTGATACCTTCCTCAAAGTATAAATATAGATTAAGTAAAATGAAAATAGTCAGACCTCTTCCAAATATATATTGCCATGGTACAAGGTGAGGTTGGTCCATATGTCTTACAACTAAAGGACCAAAAGACCAGAGTAAACCTGCAAATAAAACTACAGGAACTGCAATTTTTTCATTTTTAAGCTCAATCATTTCTTGATATTTAATTCTAATTTATTTTAACTACAACAAAAATGAGATAATTTAGGAAAGAATTTTATTTGAATGATTTGGAAAAAAACAATCCACAACTTCACCTTTTTGAAAGTTAGATTTTCCGGATGGAAGTTTGACC
>CACORY010000001.1 GCA_902629695.1 uncultured Pelagibacteraceae bacterium | reverse complement strand
TCAAAAGAGATTTATTTCAAACCAAAAAAAAAATTATTTCTTCTATTCTTGTAATTGTTTTTATCTTAACTTACTTCAATCCAAGCAATACTCATTTAACTTTAATAAAAAGATATAAACACTTAACTAACACATGGACTTCAAATGATTTGGTTTTGAATGAAGTTAAATATATTTCACAGTATATTAGAAATGATTTTTTTAGAAATGATAACTGGTTTAATACAGTTAAATATACTTATTTATATTTTGACAGTAATCCTTCTGGTGAAAGAAAACTTTCACAATTTGATAAAAACATAAAATTAAAAAGTTTTAGAGATTTTGGTAAAATAATAACAAAAAGTGAATATGATAATGTCTATGTAATCATAAATGAGTCTTACCCTAATTTTAGAAATAAAAAACTCAAAGAAAATTTATTAAAAAAAATAAAGATGGGTAATGATGATTTACTTATTCAAAAATTTAAAAAAAAATGGAACAGAACTTTAACAACTCAAGGAGCTGAAATGGAATTTTTCTGCAACAAAGATGTTAATTTTGAAAAATATATTGTCAGTGAATTGAAATATTTTATTGAAAAAAATAATTGCTGGATCAATTTAATGAAAGATAAAAACTTAATTTATATACATAGCTATGAAGAATCTTTTTTTAACAGATCAAGATATAAAAGTTTTTTTAATAAAACATTTTTCAAAAAAGAATTAAGTGATCTAAATTTTGAAATTTGTAATCAAAAGTACAGTGGAATATGTGATCATTTAATCTTGGACAATTTAGATAGAATTATTAAAGATAAAAAAAATAATTTTATTATTTTCTTAACGGTGAATAATCATATTCCAGTAGAGCCTGTTTATAATATTTCATACATAGATTGTAATAAAAATTTTCCGTTAAATATCAGTGAACAATTTTGTAAAATTTATAATAACCAAATGTTATTTAATGAAAGTATTTCAAAATTTATTAATCGCATGAATAAAAATGACCTGTTAGTTTTTTTTTCAGATACACCGCCAATGTTTGCGTCAAAAAGAAGAGTTCATTTCGAAGATTTAATTGATGTTTATTTTTTTACTAAAAAATAATTTTAATTTGGATCGCCTCTTATATCCGTATTAAGTTCTTGATATATAAGTACTGTGATGTTTCGTAAATTTTCAATTACTCTTTCATAATCCCATTCTAAATGAACATCATTACAATTTAGTTCTCTATAAACATAATATTTTGCATTTCCTAATGAGGGATCAATATTTTCTGTAATGATATTTAGTTGCTGTGTTTTCTTTTCTAATGCGAAGTTATACTTACAAACATTTGAAGTGGCCCAGTAAAGTACTGAACTGATTATTATTGCAAAAAAAATCATTACTTTAGGGACGCCCATCATCTTATTTTCCGTCTATAACAACAATTGTTAAATCATCTTTTTGAATTTTTCCAGACTTAACAATATCCTCTATAATTACTTTTAATCTTTTATTATTGGCCGTGGATTGATACTTTTTAATATAATCCTGGAAACCTTCAGCTCCTAACATTTCTCCATCAGGATCTTTTATTTCTGTTACACCATCGGTAAAAATGTACATAGAACTTTCTGAAAAGGAAATTGAACTCTCCTTGTAGGTAATATTTGGCATAATACCTAATGGTGGTCCTGCCTCTGTATGATTGGAAAATTTTCCATCTTTTGAATAAATCAATGGAGGTTCATGTCCAGCATTTGAAATTAATAATTGTTTTTTATTACTATCGTAAATTCCAACTAACATGGTAACAAACATACCTCTGGCTGCAGTTTCACAAATTTCTTTATTTAATAAATTTAATAAGTCTGATGCTGAGAACATTGTTTTACTTAAGCACCGATAAAGACTTGAGGCTTTTGACATCAATAAAGATGACTTAATTCCTTTTCCAGATACATCTGCAACACCAAATCCATATTTACCATCTCCTAAATCAGAAAAGTTGTAAAAATCTCCAGACACTACTTTTGCAGGAATATTTATCCCAGCTATTGGAAAAGCGTCTTCTTTATTTTTGGATAATAAAGTTTTCTGTATCTCTCCGACAATCTCTATTTCTTTCTGCATTCTATTTTTATCAACAAGCTCTTTAGCCATTCGAGCATTTCTAATAGCAAGAGCTGCTGGTGTGGCTAATGTTTCTAAAAGTTTTCTATCACTCTCTTCAAAAAGTTTATTGGTTGTTTTTTTATTTAAACAATGAAGAACACCAATGCATTCATTAGCAGCAATTAATGGAGCACATAGTACCGAGTACGTAGTAAAATTTGTTTTGTTATCTAAATCAAAATAAAATTCTGCAATTTCTCTCACATCCTTTCTAACATCTCCAACACGAATACATTTTTTTTGTAAAACCGCTTTACCCATCACTCCTTGAGTCAAAGGAATCTCGTAATCCTCCAAGTATGCTTGGTGTTTTGACGCGATGCATTGGAAAACTTGTTTTTTTTCTTCTATTAAAAAAACATTAGCAGCTTGTGCATTTATTCTTTTAATAATGACATCAAGTGAATTTTGGAGAGTCTCACCTAAATCAAGAGAGGTAGCAAATTCTTGACTTAGTTTTGTAATAATTTGAAAATCTTCTATTCTTGAGTCTTCTTTAATTATTTCAGGTTTTTTTGATTTAAAAAACATATTTTATATTTTGCATTTTACATCTTTTTTGATAGTTTCAACAAGAATGGAAATAGTTATTTACGCACCTAATTTTTACTTACACATTCAAGATGCAGCAGTATTTATACAATACTGTATAAATGGAGTTTTAGAACTCGCATCTTACATAAAAATATAATACGTGTTTTATATTCTAGCTTTTATTTTAGGTAGTATCTGGGGTAGTTTTTGTAATGTTTGTATTTATCGTCTACCATTAGAACAAAATGTAATGAAAGGGAGATCTTTTTGTCCTTCATGCAAAGAGCAGATAAGATGGTTTGATAATATCCCTTTTTTTTCTTTTCTTTTCTTAAAAGGAAAATGTCGAAAATGTAATATTGGGATAAGTATACAATATTTTATAGTAGAATTGATTTCAGCGTTAAGTTTTCTTTTCATTTTTTATATGTACGGAATTTCAGTTACTGCCTTATTACTAGTTATTTTGAGTATTTTTTTTATCATGATATTTTTTATTGACTTAAAGCATTATATAATTCCAAATGAATTAACATTTCCTTTGATGCTTATTGGTTTTGTAAAATCTTTTGATCCAAATTTAAATCAATCTTTATTTCCTAATTATATCAATTCTTTAATTGGAGGATTGTTTGGTTATGCAATTATTTGGTTAATCATTTTTTTTTATAAAACTTTAAGAAATAAAGAGGGAATGGGGCTTGGTGATGCAAAATTAATTGCTGTAGTTGGTTTTTGGTTTGGGTGGTTTAGTATACCTTTTACAATTTTTATTTCCTCAGTTGTTGCTTTAGTTTACTCTATTCCATCATTAATGAACAAGAGCAGAGATTTGTCTACACAAATCCCTTTCGGGCCTTTTATAATTATTGGCTGTTTAATCTATGTATTATTTGCAAATCAAATAAAAACTTTTTTTCTATAATGGAAAAATTTTTTTTCTTTAATATTTCTCTTCTCGCATTTAATATTTTTATAATCGTTTATGCTTATTCACTTAATTTTTTTCCAAAAAAATGGCGTAAGAAAGTTAATCAAGATACTTTGGTAGGTCTAGCTCTAATATTTGTAACAATGTTTACAATGTTTGCTTGGATAATTTATTATTATTTAAAGATTTTCTAAAAATTAAAAGCCAGATTCTCTCCAACTACCTCTGCTTGTTTCCACTTCTCCAGCGGCAGCTAAGATTGAGTAGAGTGTTTCAGCATCTTCTTTAGGTCCTGCAACGTTTGCGAATAATTTATCCCCGAATATTACAAGCTCTGACAAAATACCTTCTCTTACAAATTCACAATTTTTTCCGTTTGGCACGCCACCTCTAGATAGGAGATGAGAGTTATTTGATCCACACTCATCATCTACGACACAAATAAATGCATTACCAATGTTACATGGATTGGCTCCTTGAGGAGGTTCATATATTGGATAGTAAACTTGACCTTTAAATAAAGTAGGTGCAGCTGATAATTTTCTAAAAGTATTAGTGCTATTTTCATTTGGACCTTTACCATCTGGTGTATCTAAATGAACTACCCATGCTTGTTGCCCGCTTGAAGGTCCATCATCACAACTTATTTTACCGGTGGTATTTTTGCAAACAACTGCATTATCAATACTTGCAGCTGCATTAGCTCCTTTGTGTGCCTCGGCTAAAAAATCATCATCAGTTTCTCTTGGGACATGCGCTTCATTTAAATGACTAAAATATGGGTAATTTGGATCTTTAACACCATACAAAATATTATCCATAAATTTAGAACCTCCACCTATATCATTAAAGTTTCCTGTCCCACCAAATAACCAAAAGTCTCTTGTTGTTTGTCCAATTCCTGCATCCATTGAGAAATAACTGTATCTTTTATTAACTGTGTTAGCATCTAATCTAAATAAAGTAGTTTGATCAAAAAGATCTGCATCATTTTTTGTAGAACTTGTTAAATTTAATTTTGTGATTTTTCCTTCAAGATCATTAAAATAAACCATAGCGCCTCTCCAAGGAATATTAAATGCAGTATCTGGGGTTATAACGACTGCAGAAGCAGGTAAAGAGTTTCCAATATCGCTTCCATTTGGTGTATGCTGCCCAGCAACTTTAGTTGCTGCTTGTGTAGTCACAGTTTCAGTTGTACCGTCATCCTTTGTAATTGTTGTTGTTACAGCTTCTCTAGTTACAACTGTATCTACAATTGTAATTGGACCTCCATTAGTTGTAGCTCCATAAATAGTTCCAGGTTCAATACCTTCTTCATCATCTCTATCTAAATTAACTATAAATACTGCTGAACCAGCACATAAATTTGTAGCACCCATACCGGCTCCCATTACTGCAACATATCTATCTTTGCTTGAATTATTTCTATCAGCAAGCGTTTCTGATGGAATTCTAAATATTCTTGGAGCTGACCATGTTTCTCCTAATTGGCTATAATCATATTGTACTGGTATATCAGTAGCTGCAGTGCATGATGTGGCGACTGTAAACTGATTAGTCGGCGAAGTTTCAAGAGGACTACCTCCTGCATTATAAGTTTTCTCAGAAGGAAACGTTATTACTAAATTATCATTTTCATACTCTGCACTAGTAAAATCGATTGTTTGTAAAGTTCCATCAACTCTTTCTGTAACTTTTAATGATGACTTAGGTACAGTTCCATCAGCTTTTGCTTGAGGTTTTAAATCAGAAAATCTAAATTTTGTACCTTTGAAGCACGAAGCTGTTCCTTGTGCATCTGAATGGAATAGACCAGTGGTCGTCATGACGTCTGTATCATTAAGTTGACAGACTGCTATAGCATCTTGATTAGTACAGTCTTGTATTTCATCAGGATTATCTGAGCTATCACAGTAAGAGGAATGATCTGGATTTAAAGAGTCATCGCCTCCATCTGCTTCAAAGGCTGTATCTAAATTTTCACCAGCTTTTATTGCCTCTAATGAATCTTGAATACTAACAGAACCAGACGAGTAAGGATATGTTGTAATTTGACCTTCATGGTCAGCCATATAGACAGTACTGTTAATTGCATCATTAAAGACACTAAACATATGTATAGGTCCCAAATTGTCTTTTAATATTGGATTGGTAACATCTAAAACAGAAAATCCTGCTCCACCTCTTCCATAAGGAACAAATAAAATAGTATGCCAATTTCTTTGATTCTCTAGTTCTCCTCGTTCATTAATTCCTCTAATAAAAACATCATGTACTACTGGTGATCCATCAACACCAAAAATTGCATTGGTTCCACCTTTTTTACTATCAATTTTTCCACTGAGATCAGCATTCATTAGTGAGGGAAGCAATCCAGCAATGAATGGTGGAATAAAGCCCCACTCCTCTGCACCAGTTTCAGCATTAATAGCATGAAGCACACCACTATTTGCACCTGCATAGATAACGTTTCTTCTTGATGCGTGTTTTGCCACAAAACTTTGATAGTTATTAGTTGCTCTATAATATGCTTCTTCATTAGCACCAGTAAACTCAATACTTGCATCAGGTGGGCCTACTTCTATCAATTGTGAGTGATAAATATCCCCAAGAACATGACTTCTTACTTCAGTAACATCACAGTCTCCATCATAGTCAAAGTAATCCGTACCCTTCATAAAATTTATTAATCCTAAAAGATCATCAGATGTTCCGTTGTCACCCACATATCCATTTGTTGCACAGTAAGAAGTTGCATTATGGTAGTCAGCAATATCAAAACCATATAATTCAAATAATTCAGTTATATCATCTGAGTTGTCTGTGTTGAAGTTATCCCAATTTCCAAGGTAAGGTGATCCAGGTATCGCACTCCATAAATTTCTTGTATCAGCCGCATCAGCAATTGAAGCTTGTTTTCTAATTTCTACCGATGCATCCCAGTTTCCGGCTGCATCCATTTCATGAATAACAGTTCCGTCCGCGTTTAAAGTTTTTCTCAAAATTGTTCCTTGCCATTCTCCAAATTGTTCATAAGAAAATTGTGCTTGATATAAAGAACCCCCTTCTTGAACAGTAGCTGTGATCGATGGAGCGGTAAATGACAATCGTTCAGCAAGTATTTGTCTGATTTTTGCTGTCAATTGAGTTTTTAAAGACTCTGGTGTATCAGCAACTATTGTTGGTTCACAATCAGGGCTGTTTGCGTCTCCCCCTGGACAAGATCCAGCCACAGCCATTTCATCAAAAATTTCCATTCCTCTGGCGTTAATACCTCCGCCATAAGCAACAAATAAAGTTTTAACTGGATTTGTTTTATCTCTTAATTCCGCAATTCTAGGAACGGCAGAAGCATTGTTTCTCATCATCCCATCACCAATTACGATAACATAATTTAATTGACACTCTGAGTTCTCATCGTAAGCCTCAAAATCATTATTAAAGTAATCGAGTGCCATAATAGAGTATGCGTTAGCGTCAGTACCCCAAGCTAAACCTTGAGGAATTAAATTATCTAGAATTCTCGTATATCCTTCAGCACTTATTCCTACATTTAAACATGAGTCTCTATTACATTGTAATGATTGTCCGTCTGGATGATCACCATTCCACCCACCGTAATATGTACAACCATCATTAAAATGACAGAATCTTCCACCTCTAGCTCCTGTTCTTCGACCACCAGTTTCTCCAGCATTCCAGTGTCCATAACCAAAGTGAGCACCACTGGTTAAAGTTGTGTCACTTATAATGGCACTCATTGCTTTTTTAACACCAACCCATCTTGATACGACTCCACCACCCATTTGAAGTAACCAAGCAGTGTCTCTATTTTCTGCAGTAAATAAATTTTCATTGAAAACATCTATAGTTCCTCTTGTAGTTCCAACTAAAATTCTATCCGATGTTACATGAATACCAATTGGTTGGTTAAATCTAACGGAGTTAGCTCTAAGAGCTCCAGAAGCTTCTATATTCGCTCCATTATGTCTTACTCCTCTACCTGCTCTTGCTAATATTGTGTATGTTGTATTTGTATCAAGCCGAACTTTTTGAATTACATGTCTTCTTGTTGAAGTTATATATAAAATATCATCATCATCAGGTGAAACATCGATACCTATTACGTCTGCTAATTGTGTATCTAAATTTCCACGATTTACTCTAGTATAAAGTCTGGTGGCCGCGTTATTGGTAATTCGAAAAGCTTCACCATCTCTTTCCATGGTATACCCATATATATGAACTCGGCCTAAATATAACATTGAGGCATCACTGTTAACTGCAATTCTCCAAGTAAGCCTACCAAGACGTGCAAATGAATTATTAAGATTTCCTGTAAAAGTCTGTACACCGCTACTCATGCCTGAATTTAAATTGAATGATACAAATGCTGAAGAATTACCCACTCTACCAGTAACGAACAAAAAGTGTTCGTCTCCTATTTGTTGATAATCCAATCCTTGAATTGTCAGTCCAAGCTCTATGTACATTAGACAATCCTGTCCATTCTCAGAATATCCAACAATTGCTTGATCATCTCTTAGTTGACGATCATTAGATCTGAAGAAAAATATATCCGTATTTGTAAGATTTCCATTATCAGTAGTTAATTCTTCTGCAAATCTTATATCGGCAGTGTGCCGTGCAACCGTATTTTTTGTTATGGCTCCACCATAGCCCATTCCTGTAGATGACATTTGGCATGAGTCGGACGCATTACCAGTATATCTTCCAACATTATCATTAAACTCTCTGTTTCTAGATCCATCAGCATTAAATTTTACTACTCCGTTATTTCTAAACTGTGATGCAAGAATATCTCCATTTGAATCGTAAATTGCATTTGGAACATACTGAATGGCATCTCTATTACTCATTCTTCGTCTCATACTTGCTGAACTATCAATTAAAATCAGAATATTAGCAGGGACATCTCCCTCTCCTGAACCAGGAGGAACTGGTTTTGCATCAACTTTAGATACAAATGCAATCTCTAATAAGATAAATAAGAATAAGAAATATTTTGCAAAATGTTTCATAATTTAATTTACTGCTAAAATAACCTCTTCTCCTATTGTAAAATCTATCAATTCTTCTGTCGAAATATCAAGAGTTTCTATCGTGCCATTATAATCTTTTGTTTTTGCATAAAGAATTTTGTCTTGGCCAACACTAATATCTTTATAGCCAAACCAATTTTTATTCTCAACTTCCTTACTCAAATTTCCATAGGTAACTTTGGCAAATTTATATATTTCATATTCATTTACTCCAACATCCATGGTTTCTAATCGAATCCCAACAATTTTTGATTGATAAACAAAGACATGGATGTAAGAATTTTCTAAATTACTTTTTGGACAATAATCTGCAGCATTACCCATGTATTGAACAGTGTTCCATTCATCAAAATCTTCCTCTGAATACCCGTCAATAATAAAAAAAGTTTTTTTTGCGCTTGAGACCTTAGTGCCTGTTAATTTAAGTGCATCACAAGCTAAAGAATTATTAGTGAATAAAATAAAAACAAAAATTATAAAAAAATTTTTATTCATAAAAATATTATAAAATTTTGAGTTTATTTTTAAAAGGCTCTTTTTAAAGAAATTACTTATTTTGAGCATATCAATTTGACACAACAACCACAGTTTCTAGGGCTACTAAGATGTCTGGTCTTTTTCCATCAATTTCAGCCCAGCCTTCATCAGTAAAACCCGAGCCAATTTCAGCGCTACTTTTTGAGTCGCTTTTATCCATCATATAGCCACAACCATAAATTTTATACGCGGTACCTGATGATTGTGTATTAGTAGTAGTTTTTTTTAAACTAGCTCCTGCTCCACGAAAATTTGCAGTTCCAATATTGACGATAAAATACTCATACCTAAATCTATCCATGTGGGCTTTTTCTTTTTGAATAGTGTCTGCATCAGTTAAATTATCAAGAGAAGAATCTGAAAAAACTTGTTGTATTAATGATCCAAAGTTTTTATTCACCGCATGGGCTGCAACTGCTAATGTATTTGAATGAGTAGTGCCATCTATTTCGACATTACTTTTAGCAATATTTCTATAACTATTGAAGCACGGAGTATTTGTAACCACATTTCTGTTAGTAGGCAAATCTCTTTTATCAACATATCTTGACATTCCTTGAACCGCCGTAGTTTTCATTTGTTCGATCATCGAGTCCCAACTTGCTTTTTCATCACTAGTCATTCCTGAGGTGTCTTCAGATTCAACTGTTGATGTTGAAATCCAGGGACCCATTCTTTGGTTGATTATCCATTTTTCTCCTTCAAGCAATGCGGTCTCAGCTACATAAAAAGTTTGTTGATATTCATCGCTTGAATTATTACTTTGGTGGTCAGTTGAAGAAATAACAATAAGTGCTCCTCCCATCAAAGACATTACAAGTAAAAGTAAAAGTGATAAAACTAATGCAAATCCTTTTTCATTTTTACGTTTCATGATTATATCCCACCTCCTATATTTCTTGTGTGGATAGTAACAACAACTGAGTCTCTTAATTTAGTATCATCAAAATCATGTCCTCTGTCTCCTAAACCTTTTACATAACGAGGTTTGCCTGATGCCGATTTAAATTTATAGAAATTACTTTTTGATCTAAAAGTAATTATTAAATCAACTGCTCTAATTTTGTAAAGATTATCCCTAGCTGCAGTATCTGAGCCAGGACGAGGCAATGGAGAAAGTACTCTACCCTCAGCATCCAGTGGAACAAATTCCATATCCACTATGTGGTCACGAATTTTTTGTCCAACATAACATTCTGGGCAATTATCAACCCAAGTACCACTTTCAGAGTCTATTGGTTGAGACCAGCTTATAAGAGATTTATATGCAGCATACCTTTGTCCATCACCATCTGTAATTGGTGCAGCATAATAGGTAATCTTATATCTCTTATATGGTTGAGTTGTATCATTTTGATTAAAATCATCATAAACTATATGTATCCTGTCACAACATTTACTACCTTCGTCTGGGTGCCCTTGTATTTCTATTTTGCTATAAGAACCTTCCGCTGGTCCTAAGGCACTCTCACCTTTTTCTATAATTATTGGATCATGACTTTCTGCAATAGTAGTATCACCACCTACAAACTCTAAATAACTTCTATTAGGTAAACCAAGAGTGTTGGTGCCTAACATATATTTAAAACCCGCCATTCTAATGTCCCTCATCATCATTTCCACAATATCTCTACCAGATCGACTAATTTTTGCTCTCTCTGTTACCTGGCTATAGCTATTATTAACAACTGTATATGTAGTATAAATTGCTCCCATCATAATCGATGAAATCACAACTCCAATGAGCATCTCTAAAAGAGTTAAACCTGCAATATTTTTAAATTTATTTTTTTTCATTTTCTTGTGTTGTAATCAGCTTGAAAGTATAAAAACTTTCTTTTTTTTCCATTGTTTAAATTAACCTGAATTCTTCCAATATACATTCCGTTATCATTAATTCGGGGGTCAACATAATTTGAACATGCATCATTCCATCTGCAAATTTTATACATTTTTACTTTTTTAATATCTTTATCGCCTCTACATTTCAAATAACGATCCTCTCCAAATATTGTCATCCATTTCTGCTCTTTATTTTGTGGACCATCTGAAAATTGTGAGCCATAAATACTAGTTGGTGCACTTGAGCTTGGTGAACTTTCTTGTTGTTCTGTTGTACCAGTTGTACCAATAGCAGCGGTAGCTAAATTTGACGATCCACATGCTCCCGTAAAAAATTCTACATTATCGTGAGCTAAATGTTCCGTAAATCTTCTTGCATTTTCTCTTTCTTCCTCATTAATTGTCACTGTACCATCAATACTTATAGCAACTTTATCTACATTTGGATCTACTCCATAAACAGAATCTTTATAACCAATGATATCTTCTGCAATCATGCTAACTAAGTAATTAGCTTTAGTTCTCTCTCCAGATGTATCAATTGATTGTACTGAATAATTTACCATTTGAAGTATAGCGATAAAACCAATACCAACAATTGCTGTTGAAATAAGTCCTTCTAAAATTGTTAAACCTAAAATATTTTTTATTTTTCTCATATTATTGCAAAACCCACTCTGACGATTTACTGCTCCATTTGTCTAAAGTAATTTCTCCAAATCTAGTCCAATCTAAAGAATACATCAAATTATCTTCTGTGTCAGCAGGTTCACCAGATGCACTGAGTACACATGTATTATCACCATCTCTTTTACATATTATTAAACTTTCATCGACTACAGAGTCATTGCCTGTTCCACTGAGTAGATCTCCAGCTCCACTAAACCACCTAGCATTTTTAGAAAAGCATACCGCAGAATCACCTGCTAAATTAGTAGTGATATCCTCGAATGTTATTGACTGAACTTCAATATCGTTTACCTCTGAGCCATCTACGTCCCAATAATCTGGTGTAGTCATATCACATCTTGAAGATATAGTTGTGTTCCATGCACTATCACCATTATTAATTTTTTGAGCTAAAGTATCTGTTTTCATGCCTCTAGTGGTAAAAATAACATTATCATCATTTACACCAATTAAAACTTGTACAAATGCAAATTGGCCTCTTTGAACCTGAGCATTAATACCCTCAAATACTTTTTTTACTTTAAGAGCATCAGTTCTTACTTCTCTACCTTTTTTCCACGATGAAAACTTTGGATAAGCTGAAGCAGATATAACTCCGATGATTGCGAGAACAACAATCAACTCTAGTATATTAAAACCTTTAATGTTCTTTTCCTGCACCAGCATCAATTTTCCCAGCTTTAACAAGTTCTTCTAATGATTTCTGCATTGTTATCATTCCTTCTTTAACAGCAGTTTGCATGATGCTTGGGATTTGATGAATTTTAGACTCTCTTATTAAGTTTTGAATTGGGGCTGTACACTTCATCACCTCAAAAGCACCACAACGACCTTGGCCGTCTTTAGTTTTTAAAAGTCTTTGAGTAACAACCATCTTTAATGATGTTGAAATTTGTGCTCGAATTTGAGCTTGTTGTTCAGGTGGAAACACGTCGATAATTCTGTTGATAGTATTTGGTGCACCACTTGTGTGTAATGTTCCAAAAACCAAGTGACCTGTTTCTGCAGCTGTTAAAGCTAATGAAACTGTTTCTAAATCTCTCATCTCACCTACTAAAATTACATCTGGATCTTCTCGAAGTGCCGCTTTTAATGCACTTGCAAAAGTTTTGGTTTGTTTTCCCACCTCTCTATGAGAGACAATACTTTTTACATCTTTATGAATAAATTCAACTGGGTCTTCAACAGTAATAATATTTGCAGTTCTGGTTTTATTAATTTCATTTATGATAGCTGCAAGCGTAGTTGATTTTCCAGATCCTGTTGGACCTGTAACAAGAACAAGACCTTTGTGCATATCAATAATATCATAAAGAACTTGTGGTAGATCAAACTGTCCCATTTCAGGTATAACGCTTTCTACTCTTCTTAATACTGCAGCTGGTCCTGTAATAGTTTTATAAAAGTTAGCTCTAAATCTTAATCCGCTAAGAGTAACTGAAGAGTCTAACTCATGTGTTTCAGTAAATCTTTTCATTTCAACTTCATTACAATTTGTTGATAATAAATCTTGAAGATCTTGAGCTTTAACAATTACTTCTGGTATTTTATGAATTTCTCCTGTTTGTCTAAAAGCTAATGGCCAGCCACTTCTAATATGAAAGTCCGAAATTTTCTTGTTGTTTTTGGCTAATTCTTCTAATTTTTCAAACATAATATTTTTTATTTAGAAATTTTCTTAAAGACAAGATTATACTTTTTTATGAAATCTCAAAAGGTTTAATTGCCCATAATGGTTAAAAAAATAATAATTTACTACTAATTTTAGGCTAAAAAAAAGATGAATTAGATTAAAATTGCTGTAAAAAAAAATGATGACCTTGGCTAAAAGAATATTAGTTATATTTATTTTATTGTTTCCAATTTCTAAATCTTTTGGAGAAGCAACTCTTACACACGTACAAACTGTAATATTTGATGATGAGTCAAATGAAAAAACTCGAATTAGAGGTATAGCTGGTATCGAATTTAATAATGATGGAACAAAAGTTTTTATAAGTTCCACTCAGCCAGAAAAACCTGCAGAAGATACTGTTCATGTTAACGAATTTAACTTAAGTACACCTTACGATATAAGCTCAAGAACTTATGCAGGTGATAGTGAAAGATGTGCAATGAGTGAAATTCCAGTTGCTGGTGTCCGTGCAGTGTATGATTTGGAATTTAATAATGATGGAACAAAATTATTTGTTGCGAGCAGAACGCGTACTAATAGTGCTGATAGTGATAACCTTTTTAGATATGATTTAACTACACCTTATGATATTTCTACTTGTCAGTTTGCACAAGAGGTCGACCTTGATACCATTGCTAATTTAAGTGATAGTGCAGCTGGAAATTTTTCAAGGGTTGATGAAGATTATGTAGGACATGAACACGTAAGGCTACAAGGTTTTGAATTTAACAACACCGGTACGAAATTATTTTTGAGTTGGTTTGAGGCTAGTGATAATTCTGCTAAATTATTAGAATACACACTTTCAACCCCGTATGACGTAACTTCAATTCAAATTGTAACAACAGCTGGAATTGATATGGGCACAGGTACCACTGCTGATGTAATCAACTCAGCAGGAATTAGGTTTAGCGCTAATGGAAAAAGAATTTTTATTATTAGTCACGGAAATCACAATGAAGGTATTAGTCAGATTTCCCTTACAAATGCTTTTGATACTTCATCATTTGTTATGGATGGTAAATTTGATCTCAATAATGCATCTCCAGACAATCAACAACCTAGAGGAGTTGCATTTAATTCAAGTGGTTTAAAATTATACATTGGAGCTGATTTTGGAAACAGTGGTTTTGATGAGATAATGGAGTATGATTTAGTTTGTCCATTTACTATTTTTTCTGAGACATGTCCTCCAATTGTTGAAAATAAAGATCGAACTGGAATGGCATTAGCCCAAATAGAAATTGCTAAAAGAACTATTGATCATGCAACTGATAGTGCACTCAATCGTTTAAAATGGATTAGAAGAAATAAAGACAAACAAAATTTAACAAATTTAAATATTAATTTTAATTTTACCAATGAAAGATTAGCTTCTTTAACTGAGGTGGTTAAAGCCTCTGCTTCAAAAGTTAAGAAAAAAAATAAAGATGAAGATGTGTTTTATTGGAGTGAAGGCAGTATTAATATTGGCAGAATTGGTGATACCAGTATTTCTTCCACCAAAAAAATTGATACAGATGCAATCACCTTTGGTGCAGATAAATTTACTGAAGAAAATGGTATACAAGGCCTAGCATTTAGAGTTGGTAGAAATAATGTCGATGTTGGAACTGGTGGAAGCAATTTAGATACGGATACATTTAATATTACCTATTATTCTACATCCCCAATAGAAGATGATACTAAATTTCTTGATACTTTTATTGGGATTGGAAAATTAAAATCGGACTTATTAACTGTTCTAGAAGGTAAAAAGTTTACTGCTAATAGAACAGGAAAACAGATATACGGAACCATAAGAGTAAAAGATGAAATTAAAAAAGATAATTTCACTTTTATTCCTTCTGGAAGATTTGATATTGGTCACACTATTTTAGGATCCTATAAAGAAGTTGGCACTGGTGGTATTGATGTAGAAAATCAACATATTCGAACGAAGAAAATCAGAGCAGGATTTGCTGCAGTTCAAGATTTGACTGATGATAAATATACTTTGAAAAGACATGGAAAAATTGAATACGTTATCGATATAGATCGTTCCTCAAATTTCAAATATACTTATACGGGTGATAACAGCGTAAACTTTAGTGACACCTTGCACTCAGGAGCGTTGCATAATATTAATGGAGAGATTGGTATTGATATAGTGTTGCAGGATAATTTTAGTCTCTTTTTAATCTATGAACGTAATCAAGCTCTAGGATCAGGTCATACCGATAAAGTCCACATAGCAATTGGATATTTGCCCAATAAAGAAACAAATTACGCTTTTTCAATAACTGGGGGCGATGAATTGAAATCTAATTATGTTTTGAGTAAAAAAATAAACGATTATCTGATTGATTTTAAATTGACTAATAATGCTATGAGACCTGAAGAATTTGATGAGGCAACTATTAATTTAATTCGAAAATTCTAAAGCCGTTCCCTCTGGATCTCCTAAAATCTTACCATCTTTCATTTTTATTTTTCCGGAGATAATTGTGGCCATTGGTGTACCCTTAAATTCAACTCCATTAAAAGGTGACCATCCACATTTACTCTCAATATTTTCATTCTTAATAATAATCTTTTTATTCATATCTACTATAGTAAAATCTGCATCGTAATTTTCTTTGATAAATCCTTTATTTTTAATTCCAAAAATTTTTACTGGATTTTCACACACTAAATTAATCAACTGATTAAGTGATAATTTTCCATCATTAACGTGGTTCAACATTACTGGCATGAGAGTTTGAACGCCTGGCATTCCTGAAGGTGAGTTCGGATATTCTTTATCTTTATTAACTTTTAAATGAGGAGCATGATCTGAACCAATAGTATCATTTAAATTATTTTTTACTGCATACCACAATCGATCGTAATGAGATTTATCTCTTATGGGCGGATTCATTTGTGCATAAGTTCCAAGTTTATCATAACAATCTGGTGCATAGATAGTTAGATGCTGGGGAGTAATTTCAAATGTAATATTTCCTTTGTGTTGAGATAAAAAATCTATTTCCTGTTTAGTTGTTATATGAAGTACATGAGCTTTTTTGTTATATTTTTCAGCAATTCTAACTATTCTTCTTGTCGATGACATTGCACACTCTTCACTTCTCCACACAGGATGAGAATGCACATCTCCTTGTTTAATCAATTTTTTATTTTTATTTAAAATTTCCTCGTCTTCTGAATGTACTGCTACAACTTTAGAACAGTTTTGAAATACTTTATCAATATCCTCTTCCTCTGCTACTAAAAGATTACCTGTCGAAGATCCTGCAAATAGTTTTATACCACAACATCCTTCTAAGTCTTTTAGTTCTGCTAATTGACCTACGTTGTCAGCTGTTGCTCCAAAATAAAAAGCATAATTGCAAAACATTCTATTTTTAGCAAGATCTAGTTTTCTTTGAAATTCTTTTATGTTTGCAGTCGGTGGATTGGTATTTGGCATTTCAAATACAGCTGTGATACCTCCCACTATTGCAGCTCTACTACCTGAATGAAGATCCTCTGTATCAGTTGAGCCTGGTTCTCTAAAATGTGTTTGAGTATCTATACAGCCTGGTAAAACAATTTGATTTTTTGCATCGTAAACTTCTTTTGCTTCCTCTGAAACTTCACCTATCTTAATAATTTTACCATCTTTAACAGCGATATCTCTCTCTTCTAATTTTCCATTAATATAACACTGTCCATTTTTTATTATTAGATCTAACATTTCTAAAAAAAGTTATTATATTAAAAATGTATATCAATCAAATATGAAAAACAGTGTTTATATATTAAAAGACAGAGCTTTACTCTTTGTAAGTGGCGAGGACTCTCAAAATTTTTTACAAAATTTAATTAGTAATGACATTAATAAAGTCACAGATAATTCAAGTTGTTTTGCATCTTTATTAACCCCTCAAGGAAAGTTTTTATATGAGTTTATTATTGTAAAACATAAATCAGGTTTCTTTATTGATTGTGAAAAATCTCAATCCGAAGAAATATTTAAACAGTTGCATTTGTACAAAATCAGATCCAAAGTAGAAATTCTTAATCTCAGCAATGAATTTGTCGTAGCAAGTTTTGGTTATGAAAAATATCTTTCTATAAATGGTTCAAAAGATATTTTAGGTTTTACATTTAAATATAGAGAAGATCCCATAATTTTAGATCCAAGAAATAAACATTTAGGAGCCAGATTAATTATCAATTTAGAAAAACTTTATTTATCTTTAAAAAAACTTGAATTGAAAGACGATAAAATTGAAAATTATTACATGCAAAGTCATAAACTTGGAATTGTTCCAAAAAATCTAAATAAATTAAAGAATAAATTATTTGGTATTGAATGTAACTTTGAGGAATTAAATGGAATAGATTTTAAAAAAGGATGCTATGTCGGTCAGGAAAATACAGCAAGAATAAAATTAAAAAATAAACTTTCAAAAAGATTATTTCCAATTGAGATTATAAAAGGGAAATTATTAGAAGATGAGACAATATATAATAATGATGTTGAAATCGGAAAAGTTTTGATTAATGAGGAATATCCATTTGCATTAATAAAATACTTACATGAGGATTTTGATAAAGACTCCATATTTCAAAGTAAAAACGGATCTTTTAAAATATTAATACCTGAGTGGTTAAAGATTTAAATTTTGGTGCGGCCAGAGAGACTCGAACTCTCATGGACTAGGTCCACACGGCCCTCAACCGTGCCTGTCTACCAATTTCAGCATGGCCGCAAATATGACCCACATTAAATCAATGACAAGTAGGTTTCAAATTGATAAATTTTGTTTATGGAATTTAATCAAGAAGTAAGAGAAGCTACAGATCCAATTTACCAAAAAATATCAAAGGTTATGCCTGAGATTGAATGGTCAATACATGCGCCTTACATTTATAAAATTAATCAACTCAAAAAAGAAAAAAATGCAGTAATTCTTGCTCACAATTATCAAACGCCAGAAATTTACCATGGTATTGCAGATTTTTCTGCAGACTCTTTGGCTCTAGCTGTAGAAGCATCAAAAACTTCAGCAGATATAATTGTTATGGCTGGAGTTCATTTTATGGCTGAGACTGCAAAATTAATGAGTCCAAATAAGAAAGTTTTATTACCAGATATGGATGCTGGATGTTCTCTGTCATCATCTATTACAGGAAAAGATGTAAGGTTACTTAAAGAAAGATATCCAGGTGTTCCAGTTGTATCTTATGTAAATACTTCAGCAGATGTAAAAGCAGAGACAGATGTGTGTTGTACTTCAGCAAATGCTGTTAAAATTGTAAAGTCATTAGGAGTTAAAAAAGTAATATTCTTACCTGATGATTATCTTGCAAAATATGTTGCTTCACAGACTGATGTTGAAATTATTTCTTGGAAGGGAATTTGTATAGTGCACGATCAATTTAATCAAAAAGAAATTGAAAATATAAGAAAAAATAATCCTGGAATTAAGATAATCGCTCATCCAGAGTGTCCTCCTGAAGTAATTAAAGCAAGTGATTTTGCAGGTTCAACATCAGGTATGATTAATTATGTTAAAGATAACCAGCCAAAAAAAGTAATGATGGTTACGGAATGTTCAATGAGTGACAATATTCAAGTGGAAAATCCTAATGTTGAATTCATTAGACCATGTAATATGTGTCCTCATATGAAAAAAATTACTCTTCCGAAAATATTAGATTGTTTAGAAAATGAAACTGGTGAAATAACTATGGATCAAGTAACTATTGATAAAGCTAGATTATCAGTAGAAAAAATGGTTGCTATAGGTAGATAACACTTTGTGTCAAAAATTAAATTAAGTGAAGATTATATCAAAGATCGAGTTAAGCTTGCATTAACTGAAGATTTATTTCCCAATGGTGACATAACTACAAACTTAATAAATAATAATAAGATTGTAAGTGCAAGATTAATATCAAATCAAAAAGCTATAATTGCTGGTTTATTATTCGCAAAACATACTTTTTCTAAGGTAGATAATAAAATTAAATTTATTTCTAAAAAGAAAGATGGCTCTTTAGTTGGGAAAAATTCTATTATTGCAACAGTCAAGGGAAGGGCAAACTCAATATTGATTGCAGAGAGAGTTGCTTTAAATTTCTTATCCCATATTTCAGGTATCGCAACTAAGACAAATCAATTTGTTAAACTAGCTGGAAAAAAATGTAAAATTTGCTGTACTAGAAAAACTCTACCAAATTATAGAGTTATTCAAAAATATGCTGTTAAATTAGGAGGTGGTACCAATCATAGATTTAATTTAAGTGATGAATTTTTGATTAAGGATAATCATATTGCAAGTTCTGACATAAGAGAGCTAGTTTTGAAGGCTATCAAGAATAATCATAAAAAAAAAATTACTGTAGAAGTTGATAAAATTAAACAATTAAAAAAAATTATGGGGTTAAAATTTAATACTATTTTATTTGATAATATGAATTTAAAAAATTTAAAATTGGGTGTTAAACTTGCAAAAAAATATTATGAAACTGAAGCCTCAGGAAATATAAACTTAAAAAATGTTAGATCGGTTGCATTGACTGGGGTAGATAGAATTTCAATTGGGAGTATTACACATAGTGCTCCTGCAATAGACTTCAAATTAGAAATTATAAATTAAATTAATTGTAATTTTTAGTAAGTTCTGCTTGTGCTGCAGCTAATCTTGCAATTGGGACTCTATATGGTGAACATGAAACATAATTTAAACCAACTTTTGAGCAAAAATTAATACTTTTAGGATCCCCACCGTGTTCTCCACAAATTCCTAGTTTAATCTTTTTATTTTGTTTTTTTCCTTTTTCAACTGCTAATTTTACTAAGTCTTTAACACCATCATCGATAGATACAAACGGATCTATCATAAAAATTTTATTATCAATATAATCATTCAAAAATTTACCACTATCGTCTCTACTTATTCCAAAAGTAGTTTGGGTTAAGTCATTTGTCCCAAAACTAAAAAATTCAGCGTGTTTAGCAATATCTTTAGCTTTGATTGCTGCCCTTGGTAATTCTATCATAGTTCCTACTAGAAATTCTATTTTTGTCTTATTTTCATTTTGAACTTTTTTAGCAATACTGATCACAAGATCTTTCATTATTTTTATTTCTGCTTCTGTAGAAACCAGTGGTATCATAATTTCTGGAAAAGCTGATTTTTGTTTATTTTTTTTTAGATCTGACAGAGCTTCAAAAATTGCTCTACACTGCATTTCATAAATTTCAGGAAATGAAATACCCAATCTACATCCTCTATGTCCTAACATTGGGTTTTGCTCATGAAGTTCCTCTATTCTTGACCTAACCTCTTTTTTATCTGTTCCGACTACATTTGCAATTTCTGAAATTTCTTTATCAGATTTCGGTAAAAATTCATGAAGTGGTGGGTCAAGTAATCTGACAGTGACTGGAAGACCTTGCATAATTTTAAATATTTCTATGAAGTCATTTTTTTGATGAGGTAATAACTTTTCTAATGCTTTAGCTCTATCTTCTTTTGTTTTTGATAAAATCATTTCTCTTACTGATAAAATTCTTTCTTCATCAAAAAACATATGTTCTGTTCTACAAAGACCAATCCCCTCAGCACCAAATTCTCTTGCTGTCTTAGTATCTAGTGGTGTTTCAGAGTTTGTTCTGATCTTTAATTTTCTAATATTGTCTGCCCAACTCATTAACTTTGAAAAATCCCCTGATATCTCAGGTTTAACCGTTGGGACTGTTCCTAAAATAATCCTGCCAGTAGATCCATCTATTGTAATTGTATCACCCTCTTTTACTTCAACCGATGAGGTTTTAAAAACTTTTTTATCGTAATTAATATCTATTTCACTAGAACCAGAAACACATGGCCTACCCATACCGCGAGCGACAACTGCTGCATGGCTAGTCATTCCACCTCTCGCAGTTAAAATTCCTTTAGCAGCATGCATGCCTTTTATATCTTCAGGAGAAGTTTCAATTCTTACTAAAATTGTGTCTTGCATCATATCATTTAATCTCTCAGCTTCTTCTGAGGTAAAGACTACTTTTCCACTAGCTGCTCCAGGAGATGCTGGAAGACCATTTGCTATTACTTGAATTGAACTTTTTTCGTCTAAAGTAGGATGCAATAAAGTATCTAAAGAATTTGGATCAATTCTTAAAATAGCATCTTTTTTTGAAATTAACTTTTCTTTAACCATATCAACTGCAATTTTAACAGCTGACTTTGATGTTCTTTTGCCTGAACGTGTCTGTAAAATCCAAAGTTTATTATTTTCGACTGTAAATTCTACGTCTTGCATATCTTTATAATGTTTTTCTAATTTCTTTAAAATTTTTAATAATTCTAAATATACTTTGGGCATCGTCTCCTCCATTGATGCCTCTTTAACTTTTGCCTCTTTTTTACTTTTTTTGGTAATGTATTGTGGTGTTCTGGTTCCTGCTACAACGTCCTCACCTTGAGCATTAATAAGATATTCTCCATAAATATTATTTGATCCATTAGATGGATTCCTTGTAAATACTACTCCTGTAGCACAGTCACTTCCCATGTTTCCAAAAACCATAGATTGAACATTAACTGCAGTGCCCCAATCCGATGAAATTTGATTCAATTTTCTGTAAACTTTTGCTCTATTACTTTCCCAAGATAAAAAAACAGCACTGATGGCTCCAAATAATTGTTTATAAACATCTTGAGGAAAATCTTTATCTGTTTTTTCTTTTACAGTATTTTTAAAATCTATTATCAAACCATCCCAATCTTCTTCATCTAAATCAGTATCTAACAATACGCCTTTTGTTAATTTATAATTTTCAATTAACTCTTCAAAATGATAGCTTTCTACATTCATTACAACATTCGCATACATTTGAATAAATCTTCTATAACTGTCTTTTGCAAATCTTCCATTTGAGGTTTTTTTAGCTAAGGCAACAACTGTCTTATCATTAAGACCTAAATTAAGAATTGTATCCATCATTCCTGGCATTGATACTCTTGCTCCTGATCTAACAGACAAAAGAAGCGGATTTTTTAAATCGCCAAATTTTTTGGAGACTTGTTTTTCTATTATTTTAAGTTCTTTATTGATTTGAGCAACTAATTTTGAATTCAATTTTTTTTTATCTTTATAAAAAATTTCACAAACTTTTGTTGAAATTGTAAATCCTGGGGGGACTGGTAATCCCATTCTTCCCATTTCTGATAGGTTAGCACCTTTGCCACCTAAAAAATTTTTAGGATCTTTAATTTTTTTCGATTCTTTAGAATTAAAATTTAAAATCAGTTTATTCATTACTAGCTTTTAATAATTGAAAATTAATAAAATTTTGAAATGTTTTACATAACATATTGATAAGTTCCAGCCTGTTTTTTCTCAAAAACTCGTTTTCCTCATTAACTTTTACATTATCAAAAAACTCAAATACTTCTTTTTTAAGATCAGCTAGAATTAACAACGATTTTTCATAATTCTCGTCATTATCAATACTTGAATAATATTTCTTAATTTCATTAATTTTTTTAAACAAATTTTTTTCATAATCTGTTTTAAAAATACCAGGATCAGTTGTATTAGATATTTCGATTTTATTATCTTTCATTTCGCTTTCTAATATATTTGACGCCCTTTTAAAAGTTGAGATAATATCAATTCCCACTTGGTTACTAATTATTTTATTTAAACTCTTTGCCTTTTCAAAAGACGAAAATAATTTATTAGCTGAAAATGATGATATTGATGACTCAATAATATCAAAACGAACTTGTTTTTCTTTAAGGTAATACTTGAATCTATCTTTTAAAAAATTGTGAAGCTCTTGTTGTAAATTGTTATTTGTTAAATCAAAATTTTGGCTTTTGTATAAATTTACAGAATACACAAGCAAATCGTTTAACTTAAGATCAATTTTATTTTCAACAATTGTTCTAATAATACCTAGTGCAACTCTTCTTAAAGCGAATGGATCTTTTGAGCTTGTAGGTTTTTCATTAATACCAAAAAACCCAACTAAAGTATCAATTTTATCTGTAACAGATAAAGCTACACTTAACAGTTTTTTTGGAACTTTAGAATCTAAACCTATTGGAAGATACTGATCACTAATAGCTTGGGATATGTCTTTATCAAATCCTTGATGAGCTGAAAAATATCCACCCATTATACCCTGAAGTTCAGGAAATTCTTTAACTAAATCTGAAGTCAAATCTGTTTTACAAATTGATGCAGATAGTTCAACTTTCTCTTTACTTATTAATAGTTCATCAGAAATAATACCACCCAATTTTCTCATTCTTTGAACTTTGTCAAAATATGTACCAAGACCTTTAAAAAAATTAATCAATTTTAAGTCAGAAACTTTTTTTACTAAATTTTGTGTTTTATCTTTTTTCCAGAAAAATTCTGCATCACTTAATCGAGCTTCAATAACTCTTTCGTTTCCAATCTTTATTAATCCTTTTTTATCTTTTTTATTGGCAACGATTAAAAATTCGTTTGTCACTTGGTTTTTTTCATCCAAAGTTGGAAAGTACTTTTGATGTGATTGCATTGTTAGAATTAATATCTCTTTTGGAATAGACAAAAACTTTTTGTCAAAACTACATGATAAAACATTAGGATTTTCAACTAGATCTACTACTTCATTTAGTAAGCTTTCATTTTCCTCAATTTTCAATCTTCTTTTTTCTAAAATTTTTGAAAATTCTTTAGAAATTATTTTTTTTCTTATATTTTGGTTAATAATCACTTGGTTTTTTTTAAAAAATTTCTCATATGATTTAAAATTATTAAAGATCTTTTTTTTATCTTCAAAATCTTTATCTATAAATGTTGAGTTTGACGACGCAATATGATGAAACTTAAAATTAATCGTCTTATTATCAAAAACTGATAAAATTGATTTTAAAGGTCTCCCCCAGATAAGATCAAACTCGCCCCATCTCATTGATTTTTTCCATTGATAATTTTCTAAAAGCTTTGGGATAAATTCAATCAGTAATTCTTGTGTATTAAGTGTCTTTGCTTTTGATTTAAAAAAATAAAACTCACCTTTTTCAGTATTTCTTTTGTACAAATCTTTCTCTTCTATCCTTTTTGATCTTAAAAAACCCTCTAACGCTTGTTCCGGAGCATTAGTTTTGGGGCCTCTTGTCTCCTCTGAAGAAATTCTTATTTGTTTGTCTAAACCCTCAAATACTATAATCATTCTGTTTGGTGTTGATAAAGAAAAATTTTTTTTTGAATTTATTGATTTTGATGAAAAAAAATTTTGAAATTCTTTTAACATTTTTTCACGCAAA
Source organism: uncultured Pelagibacteraceae bacterium (assembly GCA_902629695.1). Taxonomy (GTDB): domain Bacteria; phylum Pseudomonadota; class Alphaproteobacteria; order Pelagibacterales; family Pelagibacteraceae; genus Pelagibacter. The sequence continues at coordinate 256,080 of CACORY010000001.1, read as the reverse complement.
TTCTTTTGAAGTTTTGCAGGAATTTCCTCACTAAATAACTCTAAAAAAAATTCTGCCATTTTATAATTGACTATCTATCCAAACAGTAGCAGCTGACTTGGTTATCTCTCTTATCCGACCTATATATTCTGCTCTTTGAGCAACACTAATTACACCCCGTGAGTCAAGTATATTAAAAACATGACTCGCTTTTAAGCACTGATCATATGCTGGCAATGATATTTTTTTTTCAGCTAAAACTTTGGCCTCACTTTCAAACATATCAAACATTTTAAAAAGGTTTGTTGTATTTGCATGCTCAAAATTATAAGCCGAAAATTCTTTTTCAGATTGATGAAAAACTTCTCGGTATTTTACATTTTCATTATTCCAAACTAAATCGTAAACATTTTGTTTCTGTTGAGTAAACATGCAAATTCTTTCTAAACCATATGTTAATTCAACAGAAACAGGCTTACACTCAAATCCAGCCATCTGTTGAAAATATGTAAATTGAGTTATCTCCATACCATCACACCAAACTTCCCAGCCTAATCCTGCAGCACCTAACGTTGGACTTTCCCAATCATCCTCGACAAATCTAATATCATGATTTTTATGATTAATACCGATCACAGACAAACTATTGAGATAAAGTTTTTTTATATTTGATGGAGAAGGCTTAATTATAACTTGAAACTGATAATAATGTTGAAGCCTGTTTGGGTTGTCTCCATATCTTCCATCTGTTGGCCTTCGTGAAGGCTGAACGTAAGCAGCTTTCCATGGCTTTGGGCCAAGTGACCTTAATGTTGTAGCAGGATGAAAGGTTCCAGCACCAACTTCCATATCATATGGTTGTAAAATTATACATCCATGTTTACTCCAATATTTTTGTAAATTTATAATTGTATCTTGAAAAGTTTGAAACTTTGGTTTTATTTTACTCTTTTTAGAGACCATATCTTTGCCAAATAGATTTTTCTTCCAATACATTTGAAAGCTGATCTATATGATTATTAGAAGAAGATAATTTTTTACTTAACCAACTTTTAGATTTTTCAAATTTTTTAATTATTACATCATCTCCAAATTTTTCTCTTAACACTAAATTTGCATCCCCTATTTCATCAATCAAACCTAGATCTTTAGCTTTTCTTCCTGACCAAAATTCCCCTGAAAATAATTCTACTTCTGTTTTTTTTAATTTAAGACCCCTACTTTTTTCCACAACATCAATAAAATCTTTGTGTAAGTCTAATTGAATATTTTTCAATCTTTGAATATCCTCTTTTTTCTCCTCAAGAAAAGGATCAAGTGTGCTTTTATTTTTTCCAGCTGTATGTACTCTTCTTTCGACCCCTATCTTTTTTATTAACTCAGTGAAACCAAATGAAGAATAAATAACACCTATAGATCCTATAATCGAACTGGAATTTGCATATATTTCATCTCCAGCACAAGCAATTAGATAACCACCTGATGCAGCTACATCTTCAGCAAAGACTATTACTTTTTTGTTATTCTTTTTTGCTTCACGTCTAATAAAACTATAAATCAAATGTGATTGGACTGGGGAACCACCAGGTGAATTGATAGTAATAGCAACACATGGAGCTTTTTTAACTGAAAATGCTTTAGTAATAATCTCCTCTTGGCCTGAAAAGTCTATGCCTTGTTTAAATTTACCGGTATTTCCAATTACTCCACTTAATTTTATATGTGGTATTGTTTTTTTCTTTTTAAAAAAAGAGAGCATTTTTAATCTTTATAGAATTTTTTGTTGAATATAAAGACACCTTATAATTGAAGATTTAGGTGCGTCAATTGATAAGTATAAAAAGAAACTTATTATACTAATTTGCTGAATTAATGGGAAGAGTAATACAATTAAAAGATCAAATAAATAATTCTTATTTTCAACTAAAAAATTCTGTTGAGGAAAAATTAATGTTAGTTGAAGAAAAAATCAAATCAAAGCTAAATAGTGATGTTGAGCTAGTTCAAGAAATGACTGATTATCATCTAAATACTGGTGGAAAAAAATTAAGAGCTTTGTTGACTTTAGGTTCTGCTAAATTGTGTGAATACTCCAAGGGAACACGTGATGTTAATTTAGCAGCGTGCGTTGAATTAATTCATGCAGCAACTTTAATGCACGATGACGTAATTGATGATGGTTCAGTAAGAAGAGGAAAAAAAACTTTAAACAAAATTTGGGGGAACCACCCTTCAGTTTTAGCTGGAGATTATTTACTCAGTAGATGTTTTGAAATGATGGTTGAGGATGGAAATAATGAAGTTTTAAAGCTTTTGTCCTCCACTTCATCAAAAATTGCACAGGGAGAAATATTACAACTACAACATAAGGGCGAAGTTGATATGCTTGAGGAAACCTATTTAAAAATTATTTCTGCAAAAACTGCTGAATTATTTGCAGCCTCAACAAAGGTAGGTGCCATATTATCAAATGTAAAAACTAAAGAAAAAGAAGCTTTAGAATTTTATGGACGAAATTTAGGTTTAACATTTCAAATTGCAGACGATACTTTAGACTATAATTCAGAATTAAAATTGTTTGGTAAAAAAATAGGAACTGATTTTTATGAAGGAAAAATAACCCTCCCTATTATTATATTATTTCAAAAGGCAAATGTTGAGGAGAAAAAAAATCTAGAAAAAATTTTTTCAAAAGAAATTAGAGATGAAAAAGATCTAGACTCCATTTTATCACTTATAAAAAAATATGATGTTATAAGAGATTGTTATCAGAAAGCTCAACATTATATAAATCTTGCTTCAAATTCTTTATCAATATTTAAAGAGAGTGAAGAAAAAATTATATTAGAAAACTTGACATCTTTTAGTCTGTCTAGAAATTTTTAAGGACTTAAAATAACTTTAGTCCATTTATTATTTTTATCTAAAATATATTTTAATCTCTCGTGAATTCTATTATCTCCATCTAACCAAAATTCAATGCTAGATGGTTTTAAATTCCAGCCGGACCAATGTTTAGGTCTAGGTACATTTTCTTTATCTTTATATTTATTTCTAAAATCATCTAATGCTTTTAAAAGTTGTTTTCTATTCTCTAAAATACTACTTTGTTTAGATGCCCATGCACCAATTCTACTTTCGTACGCTCTAGAATTATAATAATCATCTGCAGTTTTATCATCTACTTGTTTTAAAGTTCCAACAATTCTAATTTGTCTTAGTAAACTTTTCCAATGAAAACACATAGAGGCATTTGGGTTTTCTTTAATTTCATTTCCTTTTTGACTATTTAAATTTGTATAAAAAACAAATCCATTTTTATCAAAACCCTTGAGAAGAACCATTCTAACCGAGGGAATACCTTCTCTGCCGACAGTACCTAAGGCTAGAGCATTTGGATCGTTAATTTCTTTCTTTTTGGCTTCATCAAACCAATTTTCAAATAACTTGAAAGGATTGTCTTCATCCAAAAAGCATTTATTAAGCCCTAAAGAGTTTTTTTCATTCATAATTTTAACAAAATAATCTATACAATATAGATAATGTCATTTAATACTTTTGGAAAGGTTTTTTGTTTCACAACATGGGGAGAATCTCATGGGCCTGCTATTGGTTGTATAGTTGATGGTTGCCCCCCTTTAATTCAATTGAAAGAACAAGATATTCAAAAAGAATTAGATAAAAGGAAACCAGGACAGTCTAAGTTTACTACCCAAAGAAAAGAGAGTGATAAGGTTGAAATACTCTCAGGAGTTTTTGAGGGTAAAACTACTGGGACACCAATTTCATTAATAATCTATAATGAGGATATGCGCTCTAAAGATTATACAGATATTAAAAATAAATTTAGACCGGGTCATGCTGATTTTACTTATTTTAAAAAATATGGAATTAGAGATTACAGAGGTGGAGGAAGATCTTCAGCTAGAGAAACTGCTGCTAGAGTTGCAGCTGGAGCTATAGCAAAAAAAGTCTTACAAAGCAAATTAGGAAAAAAATTTAAAATTACAGGTGCTGTAACACAATTAGGTATTCTTGGTTGTGACACATCAAAATGGAATGATAAAATAATTTATAAAAATCCTTTTTTTTGTCCTGATAAATCTATGGTAAATTTATGGGAAAAGTATTTGTTAACTATAAGAAAAGCAGGCTCATCTTGTGGTGCAATAATTGAGGTAAGGGCTAATGGAGTCCCCGCTGGCTTAGGTGCGCCTATATACTCAAAATTAGATGCTGACATAGCATCTGCAATGATGAGTATTAACGCTGTAAAAGGGGTTAACATTGGATCTGGAATGAATTCTGCTCAATTATCTGGAGAGGAAAACTCAGATGAACTTTTCAATAAAAATAAAAAATTAAAATTTAAAACAAATAATGCTGGCGGAATTCTTGGTGGTATTTCTTCTGGACAGGAAATAAAGGTATCTTTTGCGGTAAAACCAACATCTTCAATTTTAAAAACTAAAAAAACAATCGATAAATTTGGAAAAAATACAACTATATCAGTTAAAGGTAGACATGATCCCTGCGTTGGAATAAGAGCTGTTCCTGTTGGTGAGGCAATGCTTTCATGTGTTTTATTAGATCATTATCTAATGAACAAAGCACAATGCGGGTAATTCTTATTTTTGTTTCTGTAAAATTATATTAGAATTTAAAAGGTCTAAAACATTATTTTCAATAGAGTTAGCATCAAGATTTGCAATTTTGTACATATTATCAGGTGTATCTTGATCAATAAATAAATCTGGGAGTGTCATTGATCTAAATTTAAGATTAGTGTCTAGAAGACCTTTTTTTGATAAAAAATCAACAACATGTGAGCCAAAACCACCTATAGAACCCTCCTCAATTGTCATGATCGCTTCGTGAGTTGTAGCTAGTTGCCAAATTAAATTTTCATCTAATGGTTTTGCAAATCTAGCATCTATGACTGTTATATCTACACCTTTTTTTTTTAAATTTTCTGAAGCCTTCAAAGTTTCATTTAATCTAGCACCAAAACTTAAAAGTGCTAATTTTTTTCCTTCTCTTATGACTTTTGATTTACCAACTTTAATTTTATCTGTGATATCTGGTAAATTTACTCCAACGCCTGTGCCCCTCGGATATCTAAAAGCGCATGGCTTATCATTGATATCTGTTGATGTGTTAATCATTCGAACAAGTTCTGCCTCATCACTTGCAGCCATTACAATAAAATTTGGCAATGTGGTCAAAAATGTTGTATCAAAACTTCCTGCATGTGTAGGGCCATCGGCCCCAACTAAACCTGCTCTGTCTATAGCAAATCTCACTGGTAAACTTTGAATGGCTACATCATGTACAACTTGATCATAAGCTCTTTGTAAGAATGTAGAATAAATAGCAGCGTAAGGTTTGTAATTTTCTGTTGCAAGACCTGCAGCAAATGTAACAGCGTGTTGTTCTGCTATCCCAACATCAAATGCTCTGTCTGGAAATTCTTTTTTAAATAAGTCTATTCCTGTACCATCAGGCATTGCCGCAGTAATTGCAACAATTTTACTATCTTTTTTAGCATGTTGGATAAGTGTATTGGCAAATACTTTTGTATATGAAGGTATAGAAACCTTACTTTTTAATTGTTCACCAGTCTTAACATTAAACTTGGAAACTCCATGATAATTATCTTTTGCTTCCTCAGCATAGGAATAACCCTTACCCTTTTTTGTTTTAATATGAATTAATATCGGACCATCATGTTTTGTGTCTTTTGCATTTTTCAAAATTGGAAGCAAAGAATTTAAATCGTGACCATCAATAGGACCAATATAATAAAATCCTAAAGAACTAAATAATGTACCTCCGGTAACAGCAGATCTTAGAATATCTTCAGCCTTTCCAGCTTTTGCACTAAATCTCTTTGAGAAAGCTGAAGTAATAAGTTTAATAGTTTCTCTTAAACTAAAGTAAATTTTGCCAGAAAAAATTTTAGCTAAATAAGTGCCCATTGCTCCAACGGGTCTTGCAATTGACATATCATTGTCATTTAAAATTACTATCATTTTTGTTTTAGATGCTCCTGCATTATTCATTGCTTCATATGCCATTCCTGCACTTATTGCTCCATCTCCTATAACAGCAACTACATTATCTGATTTATTTGAAAGTTTATTTGCTTCAGCAATACCAAGTGCAGATGAAATTGACGTTGAACTATGTGCTGCACCAAACGGGTCATATTCACTTTCTAATCTTTTTGTAAATCCAGAAAGACCAGAACCTTGTCTTAAAGTTCTAATTCTATCTTTTCTTCCGGTCAAAATCTTATGTGGATAACATTGATGACCAACATCCCATATCAATTTATCTTTTGGAGTATCAAAAATATAATGTAATGCAACTGTTAATTCGACAACTCCTAAACTTGCACCTAAATGACCTCCAGTAACTGATACAGCTTCAATTAATTCTTTTCTTACTTCATCAGCAACATTTTGAAGTTTTGACTCAGGTATTTTTTTTAAGTCGTAGGGAAAGTTAATCTGATTTAAATATTCGTAGTCTTTCTTCATTTATTTCTATTTAAAATATAATTCAAAGTTTCTAAAAGATTTTTAGAATTTGGACCATATTTTCTTACTTTGTTATTTATTTTCAAAATTAAATTTTTAGCATATTTAATAGTATTTTCATATCCTAATAAACTAATTAAAGTTGCTTTACCTTTTTTTTTATCTTTTCCAGTTTTTTTTCCAGCAACAAATGAATTGCCTTTATAATCAATTATATCATCTGCAACTTGAAAAAGTAATCCAATATCTGCTCCTATATTTTCAAATTTTTGAACCTCACTTCTATTTCTCTTTTTTAAAATTAGTGGAACAGCACAACAAAAACTAAAAAGTTTACCAGTTTTTTTTATTTCCATGTCTATGATTTTTTTTTTTGAAATTTTTTTATGTTCATAATTTAAATCTAAATATTGTCCTCCTGCTATGCCTAAATGACCTGCACATCTAGAAATTTTATTTATCAAATTATTCTTAATTTTTTCATTTAGATTAAGGCCAGGGTAGCTCAAAATTTCAAAAGCCATTGTCAAAAGTGAATTACCAGCAAGAACCGCTGTAGATTCACCAAATTTAATATGAGTGGAAGGTTTTCCTCTTCTCATTTTGTCGTTATCCATACAAGGTAAATCATCATGTATCAATGAATAAGCATGTATGCACTCAACTGCAGCCCCAATAGTAATTAATTGCTTATAGCCTATTCCAAATAACGAGCCGATATCAATTAAAATTTTTGATCTTATTTTTTTTCCTCCTGAAAAAAGTCCATAGCTCATTGGAACAATTAAATTTGATTTTTTTTGATTTTTAATAAAAGCTTTCAGAAAAAAATTTGTATCTTTTGCGATTTTATTTAATTTTGATTGCATTTTTTTTTAATAAAATTTTAGATATTCTTTCTTTGGTTTTTTCGCTTATTTCTTTAACATTTTTTTGAAACTTCTTCTCAATAATAGAATTAAGTTTTAACAAGTTTTGATAATTTTCTATTGAATTTTCAAGGTCTTTTTGTTTTTCTAATTCTTCAATCATAATATTAGCTTCCCTAGTCAAGTCTTCCAAAGACATTTCATTATAATTGTTTGGTAAATTTTTATCTTTCATATATTACTCTGAGATAATACATGAAAATTAATCTTGCAAATATTAAAAAAGCTCAAAAATTACTCAATAAAAGAGAATGTGTAGCTATTCCTACAGAGACTGTTTATGGGATAGCTGGAAATGCATATTCTGATATTGCATGCAAGAAAATATTTCAACTAAAAAAAAGACCAAGATACAATCCTTTAATAGTACATTATTACGATTTAAAAACTTTAATAAAAGATTGTGAGTTAAATAAAAATTTTTTCAAGCTTTACAGAAAATTTAGTCCTGGTCCGATTACATTTGTATTAAACTTAAAAAAAAAATCTAATATCTCTAAATTAGTGACTAATAATAAAAATTCTATAGCTGTGAGATTTCCTAAACATCCAGTAATTAGAAAACTACTTCAAAATTTAGATTATCCTTTAGCTGCTCCAAGTGCAAACATATCCTCGAAAGTTAGTGCCGTGTCGTCAGCTGAAGTAAAAGAGGATTTTGGTAAAAAAATAAAATTTGTTTTAGATGGGGGAAAATCTAATATTGGTCTTGAGTCAACAATTATTGACCTTAGAAAAAAACCAAAAATCTTAAGATTAGGAGGATTAAATATTTCAAATATTAAAAAAATATTAAAAAAAAAAATTAAAGTAAATTTAAATCCTACAAGGATTTCCTCACCGGGCCAATTAAAATTACATTATTCTCCTGGTTTACCTATTAGACTTAATGTAAAAAAAATAAAAGATAATGAGGCTTTTCTTTTGATTAAAAAAACAAAAAAATTGAAAAAAAATTATTTTTTTTTGTCAAAAAAAGGAAATTTACAAGAAGCAGCAAAAAATTTATATTCAACTCTTAGAAAAATAAAAAAAAAAAAATTTAGTTCAATCGCTGTAGCTAAAATACCAGATATTGGCTTAGGTAAAACAATCAATGATAGATTAAAAAGAGCATCGAAATATTAATGACATATCCCTTAGAGATAATCAATTTGGAAAAAACATATAAGGATAAAAAAGCTGTGAACAATATTTCTTTTAAAGTAAATCAAAATGAAATAATTGGTATTCTTGGTCCAAATGGATGTGGAAAAACTACAACTATTGGAATGATACTTGGTTTATTAAAACCGTCTAAAGGAAAAATTTTAATTAATGGAATAGAGGTAGAGAAAAAAAGAGTGGAACTTTTAGATAAATTGAATTTTATATCACCTTATATTGAACTTCCAAAAAAGTTGACTGTACAACAAAATTTAATTGTTTATGGTAAACTTTATGATGTTAAGAAACTGAGTGAAAAAATAGATTATTTAAGTGATAAACTTAAATTAAGTGAAATGCTTAATAAAATAACTGGTGAATTATCTTCAGGCCAAAAAAATAGAGTAAGTTTAGCAAAATCTATAATAAATGATCCTAAAGTTCTTTTATTAGATGAACCAACTGCATCACTCGACCCTGAGACGGGAGATTATGTAAGAAGTTTCTTAGAGGAATATCAAAAAGAAAAAAAGGCTTCTATAGTTCTGGCATCACATAATATGTCAGAAGTAGAGAGATTATGCTCATCAGTTTTAATGATGAATAATGGATCAATAATTGATTATGGATCTCCAAAAGAACTAATTAAAAAACATGGTCGTGAAAACATGGAAGAAGTATTTTTGAAACTTAATAGAAATTAAATATGAATATAAATAAAATGTATGGTCTTTTTTTAAGACATTTTTATCTCATTAAAGGATCTTTGCCTAGAATTTTAGATCTAATTTACTGGCCAACAATTCAGATAATTCTATGGGGGTTCATTTCAAAGTTTTTTTCTATCTATAGTGACTATTATAATAATACAGTTGGTATCATTCTAACATGTGCAATACTTTATGACATTCTTTTTAGATCAAGTATTAGTTTTAATATGCTTTTTTTAGAGGAGATTTGGAGCAGAAATTTTACTAATTTATTCATAGCACCACTGAGACTAAGAGAGATTATAGTATCTCTAATTTTCACTGCTTTAGTTAGAACTTTGATTGGACTTGTTCCTGCTATAATATTAACGTCACCATTATTTGGAGTATCTATTTTAAAATTAGGTCTACCTTTATTATTATTGTTTTTAAGTTTATATATTTTTGGAATTACACTTGGATTATTTGTATGCGCAGGATTAATTAGGTTTGGTCCATCTTTTGAAAACATTGCATGGTCATCGCTTTTTTTACTAGCACCTCTTGGATGCATTTATTATCCAATTGAAATTTTACCCAGTTTCTTCCAACTTATAGCTAAAGCTTTACCTTTGGTTTATATTTTTGATGAAGCGAGAAATATTTTAATAAATAATTTTGTAAATTACGATAATTTAAAATATGCGTATTTACTTAATATAATTTACTTAATTATTGGTATTGGACTTTTTTACCGCTCTTTTCTAAAAGCACGTGTAAAAGGAACTTTAATAAATATGGGAGAATAAATGGTGCGCCTGCTAGGAGTCGAACCCAGAACCTCCTGATCCGAAGTCAGGCGCTCTATCCAGTTGAGCTACAGACGCATTTAATATTAATATAACATTTTATGGAAAAAAAAATAAATTTGATCGTCAAAGATGATGAAAAAAACCTACGTGTTGATGTTTTTATTCGTAAAAAAGAAAAGAATTTAAGCAGGACAAGAATAAAAAAATTAATTTTAGATAAGAAACTTAAAGTAAATAATAAGATTTTATCAGATCCATCTAAAAAAATGTTGAATGGTGATATTTTAAATCTAGTAATACCAGAACCAAAGAAGGCATCTCTTAAACCTTATAAATACAAACTAGATATTATTTATGAAGACCACGATTTGATTGTTTTAAATAAACCTTCAGGTATTGTGATTCATCCAGGTGCAGGAAATTTCGACAAGACCATTGTTAATGCATTAATGAACCATGATAAAAATTCTTTATCAAATATTGGTGATGAACTAAGACCAGGGATAGTTCATAGAATTGATAAAAATACATCTGGTTTAATAGTTGTTGCAAAAAATAATCAAGCTCATGAAAATCTTTCAAGACAATTTAACAAACATTCTATAATTAGAATTTATGAACTTTTAATCTGGGGAAAAATAAGACCATCAAAAGGTAAAATAGAAACGTTTATATCTAGAAGCTCAAAAAATAGACAGTTGATGGAGGTTAGTAGAACTAAAGGAAAAAAAGCAATTACAAATTATAAAACAATTGAAATTTTTGAAAATAAAAATACTCCAACTTTAAGTTTGTTAGAATGTAAATTAGAAACTGGTAGAACTCACCAAATAAGAGTTCATATGAATTACTTAGGAAATAGTATTGTCGGAGATGATAAATACAAAAAAAGATTTAAAAAGATTAAAAATATTGACCCCACTCTGGAAAAAAATCTCACAAATTTAAATAGACAATTTCTACATGCTAAAACATTAGGTTTCTTTCATCCAACAAAAAATAAAAAAATGATTTTTAACTCAATTTTGCCACAAGAACTTGAAATACTCTTAAAAATGCTAAGAAATACTAAGAAATAAGATATTGAAATATATTTTAAATTTATTAGATAACCTTTTGTGAGTATGACTATAAACAGTAATTTGCCAATTTTAAGTAATGAGGGCGGGCTATCAGCTTACTTAGATCAAATAAAAAAATTCCCAATGTTAGATGCTGAAGAGGAGTATATGCTTGCAAAGAATTGGAAAACCACTGGAAATATTAAAGCAGCTGAAAAATTAGTTACAAGTCATTTAAGATTAGTTGCAAAAATTGCAATGGGTTATAAAGGCTATGGTTTGCCTGTAAATGAAATGATTTCAGAAGGTAATATTGGTCTAATGCAGGCTGTTAAAAAATTTGAACCAGAAAAAGGTTTTAGATTAGCAACTTACGCTATGTGGTGGATAAAAGCATCTATACAAGAATATATATTAAGATCTTGGAGTTTAGTTAAAATAGGTACAACAACTGCACAAAAAAAATTATTTTTTAATCTTAAAAAATTAAAGAATCAAATAGCTCCACAATCCGAAGGAGATTTAAGAAATGAACATGTAGATGAAATAGCAAATAAACTTGATGTAAGTAAAGATGAAGTTGTTTCAATGAACAGAAGATTGTCTGGAAAAGAATTTTCTTTAAATGCCCAAGTAGGTGAGGATGGTGATGAATGGCAGGATTGGTTGATAGATAAAGACTTGGATCATGATTTAAAACTTGCTCACCAAGAAGAAATGGAGCAAAGAAAAGATTTATTAAAAGACTCAGTAAAAGTTCTTAATGAGAGAGAGCGAGAAATATTATATTCAAGAAAATTAAATGATAATCCATCCACTCTTGATAATTTAAGTAAAAAATATAAAATTAGTAGAGAAAGAGTAAGACAAATTGAAAATAAAGCTTTTGAAAAACTTCAAAAACAAATGCTGCTCTTAGCTAAATCCAAAAATTTATTGCCTGCAAATTAAATTTCAAAAGGATTTTCAATAAGAATTGTATCATCTCTTTCAGGACTTGTGGAAATACTTGATATTTTTGTACCAATAAAATCCTCTACCGCATAAATATAATTTTTAGCATTTTCAGGAAGATCCTTCATATTTTTAACTCCACTTGTTGAATGTTTCCATCCAGGAAAAGATTTATATATTGGCTTAATTTTTAACTGATCCTCTACTGAGGCAGGCAAATAATCAATTTTTTTTCCATCTAATTCGTATTGAATACACATCTTAATTTCATCGAGTTCATCTAAAACGTCTAGTTTAGTAAGAGCAATACCATCAATACCTGAAACTTTAATAGTTTGTCTAACCAAAACTCCATCAAACCACCCACATCTTCTTTTACGACTTGTAACAGTGCCAAACTCTTTTCCTCGATTCCCTAATAACTCCCCAATATCATCTTTTAATTCTGTTGGAAAAGGTCCTTCACCTACTCTAGTCGTATATGCTTTTGTAATACCAAGCACATAATTAATAGAATTTGGTCCACAACCAGTTCCGGTTGCCGCGTTAGCTGCAACTGTGTTGGATGAGGTCACGAATGGATATGTTCCATGATCAACATCTAATAAAATTCCTTGTGCTCCTTCAAATAATATTTTCTTTTTTTTTCTTTTAAATTCATCAATCTTAAACCAAACTGGTTGAGAAAATTTTAAAATTTTAGGAGCAATTTTTAATAAATCTTTTTTTAACTTTTCTTTTTCAAAAATTTTTTTTCCTAAACCTTTTCGAATCGCATTATGATGCATTAAAACTACTTCCAATCTTTGATCAAGATTCTTCTCTGATCTTAAATCCATAACTCTAATAGATCTTCTGCCAACTTTATCTTCATAAGCAGGTCCAATCCCACGTCGAGTTGTTCCTATTTTTCCTTTACCTGCTGCATCTTCTCTAATTTCATCCATTTCCTTGTGAAATGGAAGTATCAAATTAGCAGATTCTGATATTATTAAATTGTTTGAGTCTACATTAACACCCTTCAATTTAATTTCCTGTATTTCTTCTAATAAAGCCCAAGGATCAACAACTACTCCATTACCGATTATTGAAATTTTATTTTTTCTTACTATTCCAGACGGAAGTAGTCGAAGTTTATAAGTTACTCCATCTATTACCAAAGTGTGTCCAGCGTTATGACCACCTTGAAACCTAATAACAACATCTGCTTGTTCAGAAAGCCAATCTACTATTTTTCCCTTTCCTTCATCTCCCCATTGAGATCCAACAACTACTATATTTTTCATTAATCAAATTTTTTTTTTAATTTTAACGAATTTAAATGATTTATGGGACCATGTCCTTTTCCATAATTTGGATTACTTAATATAGCTAAATTAACATATTTAATTCCTAGCTCACAAGCTTTCTTAATACTTTTTCCACACGAAAAAAAAGTCGTAATTGCACTAGATAATGTACATCCTGTACCATGAGTATTTCTAGTTTTGTATCTAGGACTAGTAAAAACTTTTAAACCTGAATTATTTAAGTAAATATCTATAACTTCTCTAGTTTTTAAGTGTCCGCCTTTAATTAAAACATTTTTAACTCCAAGCTTTATTATTTTTTTGCCTGCAATTATCATATCTTTTTTATTTTCTATTTTTATACCTGTTAAAACTTCAGCTTCAGGTATATTTGGTGTTATCAAGCTAACATGATTTAAAAGATTTTTTTTTAAAACTTTAATTGCATTTGCATCAATTAATCTAGAACCTCCTTTTGCAACCATCACAGGATCTAACACAACTTTATTAATTTTTAACTTTTTTAATGAGAATAAGACTTTTTTTATGACTGATGCTGAGTGTAACATGCCAATTTTAATTGCATTTGGTTTAATATCTTTAGCTGAATAAAGAATTTGATCTTTTATTTCATCTACAGGTATTGGGAAAACTGATTTTACTCCTTTGGTATTTTGAACAGTGACTGCCGTAATAGCAGTCATTGCATAAGATCCAAGACTTGTGATGGTTTTTATATCAGCTTGAATACCTGCTCCTCCTGAAGAGTCTGAGCCTGCAATAACTAATATTTTAGATTTAATTCTCAATTTAATTTATCGATCTTTTAACAATATCTATGCATCTTTTTAATAATACAATATTGTTAGACTCTCCCATAATTCTTATCTTTGGCTCAGTGCCTGATTTTCTTACTAGCATCCTGCCCTGCTTTTGAATCAATTTCTCAGATTTTTTAATTGCCTTTTTGCATTTTTTTGAATCGATAATTGATTTATCCTTTACTTTTATATTCTCTAGTATTTGAGGCGTTACTTCAAATGTATTAAACAATTCACTAGCCTTTTTTCCTTTTCTCATTGAAAACAAAACTTCTAAAGCAACTAATAAGCCGTCCCCAGTTGTAGCAAATTTACCAAGAATAATATGTCCTGACTGCTCACCACCTAAATTAAAATTATATTTTTTCATTTTTTCTTTGACGTATCTGTCTCCAACTTGCGCTCTAATAAATCTTATTTTTTGATCTTTAAAATATTTCTGTAGTCCATAATTTGACATTAAAGTCCCAATAACTCCACCTTTTAAAATTTTTTTTTTCTTCCACCTGCTTGCGAGCATAGCAATAATTTGGTCTCCATTTATAATATTTCCTTTTTCATCAGATAAAATTATTCTATCAGCATCTCCATCTAAAGAGATACCTAAATGCGTTCTATACTTTTTTACTAAAGATTGAATTTTTTTAGGAAAAGTTGAACCACAATTATAATTTATATTCAATCCATTTGGAGATGTTCCGTGTTCGTAAACTTTAGCTCCTAATTTTTTTAAAAGCTTTGGGCCCGATTTATATCCAGCTCCATTTGCGCAATCAATTGCAATTCTCATTCCTTTAAGACTAAAATTTTTAGGAAAATTCTCCGTTAAAATTTTAATATATATATCATTAGCATCTTCTAACCTTTTTACTCTTCCCAATTTTTTAGGTTCAGACAGGTTTTTAACAATTTTCGAATCAATTAATTTTTCGATTTTTTTTTCAATTCTATCTGAAAGTTTAAGTCCATCTGGTCCAAATAGTTTTAAACCATTATCATAAAATGGATTATGTGAGGCTGTTATCATAATACCCATATTAGCTCTCTTTTTTTTTGTCAACATTGCAAGTCCATTAGTTGGTAATGGACCCAGTGTATAAACATGCATTCCTGCTGAAGCTAATCCAGATACAAGTGCAGGTTCAAGTGTATATCCTGATAACCTTGTGTCTTTAGCAATTATTGCTGTTTGTTTTAATTTTTTTTGATTTTTAAAATATGTGCCTGCCGCTAAACCAAATTTAAAAAACATTTCTCCATTAATCTTATTTCTATTTACCCTGCCTCTTATACCATCTGTACCAAAATATTTTTTTGACATTTTAAAATTTTAGCGAATTAAAAACTTTAATACTTTGATTAACTTCATTAACGTCATGAACTCTTAAAATCTGAACTCCTTGTGTAATTGCAAATAAACATGAAGATATGGTTCCTCCTAATCTTTCTTTACTATCATTATTTTTAGAAATACCTTTAATAAATCTTTTTCTTGAAGTTCCTATCATTACAGGAAAACCAAGAGAGTGGAAAATAGAAATATTTCTTATTAAAGTAATATTATGTTTCAAGTTTTTACCAAAACCAATACCGGGATCTAAGATAATATTATTGTGCTTAATACCTTGTGATCTTATATAATTAATTTTTTTTTCAAAAAAGTCATAAATATCTAATACAACATCTTTATACTTTGGCTTTTCTTGCATTGTTTGGGGGTTACCTTGAATATGATGTATCACAAAAGGAATTTTAGTTTCTTTTAAAATCTTAATTGTATCAGGATTATGATCAAGACCTGATATATCATTTATCAAATTTATTTTTTCTTTGATCCCTTTTTTCATTATTATACTTTTTCTTGTATCCAAAGAAATAAATTTATTAAGTTTTTTAATCTTTGATAAAGTTGGAAGAATTCTTTTCCATTCAATGTCTACATCAACTTCTTTAGATCCAGGATTAGTAGCTTCCCCTCCAATGTCTAGAATACCACATCCATCCTTAATAAGTCTTTTAGCATGCAAGATACCTAAACCTTTTTTATTATACTTTCCCCCATCAGAAAAACTATTTGGTGTTAAATTTAAAACTCCCATAAGAATAGGAAATTTTGAAAGTTTAAGACCTTTAAAAGATTTTTTTTTTGTTATTTTTTTTATATCTAATAAGACTTTTTTTTTAATTTTGTTTTCAAGCCGATTAATATCCTTGATATTAATTCTTTTAATCTTTTTTCTTGATAAAATTTCAATTGTATCAAAAGATATAAGGTTATTTCCATGCAAAGGTAATGAAAATTTACTTTTAACTTTTTTTTTTGAAATCAGACCAAAATAAAAATTACACGCTTTAGTGTAATATTTTATCATTAAAAATTAATGTACAATTTTTGGTTTTAGCCCCATAGCACTTAGTGCTGAGCCTTTATCGTCCTCAAATTTTAGATCTTGTTTATCAGCAGGATATATATTTTTATTAATAAGATTTTCAATCTCTTCTCCAGATAAAGTCTCATATGTTAGTAGAGCTTTTGCTAATTTATGTAAATCATCAATTTTTTCAGTTAGCACCTGTCTTGCACGTTCATATCCTTTATCTACAATTTTTCTAATTTCTGAGTCGACCTTTCTAGCAGTTTCTTCAGACATATTTTGTTGTCTTGCAACCGACCTTCCTAAAAATACCTCCTCTTCATTTTCACCATAAGCAACTGGTCCTAACTCTTTGCTCAAACCTGCTCTCATTACCATCGCTCTAGCTCTTTTTGTAACTTGTTCTATATCACTTGCAGCACCGGTAGTTACTTTATCATGTCCAAAAATTATTTCTTCAGCTACTCTACCACCCATCGCAATTGCTATTTGTGCATGCAATTGCTCTCTAGTCTGTGATAGCTCATCTCTTTCTGGTAATTGCATTACCATTCCTAATGCTCTACCTCTCGGAACAATTGTTGCTTTATGAAT
This sequence comes from uncultured Pelagibacteraceae bacterium, assembly GCA_902629695.1. Taxonomy (GTDB): domain Bacteria; phylum Pseudomonadota; class Alphaproteobacteria; order Pelagibacterales; family Pelagibacteraceae; genus Pelagibacter. The sequence continues at coordinate 238,889 of CACORY010000001.1, read as the reverse complement.
TGGGTAAGCCGCGCTTTCATTAAGTGTACATATTGCATGGCCTGCTTCATGATATGCTGTTAAGGTTTTTTCCTCTTCTGTCATTACCATTGATCTTCTTTCAGCACCCATCATAACTTTGTCTTTAGCCTCTTCAAACTCATTAAGAGTTACAATCCTTCTATTTTTTCGAGCCGCAAGTAAAGCTGCTTCATTAACTAAATTTGCAAGATCTGCACCCGAAAAACCAGGAGTACCTCTAGCAACAGTTCTTAAATTAACATCAGGTGCCATTTTAATTTTTTTTACATGTACTTTTAAAATTTTTTCTCTTCCGATTATGTCAGGATTTGATACTACGACTTGTCTGTCAAATCTTCCTGGTCTTAATAACGCTGGATCAAGAACATCTGGTCTGTTTGTAGCGGCAATTATAATTACTCCTTCATTAGTATCGAATCCATCCATCTCTACCAGTAACTGATTAAGGGTTTGTTCTCTTTCATCATTACCTCCACCTAAACCTGCACCCCTGCTTCTTCCCACAGCATCAATTTCATCAATAAAAATTATACAAGGGGAATTTTTTTTTCCTTGCTCAAACATATCTCTTACTCTTGAAGCTCCAACTCCTACAAACATTTCAACAAAATCAGATCCTGATATTGTGAAAAAAGGGACACCTGCTTCACCTGCTATTGCTCTAGCAAGTAAAGTTTTACCTGTTCCTGGAGGACCTACTAACAAGGCACCTCTTGGAATTTTTCCACCTAATCTACTAAATTTTTTTGGATCTTTTAGAAACTCTACAATTTCTTCTACTTCTTCTTTAGCTTCTTCTACACCAGCTACATCGTTAAAAGTTACTTTTCCTTTTAACTCATTCATCATTTTTGCTTTGGAACGTCCAAAGCCCATAGCGCCACCTTTACCTCCTTGCATTTGTCTCATAAAGAAGATCCAAACTGCAATTAATAAAAGCATTGGAAACCATGATAAAAGAACTCCAAATAGTGAAGGCATTTTTTCTTCAAGAGGCGCTGCAGATATGCTCACCCCTTTATCAGATAGCTTTTCAATTAAATTTGGATCATTAGGAGAATACGTTCTAAAACTATTTCCATTAGAATAAACACCCTTTATATTGTTTCCCTGGATTTCCACTTTTAAAACTTCACCATTTTCTACAGAAGTTAAAAAATCTGAAAAAATAACTTGATTACCATTCCTAATGTTTGTTTGTGGATTTTTAAACATATTATAAAGACCAATAGTAAGAAACACTATTATTGCCCACATCGCTATGTTTTTAAAATTCATACCCTTTAAAATAAGAATTATTATAGATTAAACAAGTGGCAATTTTGCGTAAACACCAAAAATTTAGGTTTCTTTAGTAATTATTAGAGTTTGATTAACTTTTTCAATAATACAACCCCCTAAAGTGCCTTTAAAAAATGCGTCATTTTGAATTTGAGTGATAATTTTATCAATTTTTTTTCCTCTTGATAAATAATATTTTTTACCAACTAACTTTATAGAGTCTGATAATGCTCTAAATACAACTTCATGTGGTTGAGAAAAAAACTCTTGATTAAGAATTAATTTATTCTTTTTTAAGGAATAGTGAGTATTGTTAATAAGATTTTGTCTTACATAAAATTTGATTGTTTCGTCTGAATCTTTTAAATTTATAATACTCTTATAAAGTTTACTTTTATCAAGACCTTTTCCATTTAGTCCTTTTATTAATTTTCTTACTTTAATTCTTTGATATTTTTCATCTCTATTTGAGGGATCATCTACGTAAAAATTAAAGATATATTTTGAAAGAAAAATTAGATCGTTTTTTTTAAAATTTAATAGAGGTCTATACAAATTTATTCCGGAAATTTTAGTTTTCTTATCTAAAGAAACTAAGCCTCTTAGACCGCTTCCCCTTAAGAATCTAATAAAAAAATTTTCAAAAAGATCATCTTGATGATGCCCAATCAAAATATTCTTTATTTTATTTTTTTTACATTTTTTGAATAACAGTTCATATCTTTTATTTCTAGCAACAGATTGAATATTATTCATAGGTTTTTTTCCTAACCATGTTAAAATTTCAGCTTTGATATGGAATTTTTTTAATAAATTTTTTACCAATTTTGCTTCACTAGTGGATTCAGATCTTATCCTGTGATCTATGATAAAATATTCAGATCTTAGATTATTAATAGTTGCGTAAATCTTTGATAAATAAGCTAGCGCTAAACTGTCAGATCCTCCAGAAACAGCAACTATAAAGTTTTCATCCAGTTTAAAAGATTTTTCAAATTTCTTATATAATAAATTTACTTTTTTATTATCTAATTTTTCTATTAAAATTTTAGGAATTTTGTTTTTTACACTCAAATTTTTGAGACTCATATTTAGCTTTTTGAATCACAGATTGATTTGCTTTCGGATATTGTTTTTCAACTCCGTTAATCATTTTACAACCCTGATCTTTTTCTCCAATTTGTACCATTGAAACTCCTAGCTTCAATAAGTTGATAGGAGCTTTTTCTCCTTTTGGATATTTTTGATAGCCCTCTAAGTAAGCTGATGCTGCATCTGTATAAAGTTGTCTAATTCTAAAAGTTTCTGCGTACCAATATTGAGCATTACCAGCTAGATTATGTTCTGGATTAGAAATTACAAATTCTCTGAAAGCTCTCTCGGCTGTTGAATAATCTCCAACTTTAAGAAAGCTTGTAGCAAATTCATATTGCTTGTCAGGAGTATCCTGTGGAAGAATTTTTTCCTCAGACTGAAAAGCTTCCGTAACTATTGCAGCAGTTGTGTCAATAGATCTTGTTTCTTGAGATGTTTCATTCGATACAGTATCTTTGTAAGATGTTGCACCCAAATCTTGTGGTTGAGATGATCCAGGTAAAGTTTCTTTTTTTTCTTTAGTAAAATTTTTTGTCAATTTCTTTCTATCCTCTTCAGAAAATAATTGTGTTTCAATATCTTGAAATCTTAACTGGTTGTCTGATTGAACTTTTGACAATCTATTTGAAAGCTTATCCAATTTAAAATTAATTTCCTCAAATTTATTTGTAAGTTGTTGAAACTGGTTTTCAATTTCTGATAATTTTAAGAGGTGTCTTGTTAAAACATCTTCTGAATTGTTGTTTAAATTATTAGAGGATAAATTGTTTAAATTACTTGTTTCATTAGATGCTGAATAAACAGCTTTTTCTAAAGTCTGAATATCTTTTTTAATTTGTTTAAGGGTATCATTAATATCGTGATTGTCCGCATATGAGAAACTTACAATGAAAAAATTTAATATTAAAAAAAATTTAATAATTTTATTTTTGCACAGGTACTTCATGTAACAAGTTATGTTTAAAATAATGGCAAAAAAAAGACCCTTGAATCTAAATGATTAAGGGTCTTTTAAAATAATTAATTAATTTGCTTTTACAGTAACTGATCTTCTATTTTTTGACCAAGCTAGCGGATTTGATCCAGAGTCAACAGGTCTTTCTTTACCATAACTTAAAACCGAAATCCTGTCTGAAGAAATTCCATATGTCATTAAGTAATCTTTTGCAGCATTAGCTCTTCTTTCACCTAGTGCTAAGTTATATTCTCTAGTACCTCTTTCATCTGCGTGACCCTCAAGTACTACCGTAACTTTAGAATTTTTTCTTAACCATGCAGCTTGTTTTCTCAAAGTCTCTCTAGAAGCAGTTGTTAAAACTGACTCATTAGTTGCAAAGAATACTCTATCAGGAACTCCTGATGCTAAATACTCTACAGTGTCTTTACCTGTGTAAACGTCTCCTTGCATTTGTCCTGCTTTTTTTTGAGTTGCACAAGCAGAGAGCACCAAACATGCAATTGTTATTAAAAAAGCGTTTTTAAAAATTTTGTTTAATTTCATTATTGCTCCTTGATCAATATTTCTTATTCTTGACTTTTTCACAACTAGATAGATGTTTCAAGTCTAAAAATCAAGTTAATAGTGTTTAATTACTTAATAAAGATGACCATGATGGGTCTGAAGCATCAGTTGGAGTAACAACTTGCCTCTCATTATACCCCGTCAAATCAATAGACCATAATTTTGCAGAAAAACCTTCGCCTTTATCGTCAGTTTTCGTTTCTCTATAGAAAATTAAAACTCTTCCATTTGGAGACCATGATGGTGCCTCTTGGTAAAAATTTTCTGTTAATAATCGCTCTCCACTACCGTCAGTTCGCATTACACCAATATAAAATTTTCCTTTATGGAGTTTGGTAAAAGCAATCAGGTCTCCTCTCGGTGACCAAACTGGTGTTCCATACAAACCTTTGCCAAAAGAAATTCTTTTTACATTTTTGCCATTACTCTCCATGGTATAAATTTGCTGATAACCACTTCTATCTGAATTAAAAGAAATATACTTGCCATCAGGTGAGTAAGAGGGTGAAGTATCTATCGAGGGGTGATTAGTTATTTTTTCGACAATTCTATTCTCTAAGTCCATTGTGTAAATATCTGAGTTTCCGTCTTTTGCAAAACTCATAATTATTTTTTTTCCATCAGGTGAAAATCTAGGAGCAAAAGTCATGCCTGGAAAATCTCCAACAACTTCTTGCATACCAGTTTCTATATCTAATAAATAAACTCTTGGAAGATTCCTAAAATAAGAAAGATAAGTCACCATTTGACTTGTTGGATTAAATCTTGGAGTTAAAACAAGTTCATTTCCTAATGTCAAAAATTTATTATTAGCTCCATCTTGATCCATTATAGCTAACTTCTTAATTCTTCGTGTTTTTGGGCCTTCTTCTGCAACATAAATTATTCTAGTATCAAAATAACCTTTTTCACCAGTTAATCTCTCATACACTTTATCAGTAATTATATGACCTACACGTCTCCAATTATTTGGTACTGTCGTAAAAGCTAATGCCATCATTTCTTTTCCAGCAAGAACATCCCATAATCTAAATTCAAGTCTTAATTTTTCATTAATCAAATTAACCTTTCCGGTTATAAGCGCTTGAGCTTTTATTAAATTCCAATCTTCAAATCTGGGTTTTAAATTAGCAATATCTGGTGCTTGTAAAAAAGCATCCTTGTTTAGTGGATTAAACAAACCTGAAGTTTTTAAGTTCTTTTCAACGATTTTGGAAATCTCAGAGCCAATATTTTTCTTTTTGAGAATTTTTTCGAAATTTTTTCTAGATTCTTCATCAATTGACATAGGTGATACTGCAATTGGTAGTGGATTTAAATTTCCTCGGGTTATATCAACTTCAATTAACGCTTTCGCATTAAATGAGTAAATAAAAAAAACAAATACAAAAAATCTTCTGATCATTATATTTTTCATCCTTCTAACATCTCCCTTGCATCAAAATTTAATTGTAACTCTTTCCACCTCTCATATCCAGTAGTAGGTACTCTGAGAGGTTGACATAATTTTATAGCTCTTAAAGCACTTTCAGCCAGAACTTTATAAAATCCTTGACCAGGTTTATTCATACGAGCATGATCTAATATTTCTGACTGTAACACTGTTCCATCAGGATTTAACTCTAGTTTAATTCTTACTAGTAAGTTTTCATTATATGGTAATCCTAAAGGAATACTCCAGCAACCAAATATTTGAGCCTTAAGAGCATCCTCCTCACTTAATGACAAACCAACATTTTCAATATTTTTCTGTTGATCTTGGGTTATCTTATTTGTTTTTTTTGTAGTTTCTGCACTTTCCTCTTTAGATTTATCAATTAAAGCAGCAATATTATTTGGATCAAAAAGTTCATCTTTCTCAAATTCAGAAACTTGTTTTACCTCATTATCAATTTTTTCAGGATTTTGTTTATCCTCTTTAATTTTTTCTACTTTTTTTACTTTATCATCTGGCATTGGCACAGAGTCTGGTTTTATTTTCTTGACCTTTTTTGGTGGAGCTTGCTCAGAAACTAACTTTTTCTCCTCTTTTTTAATTTTCTCTATAGTTTTTTTTGCCTTTGGTGCAAAAGGAATATTTGTTTTATCAGTTATTTGTATTAGCTCTACAGATACAATTGGTGGAAGATCAATTGGTTTTTTTGCTAAAAAAGGAAGACTCATAGCTGTAATCAAAATAAAAATTAAGTGTAAAACAGAAGAAATTATTATACTTCTATTCACCTTAATTTACCTTTCCTTATAAGGCTCTGAAATCAATGCAACTTTTGTAAATCCTGATCCCGATAATAAACCCATGATTTCTAAAACTCTTCCATAATTTATTGTTTTGTCTCCTCTTACATAAATTCTTGTATCTGTTCTATTTTTTGATACTGCTAAAATCTTCGCAATTATTTTTTCATATTCTACTTTTGATTCTTGTATAAAAATTTCTCCCTTTGAATTAATCGATAAAGTTAAAGGCTCAGCTTCCTCAGGTAATGAGTCTGCTGAACTCTCTGGTAAATCAACTTGAACTCCAACAGTTAATAAAGGGGCAGTGACCATAAATATAATTAACAAAACCAACATTACATCTACAAATGGAGTTACATTTATTTCACTCATAGGTTCTTTAGAGGAACGATTAAATTTGAAAGCCATCTTAGATAATTGTTAAAAATCTTTTTGAAAAATTTTCTAACTTTTGAGAGTATTTAGCTGAGTCATTATTAAATTTGTTATAAGCAACTACTGCAGGAATAGCTGCTAATAAACCAAGTGCTGTTGCAAATAATGCCTCTGCAATACCAGGTGCTACAATTGCTAAACTTGTATTTCTTGAAATTGCTATAGATTGAAATGAATTCATTATACCCCAAACCGTTCCAAATAAACCTATAAATGGTGCAGTGGATCCAACTGTTGCTAAAAAAGTAAATCCTTTACTTATTTTTGACATTTGTTTTTCGATTCCTGTTTCTAGCATTGTAGTCATACGATTGTTTAAATCAGTTTTTGATCTTCTTTTAAGTAAATTTTGCATTGCATCTTTAAAAATAAGAGCCATTGGATCATCTAAATTGGCTGGGAGATTATTATAAAATGTCTCTGCTGATTTTGAATTCCAAAACTTTGTTTCAAACTCCTCAGTAGAAATATTAATTTTTTTAAATAATCTAAATTTTTCTATAATGACAGCCCAAGAATAAATAGAACAAGCGATTAATAAAATTATTACTGATTTTACAACAATATCAGCACGTACAAATAAGTTCATTAGTGAAAAATCTGCACTTGATGCAAGACCTACTGCTTGTGTTGAAATATCTGCTTCCATGATGACTTCTCACACTTAAATGTGTCATGATTTTGTCTTCACTAAATTGATTTATTCCTCTATTTTGTAAGTTTCGTAGTAAAAGTTTGCTATCAAAATAGCATCTGCTTTGTTTGAGTCCTTTTTTTTTGATAATTGTGAGGAAAAATAAGGAAATATTTCAATGGCTCTTGTTCTGCTAGCATCTTTTTGTGTGTTTATGAGATTATAATATTTTTTCCATTTTGCAGGTCTTACAAAATACATTGGAAGCTGCATAGAAGAGCATATTCCTTTTAAAATTCCGAAAGATTGTCCAAAATTAAACATACTGGTCACGCCTTGACCTGGCATTGCAGAAACTTGTTCGATGACAACTTTTATTTGTTTTTTTTCTAATAAATTAATCCTTTTTGAAATTTCATTGAAAATTTGTGATCCATTTACTTGTTTCTTATTTTTTTTTCCATCATTCATTGTGGGCATTTCAATCACATCTAAAATTTTACCATCATTAAAAAAACAAATTGATCCAGATATCCCGGGGTCTATTCCAATTATTAACATATATTAATTAGAGAGTTTGGCATTTGAATAAATATTTTGTACATCATCATCATCTTCTAATGTCTCAAAAAAGTTAATCAAATCCTCATTTTTCTCTCTTGAAATTTTTACATTATTTAATGGAACCCATTCAATTTCTGTAGATATGAAATTATTAATCTCTTTCTCTAGTTCTTTTTTAACATTATATATTTCGCCTACAGGGCAATGAATTTCATGTAAATTATCACTTGAAATACATTCATTTGCTCCAGCTTCGATTGCTAATTCAAAAACACGTTCATCTGATGCCTCTTTTTTATCAATCTTTATAACTCCTAATTGAATAAAATTATGAGAAGCAGAGCCTTGTGTGCCAAGACTGCCTCCAGCTTTTTGAAAAATTGTTCTTATTTTTGATGCAGTTCTATTTTTATTATCTGTTAAAGCTTCAACAATCACTGCCACTTTTTCAGGTCCAAATCCCTCGTATCTTAAATTCTCAAAATTTAACTCAGAATTTATTGAGGATTTGTTAATAGCTCTTTCAATATTATCTTTTGGCATATTTGCTGATCTGGCAGCTTGTATTGCTGATCTAAGTCTGGGATTCATTGAAGGGTCTTTGTCTCCTAACTTGGCTGCAACCGTAATTTCTTTAGAAAGCTTTGAAAAGATTTTTGACCTAAGCTTATCAGCCTTTCCTTTTTTATGTTTAATTCCAGCCCAATGAGAGTGACCTGCCATAACTTAATCAATAATTCTTTAATTGACCTCCAAAAATATAACTTCTTATTTTTTTTGCTAATCCTGTTTCTATATTACAATCTACTATAACACCACTTAAAGTAGCATCTCCTTTTGCTGGAAAATTTTTTACTGAGTCTATTTTTCTGAATCTTTTAAGCGAATTTTCTTTATCCATTCCTATTACTGAGTCATAATCTCCACACATTCCTGCATCTGTTTGATAGGCTGTCCCATTTTTCAAAATTCTAGCATCATTAGTCGGTATATGTGTATGTGTTCCAACTACAAGAGTTGCTTTTCCATCAAAAAAATGTCCTAATGCATTTTTTTCACTTGTAATTTCTCCATGAAAATCAACTACCAATAAATCATAATCATATTTTAATTTATATTTTTCAATAAACTTTTTTGATACCTCAAAAACATCGTCACATTTTTTCATGAAAACATTTCCCATTAGATTAAGAACTCCTATTCTTATATTTTTTGTAGTATTATAAACTTGAAATCCTTTACCAGGTGCTGGTTCAAACAGATTATTTGGACGAAGTAACCTATTTTCATTATCAATGAATTTCATTATGTCCTTTTTATCCCAAACGTGATTACCAGTCGTGATAACATTTACTCCAGATTTGAAAAAATTTTCACAAATTTCTTTAGTTAGTCCTACCCCCTCATCAGCAGCATTTTCTCCATTTACAATTACAAAATCAATTTTGTTAAGATTAATTTGCTCTAAAAGATTATCTTTTATTTTTTTACAACCAGTATTTCCAACAACATCACCTAAAAATAGTATTCTCATTAAATCGCCTAGTTAGTTAATATAAAATCCAATCTTATGTCGTATTTATCAATTGGTATTTTTTTTACTTTTTGAAAAGGATAAGCTAGCCCAATAGTAAAAATTTTTTTACTTTTTTTTAACTTTTTAATATACCGGTCATAAAACCCACCACCATAACCAATCCTATTTAAATGCTTATCAAAAGCTACTAAAGGTACAAGTAAAATGCTTGGGTATATAATTTTATCGGATATTGGCTCAGGGATTCCAAATTTATTAATAGTTAAAGGATCTTTTGTTGACCATTTAAAAAAATTCATTTGAAATTTCTTTTTTATCTTGGGTAATGAAATTGAATAATCTTTTTTCTCGAAATCTTCTAAAATTTTAATTGCATCTACCTCATAATTATAAGGATAATATCCTCCAACAGTTTTTCCTGTTATTTTTTCTTTTTTGAGTAAATTGATTAAATTGTTAAAATTAAACTTAAATTTATTACGAGTTTTACTTTTTCTAATTTTTAGTATTTGTTTTCTAATTTCTGATTTTTTCACAATGGTTTTCTAGGACAGTTTTTCTAAGTTTGCTTTTTCAACAAAACTTGTAATTTCCTCTGTAGCTTCATCAATAATTTTTTCGTAATTTTTTTGATTAATTTCAATTTCATCTTTTAGTTTTTTATGATTTTGATTTAACTCGCTAATTTCATTTTCTTTTCTATCCTTGTATTCATAAATCAAAGATTTTAATTCTTTAAATTTATTTGAAAGCTCCTTCAATTCATCCTTTTTTTGGTCAACCTTTTTTTTGGTTTCATAATATTCATCCATCACTTTTACAGCAGTTATCAATAAAAGTTTATTTTCACCTAAATTTCCAAGATCATTTTTAAGATTATTAAACTTTTGGTTTATTTGAATTAGTAGCTCTTCTAAATGTTCTTCTTGTCCATCTTCACAAGACAATAAAAATTCTTTACCATTAAACTTTATACTTACGTTTGCCATTTATCTATTTCATTTAACAGAGTATCTGTTTCTTGGTTCAATTCATCAATTTTTTCAGAAAATTCAATTTGTTTCTTTTGCTCTATTTTTTCTTTATTTTGAAAATCATGCAATTTTTTACTTAAATCATTATAATCATGTTCTAAACTTTTATATTTTTCCTCTAATTCTTGTTTTTCAATTTCTAATTGATTTTTTTGAATATCTAAATCTTCAATATTTTTTTTTATATCTGGATTTTTTAGGTTTAAATTTTTTAATTTTGTTAAGGCCAAATTTAATTTTTTTTCTTTTTCGATTACAGAATTCATATATATATAAACATATTATTAAATTGAATCTTCTTAGTCTAGACAGGATAATTTTTTGAGCAAACAATATAAAGAATTGGCTAATTGTATAAGATTTTTATCTATTGATGCAGTTCAAAAAGCTAATTCTGGGCATCCTGGTATGCCCATGGGTATGGCAGATGTTGTAACAGTTCTATTTAAAGATTTTTTGAATTTTAATCCAAATAATCCAAGCTGGATAAATAGAGATAGGTTTGTTCTTTCTGCAGGACATGGTTCTATGCTGCTTTATTCTTTGTTACACTTAACAGGCTACAAAAGTATTTCTTTAAACGATATAAAGAATTTTAGACAACTCGACTCTATTTGCGCGGGTCATCCGGAGTATCATCCAGGTACTGGAATAGAAACAACTACTGGACCTTTGGGTCAAGGGATATCAAATGCTGTTGGTTTTGCAATTTCAGAAGAAATTTTAAAAAAACAAGTCGGAAAAAAAATAATTGATCATAAAACCTATGTCTTAGCTGGTGATGGGTGTTTAATGGAAGGAATTAGTCATGAAGCATTAAGTCTTGCAGGACATCTCAAATTAAAAAATCTCATTTTACTTTTTGATAACAATTCTATTTCAATAGATGGTCCAACCAGTTTGGCAGTTTCAGATGACCATGAAAAAAGATTCAAAAGTTATGGATGGGATTATTTAAAAATAAACGGCCATAACTATAAAGAAATATCAAAGGCTTTAAAGAAAGCTCAAAAATCAAAAAAACCTATAGCAATTTCATGCAAAACAACAATCGGCTATGGTTCTCCAAATAAAAGTGGTAAAGCCTCATCACATGGAAGTCCATTAGGTGACGAGGAAATAAAATTAGTAAGAAAAAAACTAAATTGGAATTACAAACCTTTTGAAATTCCAAAAAAGTTGAATAAAGAATGGAAATTAATTGGTGCAAAAGCATCAAAAAAAGCAGATAAGCATGAAAAAAATTATATCAATCGAATTAAGAAATTAGGCTGGCTAGGATGGTCAATATCAAATAAATTTAAAAAAAATTTTCCACCAGGATATAATGTTTCTAGAGATACAATTTTTGGGTTAATTAAAAAAGCGAAATCCAATTATCTAAAAACCTTAGAACCCCTAGCAACAAGAAAATGTTCTGAAAAATTTTTAGAAATTGTTTCAATACTTCCAAGCTTAATTGGTGGATCGGCAGACTTAGCTGGTTCAAATAACACCAAAACTAAAAACCATAAAATTATAAAACCAAATGATTTTTCGGGAAATTATATTCATTATGGAGTTCGAGAACATGCAATGTGTGGAATAATGAATGGTATTTCACTTCATAGTGGATTAATACCATATGGTGGAACATTTTTAATCTTCAGTGATTATTGTAAACCATCAATCAGGTTAGCTGCGATGATGAAACAAAAAGTTATTTACGTTTTTACTCATGATTCAATTGGCTTAGGAGAGGATGGTCCTACTCATCAACCAATTGAACAGTTAACTAGTTTAAGATCAATTCCAAATTTAAACGTTTTTAGACCGGCTGATTTTATTGAGACATTTGAGTGTTGGCAAAAAGCTCTTGAAAGTGAAAACACTCCAAGTGTAATTGCTTTAACGAGACAAGCGATTACTCCTATAAGAGTAAAAGATTCTTCTGAAAATAAATCATCATTTGGTGCATATGAAATTTTAAGATCCAAAGATGATATAAAATTAACAATTATTGCATCAGGATCTGAAACAAGTTTAGCAAGTGATATTTGTCATAAATTAGCCACAGAGAGTATTTATTCAAAAGTAATATCAATGCCTTGTCAGGAATTATTTGATCAACAAAGTGTAGATTACAAAAATAAGATTTTAAATGAAACTGAACTTGTGATTTCCATTGAGGCCTCTGAAATACATTATTGGAAAAAATACACTGGAAAAAAAGGATTGAACTTTGGAATTAACGACTTTGGGAAAAGTGCGCCATATAAAGAAATTTATAATCATTTTGGATTAGATACGGAAAGTATAATTCAAAAAATAAAAAAAAAATTATGAAGATAAGAGTTGGAATAAATGGAATGGGCAGAATTGGAAGAATGATCGTTCGTTCTATTATAGAAAGTAATAATAAAAATATAGAGATTAAACATATAAATAATAGAACAAATTCTGAAGCTTGTTCTACTCTACTTAAATATGATTCAATTCATGGGAAATTCAACACAGATTTAGGTTACGATGACAAACATTTAATTATAAACAAAAATAAAATTACGTTTAGTCAGGAAACAGATTTGAAAAACATTAATTGGAAAAAATATGGCGTGGATTATGTTTTTGAGTGCACTGGAAAATTCAACTCTAAAGATAAATTAGAACCGCATCTGAATAATGGTGCGAAAAAAGTTATTGTATCAGCTCCATGCAAAAATGCAGATAAAACTATCGTGTTCGGAGTGAATGAGTCAGAGTTAAAAAAAAATGATAAAATAATTTCTGCAGCATCTTGCACCACAAATTGTCTTGCACCTGTTGCCTATGTTTTACATCAAAATTTTGAAATCGAAAAAGGTTTTATGACAACAATTCATGCTTTTACGAGTGATCAAAGAATTTTAGACAATTCACATAAAGATCCAAGAAGAGCTCGTTCTGCAAGTCAATCTATTGTACCAACTTCGACTGGCGCATCAAAAGCAATTGGTGAAATAATTCCTTCTTTAAAAGGAAAATTAGAAGGTGTAGCCATGAGGGTGCCTACTCCAAATGTTTCTTTAGTCGAACTTGTCTTTTGCACAAAAAAAGATTTGAGCATTGAAAAGATTAATTCAGCTTTCCGAAACTTTAGCAAAAAAACAAAGGTGCTTGAAATTACTAATGAAAAGCTTGTTTCTATAGACTTTAATCACAATCCTGCTTCATCAATTATTGATTCAAGTTTAACCAATGTTGTTGGAAAAAACATGGGTAAAATATCAGCTTGGTATGATAATGAGTGGGGTTTTTCTAATAGAATGTGTGATATTGTGGAGCATCTACACAAGATTTCTTAATGAATAATATTAAAGACCAAGAAAATTTAAATCAAAAAAAAGTTTTATTAAGACTTGATTTAAATGTTCCTTTTAAAGATGGTCTAATTAGTGATGAAACTAGAATTAACAAGATTGTTCCTATTCTTGATTTTTTAATTAAGAAAAAATCAAATATTATAATAATTTCTCATGTTGGAAGACCAAAGGGTAAGGTTAATAAAACTTATTCTTTAAAACCTATCTGTGAAAATTTAGAAAAAAAAATAAAAAAAAAAATTAAGCTTCTTGATAATGATATTTATACGTTAAAAAAAGAAGATTTGTTCAAAAATACAGATAATCAAATAGTATTTTTAGAAAATATAAGATTTTATAAAGAAGAAGAAAAAAATGACGCTTCTTTTGCCAAACATTTGGCTAGTCTTGCTGATTTATATGTAAATGATGCTTTTTCTTGCTCTCATAGATCTCATGCATCAATAAGTAAAATTACAGAATTTCTTCCATCGTTCGCTGGCTTACAATTAGAAACAGAAATTGATGCATTAAAAAAAGTAACAACAGAAATTAAAAAACCAATAACTTGTATTATTGGAGGATCAAAAATTTCAACAAAAATTGGATTAATAAAAAATTTAATTCCAAAATTTGATAACATTATTATCGTGGGAGGAATGGCGAATAATATTATCAGTTATAAAGGAAATAATATTGGTAAATCAATTAAAGAGCGTGATTGTGAAACGACAGTTAAAGAAATTTTTGAAACTTCAAAAAATCACTCTTGTCAAGTTTCTTTTCCCATAGATGTTTTGGTTGGAAAAAATATTGATGATAAATCAAAGGTAAAGGAATTAAGTGACATTGAAAATGATGATATGATTTTAGATATCGGACCGAAGACAATTGAAAAAATTAAAAATATAATTGAAAATAGTACGACTGTTCTATGGAATGGCCCAGCTGGCTATTTTGAAAACCCAAATTTTGCAAGAGGCAGTCATGAGATTGCAAAACAAATTGTAAAAAAAAATAAAGATAGCTCTATCTACTCTGTTATAGGTGGTGGAGATACCGTAGCTTTAATTAACCAAATGAATGTAGCTCAAGAATTTAATTTTGTTTCAACTGCTGGTGGAGCATTTTTAGAGTATCTTGAAGGAAAAGAACTTCCTGGTATAAAAGGTTTAAACTAAAATGTCTGAATTAAATAATATAGCTCTTAAAATTCTAGAAAATGGAAAAGGAATTCTAGCTGCTGATGAGAGTACCGGAACAATGACCAAAAGATTAGAAAGTGTAAATGTTCCATCGACCCCAGAAAATAGATTATTATTTAGAGAAACACTATTTAGTGCATCAAGTATGACTGAGTGTATTGGAGGAGTAATTCTGTATGATGAAACTATTAAACAGAATACTTCAAAAAAAAATAAGATTCCAGAACTAATTTCAAACGTAGGCTCTATTCCAGGCATTAAAGTTGATACAGGTGCTAAAGTTTTAGCTGGTTCACCTGAGGAAAAAATTACTGAAGGTTTGGATGGGTTAAGAGAAAGGTTGAAAGAATATTATAAACTTGGCGCAAGATTTACAAAGTGGAGAGGGGTTTATAGTATAACTAAAGATTATCCTAGCAAACTCTCAATACAAGCAAATGCTCATGCATTAGCGAGATATTCTGCGCTAGTGCAAGAGTGTAATATGGTTCCAATAGTTGAACCAGAGGTATTAATGGATGGTGATCATACTGCAAAAGATTGTTATGAAAAAACATCAGAGGTAATAAAAAAATGTTTTGAAGAACTAATATTACATCAAATCGATTTAAAAGGAATAATTCTAAAACCTAACATGATTTTAGCTGGGAATAAATCAAAAGAAAAACTCTCAAATGATGAAGTAGCGAAACTTACATTAGACTGCTTGAAAAATTCTGTGCCCTCAGAAATACCAGGAATCGCTTTTTTATCTGGAGGTCAATCAGAAATTGAAGCAACAAAAAACCTAGATTTAATAAATAAACATAATAATACTAATTTCATAATGAGTTATTCTTATGGAAGAGCCCTTCAGCAAAGCGCCTTAAAATTTTGGTCAAAAGATACAAATAATTTAGTAGGCACGCAAAAGGTTTTTAACCACCGAGCTAAAATGAATACACTAGCCGCTCAAGGAAAATGGTCTAAAGATCTTGAAAATTAGTCAAAAAAAATTTGTTTATCTTATTTCACCTTTAAAAATAAAAAAGTCATTCTTCAATGATTTAACTCAAATTTTCAAACAAAAAAAAGTTAATTTTTTTCAACTTAGGCTCAAAAAGGTAAGCTACAAAAAAAAATTTGTAATAGGAAAAAAAATTAAAAAAATATGTAAAAAATTTAATATTAAATTCTTGATTAATGATGATGTTTATCTTGCAAAAAAATTAAATGCTGATGGCTGTCACTTAGGTCAAAAAGACATGAATATTTTTGAAGCTAGAAAAATAATTGGGAATAAAAAAATAATTGGAATAACCTGTCATAATTCAATAAAACTAGCTAAAATAAGTACAAAGAATAAAGCCGACTATATAGCTTTAGGTGCCTTTAATTACTCAAAAACAAAGAAGATAAAGTATAAAGCATCTATAAATTTGTTAAAAAAAGTTAGGAAGATTATAAAAACTCCTATAGTAGCTATTGGAGGTATTAATTCAGATAATTATAAAAAACTTTTATTGAATAAGGCAAACTTTTTAGCTATTTCAGGTTACATTTGGAATAATAAAAAATTAAAACCCATAGAGGCAATTAAAAAATTAAAATGAAAATAAACGCTAGTGAAATTAGAGTTGGAATGTTGTTAGAATATAAAAATGACTTATGGCAAGTTCTTAAGACTCAGCATGTTAAACCTGGTAAGGGTGGAGCTTTTGCTCAAGTTGAAATGAAAAGTTTGAATAAAAATACAAAACTTAATGAAAGATTTAGATCAAGTGAGACTGTTGAAAAAGCAGCTGTCGAAGAAGAAAAATTTAACTTCCTTTATACTGATGAAAATAGTTATTTTTTTATGAATCCCAAATCATTTGATCAAATTGAAATCAAACGAGATGTTATTGGAGAAAAAGGAAAACTTTTAACTGAAAACCTAGAAGTCAACATAAGTTTTAATAATGAAATACCTATTTCAGTTGATTTGCCTAATCAAGTGACATGTAAGATAGAAACAACAGATGCAGCACTTAAAGGTCAAACAGCCTCTTCTTCCTATAAACCTGCGACCTTAGATAATGGACTTAATATACAAGTACCTCCATTTATTGAGTCAGGTGATAAAATTTTAATAGATACAAGAAATCTAGCTTATGTAAAAAAAGTTTAATCATGAAATCTATATCTGCAAACTTAAATGTAATGATTAAAGCTTGTGAAAAAGCATCAAAAATTTTGGTTAGAGATTTTGGTGAATTAGAAAAATTACAAGTTTCAAAAAAAGGTCCAAGAGATTTCGTTACAAATTCAGATTTAAAAGTTGAAAAAATTATCATCGATGAATTAAAAAAAGCAAGACCTGGTTACTCATTTATTACTGAAGAAAATGGAAAAATTAAGAATAAAGATCAGAATAATAATTGGGTAATTGATCCAATAGATGGTACGGTTAACTTTTTGCATGGAATACCTCATTTTGCGATTTCGATTGCACTTCAATCAAATAATGAAATTGTATCTGGTGTTATTTTTGATCCAATTAAGGATGAAATGTTTTTTGCTGAAAAAAATAATGGAGCATTTTTTAACAACCATAGAATTAGAGTTTCAAAAAAAAACAAAATAAATGAATGTTTATTTGTAACTAGTGGAAGTATTGACTACCAATTTCAATTACCGATAAGAAAAACAGGTTGTGCTGCGCTAGATTTAGCTTATGTAGCTTGCGGTAGATATGATGGTTTTTTTCAAAATAATTTAAATTTATGGGATATAGCTGCAGGGTTAATATTAATACAAGAGGCAGGAGGATTGATTAATGAAATAGATTTAAAAAAGATAAATAATATTAAAGTTATTGCTGCTAATGTAGATATTATGAGTAAATTTCAAGAAAAAATACTTAACTTTTAATTGTTTTAAAATAATTGTTTGTTATAAGTCACCAATGAAAAAAAACATTCACCCAAAATACCACCCTATTAAAGTAGAAATGACTGATGGTACTCAATTCGAGACTAAATCAACGTGGGGGGCTCAAGGAGATACGCTAAAACTTGAAATAGACCCAAAATCTCATTCTGCGTGGACTGGTGGAAAACAAAAGTTGATGGATAAGGGTAGAATTAGTAAGTTCAATAAAAAATTCCAAAACTTTAAATTAAATAGAGAATAATATGTCAAACGCGCCGTTAATGCCAATGGCAACTGCTGTTTGGCTTGTAGAAAACACAACTCTTACATTTAAACAAATTGCAGACTTTTGTAAATTACACGAAGTTGAAGTTCAAGGTATTGCGGATGGAGAAGTCGCAAAAGGAATTAAAGCATATAATCCAATTATTTCAGGTCAACTTTCTAGAGAAGAAATTGAAATGTCTTCAAAAGATGAAAGTAGACCGTTAGAAATAAAAGGATCTGACATAGAAATTGCAAACTCAGAAAAAAAAATAAAAAAATATATTCCTTTATCAAAAAGACAAGATAAACCAGACTCTGCTTTGTGGTTAATAAAACAGCACAACATTCTGAAAGATTCTCAGATAGCTAGGCTTGTGGGAATTACAAAAAACTCTGTTACTTCTATAAGAAATAAAAGTTATTGGAATTATAATAATTTAAATCCAAAAGATCCTGTAGCTTTAAATCTTTTTACTCAAAAAGATCTAATAGAGGCAATTGAGAAAGCGGAAAGAAGAATTAAAAGAGAAAAAAAGCAAAAAGAAAAGCTTAATAAATTGCAAAACAATGAATAATTTAAATAGACAGAAAAATATAAAAATGATATTTACTCATTTTTTTTGGAGGTCATTATTAAAATAGAGGTAAAAGATAACAACGTCGAGCAAGCTTTAAGAGTTTTAAAACGAAAACTCCAAAGAGATGGCTTTTTTAAGATTATTAAATTAAAAAATACTTATGAAAAACCATCTGAAAAAAAGAAAAGAATTTTGCAAGAAAATATTAAAAGAGTTAAGAAACTAAACAAACTTAAAAATAGAATTTAAATATCGCGGGGTGGAGCAGTCTGGTAGCTCGTCAGGCTCATAACCTGAAGGTCGGCGGTTCAAATCCGTCCCCCGCAACCAATTACAATTTAAATTTTGATTTTTTACTATCAAATAAAAATGCTTTTACAGTTTCTTTTGTAAGCTGATCAAAAGTTTTACCAAATTTTTCTATTTTTTCTATTATTGATGGTGGAACAGTGATTATATGACAGCCTAATTTTTTTGCCTGTAAGAAATTGTAAGGTTCTCTTACACTGGCCCATAAAATTTCAACATTTTGATATTTTTTTGCTAACTCAATACTTTCTTTGAACTCAGGAATAGGATCTTTTCCAGTGTCAGCTGCGCGCCCAGCAAAGATTGAAATTATAACTTTGGTTTTTTTATTAATCACTTTTAAAATTTTTTTTGTTTGGCTAGCAGAATAAACCGCTGTAATGTTCAACTTAATTCCTTGTTCATTCAGCTTTTTGATTGCTTTGCCAGTAAATTTATTTTTTGAATTTACAATTGGAACTTTGACATAAATATTGTCAGCCCAAGAGCTGATTTTTAAACCCTGATCTATCATACTTTTATGATTGTCACCAAACACCTCAAAGGATAAAGGCTTCCTACGACAGAATTTCAAAATTTTTTTACAGTAAGCTTCATAATCTTTTGCACCTGCTTTTCTCATTAAAGTTGGATTTGTTGTAAAACCTTTTACAATATTTTTTTTATTAAACTTTTTAATTAAATTAAAGTCTGCAATATCGCAGAAAATTTTTGTATTCATTGCTATTTTCTTTTATAAATTTTTTGTAATGTCCTCTGTCATTTTTTTTGCATCAGCAAATAACATTAAAGTGTTTTCTTTATAAAAAAGATCATTATCAATACCTGCATATCCAGGAGATAAGCTTCTTTTTACAAATAAAACTGATTTACATTTTTCTACATCCAATACAGGCATTCCATAAATTGGACTTTGGGGATCTGTTTTTGCTACAGGGTTTGTTACATCATTAGCACCAATTACAAATGCAACATCTGCATTAGCAAAGTCACTATTAATTTCTTCTAGTTCAAAAACTTCATCATAAGGAACATTAGCTTCAGCAAGCAAGACATTCATGTGACCGGGCATTCTTCCAGCAACAGGATGTATCGCGTAAGAAACTTTTATATCATTCTTTTTTAATGTATCCACCATTTCTCTTAATGCATGTTGTGCTTGAGCCACAGCCATCCCGTAACCTGGAACAATGATTACGGAAGAGGCATTTTTCATTAAAAATGCAGCATCATCTGCATTTCCACTTTTAACAGGTCTTTGTTCCTTACTCTTATCTCCTTTAGTTTCAGCCGTTGCGCCAAAACCACCTAATATTACGTTAAAAAAAGATCTATTCATTCCCTTACACATTATATATGAAAGAATAGCACCTGATGAACCCACTAGAGCTCCTGTAATAATTAAAGCAGTATTTTCTAAAGTAAAACCAATTCCTGCTGCAGCCCAACCTGAGTATGAGTTTAGCATTGAGATTACAACTGGCATATCCGCACCACCAATTGGAATTATAATTAAAAAACCAATTAAAAATGAAACTGCTATTAATATCCAGAATAAATTTGATGACTGAGTTGAGCATAAATAAAAAGTTAAAATAACTATCAAAATCAATAATAATGCATTCAATGCATGCTGCCCTTTGAAAGTTATTGGTGCACCTGACATAATTCCTTGAAGTTTTAAAAATGCAATGACAGAACCTGAAAAAGTGATTGCCCCCACTGCAGCTCCAATTGCCATTTCAATCAAGCTTGCTAATTTTATACTACCTGGAGCTCCAAGATCAAAAGCTTCTGGATTTATAAATGCAGAAATTGCAACAAATACTGCAGCTAATCCAACTAAACTGTGAAATCCAGCAACTAATTCTGGCATTGCAGTCATTGGGATTTTATAAGCAATAAAGGCACCGATACTTCCACCAATTGCTAAAAATATTAGTACATAAATAAATCCAGATGTAAAATTACCTAAAGATAAAAATGTAACCGAAATTGCTATTATCATTCCAATTATTCCAAATAAATTTCCCTGCCTTGAGGTTTCTGGTGAAGAAAGTCCTCTTAGGGCAAGGATAAATAATACGCCTGATATAAGATATAAAGTTGCTGAAAGGTTTGCTGACATTATCTATTTATCTTTTTTCTTTTTTTTATACATAGCAAGCATTCTTTGAGTGACTAAAAATCCACCAAAAATATTAATTGCAGCTAAAATAATTGCTAAAAAGCCATAAATGCTTGAGGATGAAAAGATAACTCCTTCATTACCAGATAATGCTGCAATTATAGCGCCCACTATAATTACTGATGATATTGCATTAGTCACTGACATTAAGGGAGTGTGAAGTGAAGGCGTTACACTCCAAACCACATAATATCCTACAAATATGGATAAAATAAAAATACTTAATCTAAATATAAAAGGATCTATTTCCATAATTTTATTTTATAAAAGTTTTTTCAATAATTTCGTCTTCTAAATTAATTTTGATTTTTTTGTTTTCTTTATCATACAAATTTGAAACAAAATTAAACACATTTTTTGCGTATAAATTAGACGCAGAAGTAGGAAGTTTATTTAAAATATTGCTCTCACCCATAATTTTAACTCCATTTTTGTCTACAATTTTATCAACTTCTGTAAAAGCAGTATTTCCACCTTGAATCGCTGCTAAGTCATAAATTACTGATCCAGGTTGCATATTACCTATCATATTATCTTTAATTATCACTGGTGCTTTTTTGCCCGGAATTAAAGCTGTACAAATAACAATATCAATTTTTTTTAATGTCTCAGATAATAAGTTCTCTTGTTTTTTTTTAAATTCATCTGATGCTTCTTTTGCATAACCACCCTCAGTTTCAAGATTTTCTGCACCTTCAACAGTTAAAAACTTTCCTCCTAAACTCTCTACTTGCTCTTTTGAAGCCATTCTTACATCTGTTGCAAAAACAATTGCACCCATTCTTTTTGCAGTTGCTATAGCTTGTAACCCAGCAACACCAGCACCAACAACCAAAACTTTTGCAGCTGGAATCGTTCCTGCTGCTGTCATCATCATAGGTATTGCTTTTTCAAAATTTCCAAATGACTCAATGACTGCTTTATAACCAGCAAGATTAGCCTGTGAAGAAAGAATATCCATAGATTGGGCTCTTGTAATTCTTGGAAGTAATTCTAAAGAAAAAAAATTAATTTTCTTCTTAGAAAGATTAATTAATATTTCTTTATTGTTATAAGGATCCAAAACACCAATGAAAGTTTGATTTTCTTTTAAAATTTCTTTTTTATGATCTGAAAATAATCCTAATTGAACTATCAAATCAGCACTTTTTATTATTTCATTTTCGTCTTTCTGAATATTTACACCTAATTCTTTATATTCATCATCTTTAATACTTAAATGATCTGCATAACTTTCAGATAAAATAACCTCAAATCCTAATGATATATATTTTTTTGCTATCTCAGGTGTAATTGCGACTCTTCTTTCAATTTTTTTATTTTCTGAGACTGAAGCGATTTTCATTCTAGGAATCCTATAATAAGAATATTGCCATTAGAACTAAAACTAGTATAACAGCAACTGTTCCCCACAACACAAACTTTGTAAAATTATTCCAAGTATTTTTATGATTTTCATTATTCATAAAAATTATTTTTGTCTTGCTTTAAATTTTGGATTAGTTTTGTTAATTATGTAAACCCTACCTCTTCTTCTAACTAGTTTAGAGTTAAGATCTCTTTTTTTAACAGATTTTAATGAACTTTTGATTTTCATAAATTAAAATGCCGGCAACGTCCTACTCTTCCATGTCTTAAGACAAAGTACCATTGGCGCAGAAAGGCTTGACTTCCGAGTTCGGAATGGGATCGGGTATGACACCTTCGCAATAATCACCGGCATCGCTTTATACTCAAGAAACTTAAAATTGTAAAGGAATAACAAATGTTTATTTAACTATTATTTTTGAGGTAATCTTGGTAGGTAATTTTAATTGCTTCTCGGATATTAGTTTTCGCTTCCCAACCATATTTTTTTGCCAGATTTATATTTAATACTTTTCTTGGTGTTCCATTAGGTTTAGTTTTATCAAAAATAATTCTAGTTTTAGTATTAGGATTAATTATTTTTAATAAAATATCTGCATAGCTCTTAATTGTAAAATCTTTGCCTGTTCCTATGTTAATTAACGTCTCTTTTATCTTTTTCTTCATGAAGAAAACACAAGCATCTGCCAAATCATCTACAAATATTAATTCTCTTTTAGGAGTTCCATCTCCCCAAATTACTAGGTTACCTATTCTCTTTTTTTTTAAATCATGAATTTTTCTTATTAAAGAGGGAAAAAAATGAGAACTTAATTTATCATAATTATCATTTGGTCCAAATGTGTTTGTGGGCATTAAACATTTATAATTAGTTTTGTATTGTTTATTATAACTTTCGCACATTTTAATACCTGCAATTTTAGCAATAGCGTAAGGTTCATTAGTTGTCTCTAATTTTCCATTTAAAAGATATTCCTCTTTAATTGGTTGTTTACAAAATTTAGGATATACACAACTTGAACCTAAAAATATTAAGTCTTGAATTTTACATCTAAAAGCTGAATGGATAATATTATTTTGAATAGATAAATTACTATATATAAATTCTGCTCGAAATTTATTATTTGAATATATACCTCCAACCTTTGCAGCAGCTATAAAAATGAACTTTGGTTTTTTTTTTCTTAAAAAATTATAAACTTTTGTCTCATTTGTTAAATCTAATTTAGATCTACTAATTGTTAGAATCTTTTTAAAACCCTTTTCCTTCAATTTTCTTACAATAGCACTTCCAACTAATCCATTATGACCTGCAACAAATATCTTGGAATTTTTATTTATCATTAATTAATTTTTTCATGTCAAAATTAACCATTTCTTTAACCAGAGTTCTAATTGATGTCTTTGGCATCCAATTAAGTTCTTTTCTAGCTTTTTTAGAATTTCCTAATAAAGTATCTACTTCTAAAGGCCTAAAATATTCTTTATCACACGCTACTATACAATTTCCATTATAATCGAAACATTTTTCATTTATCCCTTTTCCTTTCCAATTGTATTTAATGTGCAATTCTTTTAAAACAAAATTTACAAATTGTTTTACTGTGAATTGTTTTCCAGTTGAAATAACATAATCCGACGGTGTTTTTTTTTGTAACATTTTCCACATTGCTTCAACATAATCTCTTGCATGACCCCAATCTCTTTTTGCATACAAATTTCCTAAAAATAAAGTTTTCTGCTGTTTCAGTTTAATCTTACATAAGCCTATAACTATTTTTCTAGTAACAAATGTTTCGCCTCTAACAGGACTCTCATGATTAAATAAAATTCCATTACACGCAAAAATATTATATGCCTCCCTGTAATTTACAGTTATCCAATGTGCATAAACTTTTGCAACACCATAAGGACTTCTTGGATAAAAAGGAGTTTTTTCAGTTTGTGGAGTTTCTTTTACTTTTCCAAACATCTCAGATGTACCTGCTTGATAAAATTTAGTTATCTTTTCAAATCCATGAAATTTTATTGCCTCTAAAATTCTTAAGGCTCCAATAGCATCTGCATTTGCTGTGTACTCTGGAACTTCAAAAGAAACTGAAACGTGTGATTGTGCTGCTAAATTATAAATTTCACTTGGTTTAATTTGTTTTATTAGACTAGATACTGAAATTGCATCTGTAACGTCACCATAATGAAGAAAAAAATTCCTTTTTTTTTCAAATGGATCTTGATAAATGTGGTCTATTCTACCAGTGTTAAACGAAGATGATCTTCTCTTAACACCGTGGACTAAATATCCTTTTTTAATTAAAAGCTCTGATAAGTAAGATCCATCTTGTCCTGTAACCCCAAAAATCAATGCAATTTTTTTTTTCATATTTTTTTGTATCTTAAAATAAATAATTTAAAGTAAATAAACGTATAAAGGCTTATGTTCAACAAAATTAAAAGAACTTGAATTTGAGAGTTGGAAAAAAAATTGACTGAAATAATAAAAACAACCAAATTATATAAATTTATTAAATTGGCGGACAATAAATTTGAAAAATATTTATTTAAAGTATTTTTTTTATAAATTATAAAAAATATTTGTTGATGTAAGTGGTTTGAGTCTGGTCTCATTGGTGACTTATTCATTATATTTTTACGTACTATTGAGAATAATGTTTCATAACTTGGATACCATAATAATATTATGATGAAAAAGGGTGAAATTTGAGGATTTTCAAGATAAATATTGATTAGAAAAATTGAAAAGGTAAACCCTAATAAATATGATCCAGCATCACCTAAATAGATCTTGTTAAATAGATTTAAAAAAAAAGTAATTATCAATATAATTAAAATATACTCGATAAAAACTTCATTGATAGATACTAAATGGATTACTTCTAAATAATATATTATTAATGAAATTAATAAATAATATCCAATATTTAGTGTATTGAGCCCATCAAAAAAATTTGTTCCATTTATCACAATCAATATACAGAAAGAAACAAAGAAATAATTAAATAATTCATTAGAAAGAAGTTGATCCAATAAAAGAATCTTGGTGTTTGTTAATTGAAAATCATTAAAAATAACAAATGATAATACTAGTGAGATTTGGATTAAAAATCTACTAAAGGCTGATTTGATGTGTTTAAGATCTGAAAATATTCCCAGAAGTAAAATTAAAAAGGAAAACAAAATAAATGAAAGTACTTGATCGTTAATAAAAAAAAGAAAGCTAGAAAACAAAAAAAGTCCTCCAGTTAAAGGAACTTTTTCTTTTGAGGCAAACTTTTGATGAATATCACCTGTCTCACTAATTAAAATATTTTTTTTTGTAAAAAAATTATTAATCAATAATAAAAAAATTGTTAATAAAGATATGTATAATAAAAAATTCATTTAATTTTCTTTAACACAAAATTTAAACTTAGTATAATCAGAAAAAATAATGATTTTAATCTACTGTAATACAAATAATTTCTATATACTTTATATCCATCAATTATTTTTTGAAAATTAGAAGAGGAAAGAGAGGCAGAATTTTTTCTCCATGAAGTAAGACATTCTTTAATTCCTAATATTTTAATACCGTTTTTTGCTAATATCAGCCAAAGAATAAAATCTTCTTTAGTTTTGGTTCTTCCAAATCTAAATTTTTCGTTATCAAAAATACATTTTTTTATCATTACAGTAGATAAGCCAATGTCACATGAATTTCTTAATTGTTTAAAACTTAATTTTTTTTGAGCCTCTCTAAAACCAATTCTCATGTTGTTGTTATTTACAATTTCATAACTGGTAAAACTAAACTCTAAGTTAGAATTCTTCATAAACTCAATTTGTTTTTCCAACTTATTTTGTTTCCATAAATCATCACAATCACAAAAAGCGATATATTCTCCCTTAGATAAAACAATTGCATTATTTCTAGATTGTCCAGCTCCTAAATTTTTTTTATTTCTAAAAACTTTAATTCTTGTGTCCAGTTTTTCTATATTTGATAAAACATCAAAACTATTTTTGCTTAACTCATCATCGATAATTATTACTTCAAATTTTTGAAATGATTGTTTTAATATTGAATTTATACTTGCATCTATAAATTCAGATTTTTTATAATAAGGCATTATAATACTTATCAAATTCATTGTTAGTTAAATCCTTCAGAATAATAAATTAATGAAAATATTAAAAAAAAGGAAAAATAGAGAAAAATGAAAGGTAGAAAAATCTTACTTTCTAAAAAAATATTTTTAAGTTCACTTGATCTAATCAAACCAAAAAAAAATAAAAAAAATAAAGGATCAAAATATTTTTGATAAATTGTAAAAATTGGAAATGAAAAAATTAGAATAACTAGCAAAACATAATTTTGGAGTCTTTTTTCTTTAAAGAAATAATCTAGAATAACTAATGATACAAAAGACGCAAAAGATAAAAATAATAATTCATTTATATTATAAAAACTCGAAAGTTTCATAAATACACCGCCTCCATTTGATGAAAAATTTATTAAATGATTAAATATATACTGTCCTATTAAATAGGAAATGAAGAAAATTATAAAAATAATCAAAATAAATTTTTTATTTTCTCTCATATATTTTATAAATAGGATTCTCTGTAAAAAGCAAAATGGAATAAGATAAAATAATAATATTGATAATATAACTAAACTATTACTGTAAAAATTAACTTGAGAATAATTTATTACAGTTGTCGCAAAATTAGCATTAGAAAAAATGTGATAAAAATAAAATAAAGCTGGAATTGAAAAAATAATTGAAATTAATAATAATATTAAAAAATATTTTCTATTTAGTTTTTGATAGAAAAAAAACAAATAATATAAAGAAAATAAACAATAATAATATCTTATATAACAACATAAAATTAAAAAAAATAAACAAAAAAAAGGCTCTCGCAAATTGTTATTATTAAATTCATTAAATTTGTTAAAATAATAAATTGATAAACTAAAAAATATTAAACTTAAATTGTCTCCCAATAACCATATGGCAGAAGATCTAAAATATGGAGATAAAAAAATTATTAAAGAGAAGATAAACAAAATTCTTTCATTTAATTTAAATTTATCCTTAAGAATTAAATAAAAAATTAAAGGTAAAAAACTACATAAAAAAATATAGAAAATTTTTATGATTATAACATTATCAATTAATTTATAGATAAAACTTATTAATATATAAAAGACTGGGGAGTGGATTATACTAGCTGAGTTTCCTATGTAAGAATTTAATCCTTTTTGAAAATCATAACTAAAACCTTCCACAAATGGAAATAGAATATTAAAATCTATTTTTGCTCCACCACTAGAATTTTCATTTAAAACTAAGCCTAATAATAATGAAAAAAAACCAATAGAATAAATAGTAAAACTTTTAAAATTTGGCATAATAATAATATTTATTTATCTCTTTTTAGATTTAAGTATCAAATAAAAAATGGCTTATTTATGAAAAATATTGAAAAGGTTTTAATCTCTGTCGCCACCTACAAAGAAGCTGAGAATATCGAAAATTTAATTAAAAAAATAAGAGAATATGATAATTACTCTAAAATATTAATTATCAATGATTTCTCAAACGACAAAACCGAGGAATTGATAAAAAATATTGATGATAAAAATTTAGATTTTATTGAGAGACCTAGAAAACTTGGATTAGGAACAGCGCATAAACTTTCGATATTTTATGCAATTAAATATAATTACAATTATCTAGTTACTATGGATGCTGATTTTTCACATGATCCTAGCTATATACCAAAACTTTTGGAAAAAGCTGGCCCAAATAATTTTATAATTGGATCAAGATTTTGTGATGGAGCAAAAAGTGACTATAAAGGAATTAGAAAAATAATTTCTATTTGTGGTAATTATTCAGCAAAAAAATTGCTCAACATTGAATTAAATGAAATTACTACTTATTTTAGAGTTTACAGTGTAAATCTTCTAAAAAAACTTCCATTTAATGAATTAAACTCACAAGGATACAGTCTTGGAGTTAAATTAGTATGGTTAATGAAAAAATTAAATTCTGAGTTAATTGAAATTCCAATTTATTTTAGAGATAGAAATAAAGGTAAATCTAAAATTCCAAAAACGCAAATATTTATAAGTTTTTTTGATTTACTTTTTATATTTTTAAAAAATATTTTTTTTAAACAAAAATTTTTCTCTAATGAAAATAATACTTATAATTTTGATCTAATTTGTGATAAGTGTAATAATAGTTTTTTTTCTGTAAATAAAAGATCATCAATTTGTTTAGTGTGTAATAATGAAAAAAATTAAGCACCCATATGGAAATATAAAAAGTTTTTTATTGAAATTTTTTAAAAATTTAATTCAGAATCAATTAAAATTTTTTGTCGGTTTTATTTTCAAACTTGATAAATATGATGAGATTATAATATCACCAGCCACCCATGCACCTTGGAAGAAAGACGAAGAATTTAATAATTTTTATAAAAATATAAAACACTTAACGCTATTAGATCCTCCAAGATCATACACTTTATGGCAGTGTGTAAAAAATTTAAAATATATTAATGGACAAATTTTAGATATTGGATGTTTAATGGGTGGAGCAGGTTTTTTAATGTCAAAAAAAAATAAAAAAGGGAATACATATCTATTTGACAGTTTTTCAGGTTTTAAAAAAGATGATGGACTTCATAAAAAAGATGTTTTTAATTATAGTAATATAGATTTAGTTAAAAAGAATATCAAAAAGTTCAAATTAAAAAATACATATGTTTTTAAAGCATATTTTCCAAAAAATATTAAAGTAAAAATTCATAAAATAAAATTATGTCATATAGATGTAAACACTTACTACGATACAAAAATCATATTTAACTCCGTTAATAAAAAAATTATTAAAGGTGGAGTCGTAATCTTTGATGATTTTGGTATCTGGGGTGTAGATGGAGTTAAAAAATTTATTTATAATATTGAGAGGAAATATTTTAAAGAATACCATTTTGTTAAAAATTATATGGGTCAATGTATTTTAATAAAGAAGTAATGCCTTTAACACAAAAAAAAATTCCAAAATCTTTATAATTTTATAAAGATATAATTAGATAAATAATTCAGAAAAATACTTTAATATTTTAAATTAATTTATTTTATTTCATAGTAATTAAAAAACTAAAACCTAATTTTTTAATCTTTTTATAAGAACTTTGATTTTCTTTTATTATATAAAGGTAACGATTATAAAATTTATCATCATAATTATAACTATAATTTATAAATGAATTATCTCCATACATTTTTGTTTCTTTATTGATTCTAATAAAATTCCTCGTTAAAAAAACCAGTGTTACCATCAAAATAATCACAATTGTTTTTTTATTGAATTCAATAAAATTTATTTTCAATCGGTCAAACCAAATACAAAAAGGTATAAAACATAAGATGGCAATTAAATGATAGCCTCCATATCTTAAAGCTGGATGTTTTAAAAACCATTCAATTAAGTAAACAAAAATAATTAATAAAAGAATTTTTAATTTAAAATAATTTGTTTTATTTTTTTCTTTTTTATTTTTTTTAAAAAAAATAAAAAAAATAATAATTAAAAAAAATAAACCTAAAAGAAAATCAGATACCTTGTTAAAAAAATAGTTATCTATCCAATTATGTAACCAATTAAAATTTTTTATATAATCTATTCTATTATCCACTACAAAGTTTGGGCTAGCACCTGATTTAGCCCATAATTCATACCAAATGTTAACTTTTTCGATAATATCTTTATTTATTGTCCAATAAATATTATCAAAACAAGTAAATGCTGCGGGGTAAATCAGACAACCTGAATTTATAAAATTATAAAGAATTGTTGTGAAGAAAAATAAAAAACAGTACAGAAATGTTTTTGTTTTTAATATCTTTAATATGTTAAATCTAAATATATCAATTAGAAAATATAAAATTAAAGGGATGTAGATGATATAATAAGTTTTAAGTGAAATTAATAAGGTTGAAAGAATACATGAAAAATAAATTTTATCATAAGACATTTTTTCATATCTTTGATGCTGAATATTAGTAAGTAGTAAAATTAAAAGAAATACAATTATCATCCCTGATCTGTCAGTTCCATGTTCAGCTAAACGATAAAAAAAAATATTTACAAACGAAAAAACTAATAAAGCAAAAAAATTTGCAAATTTGAAATTATCAAAACTATTTTTATCTCTGATATAATTCAAAAGAATAATATTTGAAAAACCTAAAAAATAAACTGGAGCTAAATGAAGGAGATTTATAGATATGCCAGGTAAATAAAAAAGTGAACTTAAAAAGAATAACGAGGAATGATTTCTAAAACCGTTATTTAATTGTCCAAGACCTAAAGGATGTTCAATTTGGGTTAATAAATAAGTATAAGGAAAGTGATAATACCCAAAATCATCATGATTTTTTTTCACATAAATAAATATTATCAAAAATAAAAAAATTATTATCAATTCATAAAAATTTTTACGTAATTTTTTTTCAAATTTTATAATTAAAATAAATAATGCTAATCCTACATATAGAATAGTCGTATTAAAAAAATAATCATGAACAAAAAATAATGAGGAAATATAGGAAAAGAATGTTAAAAAACTAATTCCAAGTAATCCATAAAAACCAAAGTTTTCAAATTTAAGATTTAAAATTCTTGATGCAGCAAAACCATAGCCAATAAGACTAAATGCTAATAGTATATAGTAAATAAGAAACATTTTATTTTAGTCATTAAAGATCATAGTTTTGATATTTGTATTTAATTTAAATTTATATTTTCTTTTAAGTAAAGAATTGTCAGATAAAAGAGAGGTTGGATTTATATTATTTTTAATTATTATTTCTTTTTTGTAATACTTTGCAATTATTTTAGCTATATCTGATAATTTAGTTTTTTTTCCCGACGAAATATTGATAATACCAAGATAATTAATTTTAAGAAAATATAATATTATTTTTATGATATCTTTTATTGAAATAAAATCTCTAAAATGATTCAAATTTTTTAAAATAATTTTTCCCTTAGCTTTTTTTATCTTATTTTTTAAATCAGGAACTAAATAATTTTTTCTTTGATAATTATTAGTTGTGCTAAAAATTCTTCCAATACAAACCTTAGTACCATTTTTGTTCAGTTTACTAATTTCATTTTCTGCAAGAAATTTTGTTTTACCATAATAACTAATTGGTTTTATTTTTGCATTTTCACTGATTTTTTTATTTGAGGAAGAATAAACATGTGATGTTGAGGCAAAAAAGACCCAGTCTATTTTTTTTTTTTCTTTTATTATGACGTCTACAAGATTTTTAGTACCAAGTGTATTTATATTGAAGGCCTTTTTCCTGTTAGAATTAACTTCTTTGATTGGAACTATTGCCGCTAAATGTATCAAATAATTAAATTTTTTAGACTTCACCCATTTTAAAATTTGTTTTTTATCTGTGATGTCACCTTTAAATGGGTAAAAAATTACTTTTTTCTTATAGTTCTTTATTAAATTTCTTCCAATAGATCCAGTGTGTCCTGTAATACCACATGCTATTTTTTTTTTATTTTTTAACACAAGTTATTTCTTAAAAAAAAGGGATATCATTGCAAAAAGTATTAATAAACCATCTCTGAATGGATTTACTTTTTTTTTACCACCTATTCTTTTTCTTTCTTTGCTAGGTAGACATTTGTAAATTAATTTTGACCTGTGAGCCAATATTGGAAGTTCCACACAAATTCTAAAATCATCAAAATTAAGATTTAAATTTTTGACTTTCTTTGTATCTCCTAAAACATAAGTGTAAAGTATATCGTTAATTTTTAGATTAAAGAATATTTTGCCTAAAGTTGAAAAAAATTTATTCCCTACAAAAGTAATTAAATCATCATCTTCACTACCACCTTCTTTCATGTATCTTGAGGTAAAAATTAAATCATTATCTTTTGTATGTGAAAACATTTCTTCTAAATAACTTGGATTCATTGAACCATCGGCATTAATAATACAAAAATATTTAGTTTTTATAAAATTTATACCCTCAATTAAAGCACTTCCATAACCTTTATTATTTTGTTGCAATATCTCCAAATTTGAAAATTTTTTTAAAGAGTCTAAAGTTATTATATCATCTTTTTCCAAAACTATTAATATCTTAAACTTGTAAGACTCCAATTCTTTTAAAAAAATAGGTAAAGATTCTGACTCTTTCTTTGCAGGTATTAACAAAGTTAAGTTGTCATTCATATTAAATTTTTTATTAATATATATATTTAGTTTTCTTTATCTCTTGTTAATATTAAAATTAATATTTACAAGTTTTTTTCAAAACTTGAATAGTGATTAAATAAGCTATAATCTCTAATGTTTCTTTTTAATAATACTTTTTTTTGGTGAATTTTTTTATCATCTTCTTCTAGAAACTTTTTTAGATTTAAATTTAAAGATTTGGGATCATTATTTTCAAATAAATAACCAGCATTACCATTTTTAAGTATTTCTTTAGGACCATTTGGGCAATTTGAAGATATAACAGACAAATTAGATAATCCAGCTTCAACTAATACAAAACCTGGATCTTCCCACAAAGAAGTAAGAATAAAAATTTTACTTTTTTTTAAGTATTTATGAATATTTCTGATATAACCCTTAATATAAATTTTTTTTTCTAAATTATAAGATTTTATTCTTTTTTCTAAATCTGATCTTAGTTCACCTTCACCAAATATAAAAACTTTAAATCCCTCATATAATTTTGGATCTAAATTAATTGCGTCAATTATAAGACTAAAATTTTTTTGTTTAGTTATTCTGCCTACTAAAATTATATTATCTTCTTCAAAATCTTTATCTGTAATTTTTTCTAAATTTTCTTTTTTTATTTCTTTCAAGTAAAAAACTGGATCTTTAATAAGAAATAATTTTTTCTTATTAAATATTTTGTTCTTAATTAAATATTCCTTTGTTGCCTCAGTTGGACAAAATATTTTATAGATATTTTTTGAGCATAATTTCCAAATTATTAATCTAAAAAAGTTAAAGTTTGGTTTCCCGGAAATCCTTAATATAAGTTTTGTTTTAAATCTAAAAATTGAAAATAAAATTAATGGAAGAGAAACTATTAGATGTACAATTAAAAAATCAGGTTTTGATTTCTCGATTATTTTTTTTAATTTCAAAAATGAATAAAAGAAAATTATAATATAAGATAATCTACTTCTAATAAAACCATATTTAGGTAAAAATCTTAATATGTTATTACCTATATTCTTAAATATTAAATTATTTTTTTTATTGATTAAAAAATCCCATTCACCAACATTATTTAATATGAACGCTTCAAAGTTTTTAGAATATTTATTTATTCCAAATGCAGAATTATATATAGCTTTAACAGTAGCAATATTATTATCTATAAATGGTCCCCAGTAGTATATTTTTTTCATCTAATAATTTTTTTTTGCTGGATTAAACAACCAACAACCATAGCATAATTTATCCAAAATATTGTTGCATTATATGAACTAAAAAAACTACCAGATGGTATTAGTGGGATAAAAAATATCAAAATATATAATAATGCAAATTTATTTAATATGGATTTATTCTTTATTTTTAAGAAATTAAAAATGATTAAAAATAAATTACCTATAATTAAAAAATATCCTACAATTCCCAATTCTGATAAAATTTCAAAATGTGTTTGATGTGGATGAGTTGTTGCTGCGGATAAATCTTTATAATTGTTATATTCCTCTTTGTGACTTTCATACCTAAAATTTTTAATACCAATACCAAATAAAATATTTTTCTGAAAAATATTATAAGCAACAATATAATGTTTAAAATGTCTTTGATTATCAATTATTTTATCTAATTTTAACGGATCTTTTTTATCATAATTCAATAAATGAAAAATGTCATATGATTTTATCTTTGAATAAAAAGTAGTGTTAAAATTTTTTGGATAAAATTTAATTAATAAAATTATTAAACTTGAAAGTAAAATTGAATTAATCAAAAATTTTTTTTTATTTTCTAAAGAAAAAATAAAAAAAATAATTAAAAATAGAAAAAAAAATTTAATAAAATTAGCTCTCTCACCTATGATTAAACTTATAAATAAAAAAAAAGTAAAAAAAATGAAAAAAAAATAATCGTTTTTAAATTTTTCATAAATTAAACTTAGTGTAAATATTATAAATCCAAAATAAAATCCACCAATCCTTAATTCATCACTTGTAAAGCTTGCAAGTCTACCAGAGTAATTTGATTGAAAACCTAAAATATTTTTTCCGTTAAAATATTCAATTAATAAATCAATTGTAACAATCAATAAAATTAATGACCACATATTAATAATAAACTCACTATAAATTTTAGACTTTGAAAAAAAATACTCGCTTAGGACAATTACTAAAATAATATATCTAATAAATCCAACCGATCTAATAAAACTATCCAAATTTTGCGCTATAAATACTGAGTTAAATAATAAATAAAAATAAATTATTAATAAATAACAGATATATTTATTCTTAAAAAAAAACATAATTTCTTTTCTTTTTTCAATAGTAAATATTAAGCAAATTAAAATTATTAAAAAATTTGACACTAATGTGCCAACTAATAAAGAAATTGGAAAAATTGAAATAATTATAAGATTTAATTTTTCTAGACTCAGATTTTTAAAAGATAAAATGTTATTATTAGACATTAAGAAAATGAGTAATAATATATATATAAATATAAATAAAATTCAAACGTTTCTAGAAAAAGTTATTAAATATATATATAGATTGATTTTATGAGAAAATTCTAATCACTTTATTTCTAAATAAATTTAAAATTTTAAGAAAAAATAGAAAAGCTAAATAAATTATATTTTGTCCATTTTTAAATCTAACCTTCATTTCATAGAAATAAAATTTTAACAAAGAAACTCTTGACGACATACCGTGCATATTGAATTTTGAAATAATCTCTTTTTTTTTTGTACTCATACCTTTCATTTTTTTTTTTATTATCATCCGATAAAAAAGATCATAATCTGAGCAATAATCAAAATTTGTATCGTATAATCCTACTTCTTTCTGTTTATCCGATTTTATAAAAAAGCTTCCAGAATGAGATGGATAAATGTTTAATCTATAAAAAATTTTTTCTGGTTCATACTGATAAAAAATCTTATTCTTTTTAACTGCACCAAAAAGAAAATCTATATTAAATTTTGCAAAATATTTATTAGCTATTTTTAATGAATGTTTTAAAAGGAGGTCACCTGAGTTTAAAATAAAAATTATTTCACCTTTAGATTTTTTTATTCCTTTATTTATACCATCCCATAAATTTTTATCTTTTTCTGATATGAATTTGCAAATTTTTTTTTTGTACTTTTTTACTACTTTTACTGTTCCATCATTCGATTTACCATCTATTATGATATACTCATAGTTTTTAAATGACTGATTAAGGACACTTTTAATTGTGTTTTCTATATTTTTAACATCATTTTTTACTACTGTAATTATACTAAATCTAATTTTTTTATTCATTTAAAATTCAATTTTAATAATATCTAAAAAAAACTTTTAAAAATTTATAATTACTTATACATATAATGACATAAAAACTCATGAAAATTTTAATAACTGGTTGCTGTGGTTTTATTGGATTTAATATATCTAAATATTTACTGGACAAAGGTTTTAAAATTATTGGTGTAGATAATCTAAATGATTATTATAATGTTAAAATAAAAAAAGAAAGACTAAAAGAAATAAGAAAATACAAAAATTTTAAATTTAATAAACTTGATATTTCAAATAACAAACAACTTAAAAAAATATTTGTCAAAAATAAGATTAATACTGTAATAAACTTGGCTGCTCAAGCAGGAGTTAGATACTCAATTGATAATCCAAGAAAATATCTTTTGAGTAATACAGTTGGTTTTTACAATATTCTCGAAAACTCAAGAATCAAATCAATCAAAAATTTAATTTTTGCCTCATCTAGTTCAGTTTATGGTGATAAGTCAAAGTTTCCAATAAAGGAAACTGATAACTTAAACCCCAAAAATTTTTATGGCCTAACTAAAAAGAATAATGAAGAAATGGCCGAAACATACTCTAACCTTTATAAAATGAATATATGTGGTCTAAGATTTTTTACTGTATATGGAGAATGGGGCAGGCCGGATATGTTTATGTTAAAATATATAAATTCAAAAAAAAAATTTAATCTTTTCAATAAAGGTGAACATTATAGAGATTTTACATATATTAAAGATGTTAATTTAATATTTTATAAGTTGTTAAAAAAAAGATTAAAAGGGTACAATATTTTTAATGTTTGTAGTAACAACCCAATAAAAATTACAAAAATTATCGAAAAGATAAATTCATACCTTGATAAAAAGAATATGAAAATAAATAAATTAGGACTTCAAAGAGCAGATGTTATCAAGACACACGGAGATAATAAAAGAATTAAAAAAACTTTAAAATTTAGGGACTTTACCTCAATTGATGATGGTATTTTAAGTTTAATTGATTGGTATAAATCAAAAATTTAGCCTCAAGAAAAAATTTTTTTCATTAACCAAAATAATTAAAAAAATCTAAATATCTGTCTTTTCTTAAAATATAATTACTTAAAAATCTATTTTTTAAGTCAGTATGATTTACCAAAGGAACAATTAAATCATAATTGTTAATTTTAGATATCTTTTGATATATTTTAAATTTTTGGGCGGAATTTTTATCTATAACTGTATCAAAAGCAAAAATTTTATTTTTGAACTTTTTTTTCAGTTTAAGATAAATTTGCAAAGCCAATGAATTCCTTAGGTCTGCAACATTAGCTTTATAGCTTACCCCCAAAATAAGTATTTTTTTAATTTTTTTAGAATTAATTTGGTTTTTTATCTCATCTTCAACATAATCACTTAATTGATCATTAACTAAACGTCCTGATAACATAAATTTGGCGTTGTAATTATTTTTTTTTGCCAAATGGTAAAGGTAAAAAGGATCAACTGGTAAACAGTGTCCACCAACTAAACCTGGTGAAAAACTCAAAAAATTCCATTTAGTCTTTGCAAGTTTAATCACTTCAATAAAATCTAACTTAAGTTTTTTACAAACCATAAGAATTTCATTCATAAATGCAATATTTATATCTCTTTGAATATTTTCTATTACTTTTGACATTTCAGCATTTTCTACAGAATTTGATAAAATTATATTTTTTGTTATAGATTTATAAACATCTAGAACAGCTTTTTTTACCTTTAATGATTTACTATCAAAAGCAACAATTTTTTTAATTGTTTTAACAGTATTGATTTTATCTCCTGGATTAATTCTCTCTGGACTATATCCAAGGTGTATTTTCTTGTCTCCAAAAAATTTGATTTTTAGTGAACGTGTTAATCCTGGAAAAACAGTCGACTCAAAAAAAATAATATCTTCATTATTTATAACTTTTTTTAATAAATTACATGCATTATATAAAGGTCTGAGATCAGGTTTTTTATTTTTAAAAACTGGTGTTGGAACAGAAATAATATAAAAGTTACATTTCTTTAATTCATTATAATCATTTGAATACTTAGATTTTTTTTTTAATTTTAATTCATGCTTTTTGAATTCTTTATTTCTATCTATATAATTATTTAATTCACGAATTCTCTCAGAATTTATATCAAAGCCAACTGTTTCAAATTTATTTTTAATACATAAAAAAATTGGTAAACCAACATAACCTAAACCAATTACACCAACATTAATTTTTTTTTCTTCTTTTTTATTAATTAATTTTTTCATCAATTAGATTATTAATTTGTTTTCTTTTTTAGAAAGAAAATTATATAAAGAAAAATTATGAAAAAAAACTTAATAATTGCATGCGATGGAGAAGCTGCAAGCGGCAAAAGTACAGGTGCCAAAATGATTTCAAGAAAATACAAATTACTTCTTATCAACTCAGGATTGTTATACCGATATGCAAGCAAACAAATTCTTAAGCATAAGCCTAAAGATGTAGTGACCTTTCTCAAAAAAAAATTTTCTAAAATATCATATAAAAAAATTTCTTCTCAAAATTTACATTCAGAGGAAATAAGTAGATATGTTGGATATCTAGCTCAAAACAAAAAGGTTAGGCTAATCATTAATAAAATCCAAAAAGATATTATTAAAAAAAATAAAAATATCTGTGTTGAGGGAAGAGACATTGCAAGTAAGATACTTAATAAAAAACCCAAATATGATATTGCTTTTTATTTTAAATGTAAGATTGAAATCGCAAGTTATAGAAGATGGGTTGATTTAAAAAAGAAAATTCCTTTAAAAGAAGTTAAAAAATCACTCAAATTAAGAACAAAATTAGATAAAGAGAGAATTCACAGTCCTCTAACAAAAGTTAAAGATGCAATTTTAATAGAAACTCACAAATTAAATAAAAAAGAAATGTTAAAAAAAATGTCTTCTGAGATTAATAAAAAATTATTTTACCAACCTAATATTGATAAACTAATTGATAAAAAATATATGCATAAAATTTAAAAATTATTAATTTATGATTAAATTATCTAATATTTTACCTTTAGCTTTTTTTTTCAAATGGACTTCACCTAAGTGACAAACAACTGATCCAGTAATATCGGCTCTTGATTGATATAAAATAATATTATTTTTTTTAGTTTTTATCTTTTTGTTTACCAAAGTACACAAGTTTGGTTGATGGTAATTATCATAATTTAAAAAATTTTTCATTTTTTTTAGGAAAATTTTTTTATTAATTTTAACAGCATAACTAAAGTCGTTATAATTTTTTAAAACTTCATAGAGTGAACATATAGCATGATAAGGACCAGTCATTTTTTTTTCTAAGTGATTTGCTAAATTAAAATTGAAAGATTTAATATCATTATTTGGATTATCATTGAAACAAACAAAAGCACCACCAGTTAAGCCAAACAAACCTTTGCAAGAGCTAAAGCCAATTACATTTGCAAGATTATGATCTTGCTCCAAACCTATTGATGCTGTTGCATCTAGTGCTAGTTTAGCTTTAAATTTTTTTTTAAATTTATATAAATCTCTTATTGGAATTCTAAAACCAATACTAGTTTCAACAGGACAACCAATCATCCAATCAAAATTTTCAGTAATGTTATCTAATTCCTCAAATTTGATATATTTTATTTTTTTAATATAATTAAATTGATGTTTGCTAGTTTTACACATATAGTTTAATCTATCAGAATAGACACCAGTCTTTATAATTAGAACTTTTCCATACAAAAAATTAGAAATCATAACTTCTAAAGCAAAACTAGCTGCACCCTGAAGTCTTGCTATTTTTTTTTGTCCACTAATATTTAGTATTCTTTTTAAAACCTCTTTTTCAATTTTCTCGTAATTTTGATCACCTCTTCCAAAACACGGTTCTAAAGAAGAGATATTTTCTGTTAGCAAACTCGCAGGTCCAGGAGTAAAAAGTTTTTTTTTAGAGTTTTGGTTCTGTACAAATTTAAAAATTGTTTTTTTCATTTATTTAAAATTTTTCATAAAAATATTTTTTAAATAGACCATAGTTTCTTTTGGTCTGGAAATATCTTTTCTATGGCCTTTTGCACATAAAATTTCAATAAAATAGTTTCTATTAGATTTTAATGATTTTTTAATATTTGATAATACTTCTTTTTCATTTTTACAAATTACAGAATTTTTATATCCAAGAATTTTTGCTAACTCATAAAATTTTACGTGTTTAGCAGCATTATCGTGGCCACCAACAGACTCATGGCTAAAATTGTTAAAAACAATATGCACAAGATTATTTAATTTTTTGCTGGTGGATAAAGACCCCATATGCATTGTTAAAGCACCATCTCCATCGAAACAAAAGATTTTTTTTTTTGAACTTTTTGCCATTCCTTGTGCAATAGATATAGCATGTCCCATGCCACCTACACACATAAAATGATTGATATTATTTATTTTTGTTTTATTTTCATAAATTTCTCGAGAAATAATTCCTGTAGTAGAAATTATATTAGACTTATTAGGTAGTTTTTTAAGTATTATTTTTAACAATTTTTCTCTAAGTGGAAAAATTTTTTTTTCAGATTTTTTAAATTTTATATCTTCAAAAGTATTTCTTTTTATAAGTAAAGCTACTGGTTTTTTATTTTTGTTCGCATAATTTTTTAAAAATTTTATATCTTTTTTATATTTACTTGAACTACTTAGTATTTTGTATTTAATACCTAAATTTTTCAAAAATTGGGGAGTTACTTTACCTTGAGTTCTGTGTTGGGGTTCATCTATAAATTTTGCATCCTTTTCACCTCTCCAACCAATTATAAGAAATAACGGTATACTGTAAACTTTATGGTCAGCTAAAGATATCAATGGATTTATGGAATTTCCAAGACCCGAGTTTTGCATATATATAATTGGAATTTTTTTAGTAGACAAGTGATAACCTATGCCAAGACCAATTGCAGAACCCTCATTAGCTGATACTAAATGGTTCTTTTTAAACGTATGTTCAAAATTAAAACAAAGATTTTTAAATAATGAGTCAGGTACTCCAGCACTGAATGTTAATTTATTTTTGATAAGTTCTTTTACAAAATCATCAATATTTATCATTAATTATTTTGTTCCTGGGATTAATTCTAACATTTCTTTAATACTTAACAAGGATTTTTCAATTTCAAATGATCGTCCATTTTTTAAAATACCTAAAGCAGCTTTATACATTGCGGGATAAGAAGCTCGAAGAAGATGATTAGCATAAATAACCACGTTAAAGCCACTGTTAATAAGATCTGTTTCTCTAATTTTATTATAACTAGACGGAACTGCCACTAACGGAACATTGGGATATTTTTTTTTAAAAATATCGGCAAATTTCAATACTTCTTTTGGAGAGTTCTGTTTACTATGTATCATAATGGCATCTGTGCCTGCATTCAAATAAGCGCTTGCTCTTTTATATGCATCAGAAAGAGGTTTATTCAATATCAAACTTTCTATTCTTGAGATAATCATAAAATCAGGATCACTTACTTTTTTTCC
Source organism: uncultured Pelagibacteraceae bacterium (assembly GCA_902629695.1). GTDB lineage: Bacteria > Pseudomonadota > Alphaproteobacteria > Pelagibacterales > Pelagibacteraceae > Pelagibacter. The sequence goes on along the minus strand of CACORY010000001.1, from coordinate 197,268 downwards.
AATGCTAATTTTTTTTGCAAAAGAATTTATACTTTCTTGCTCTTGTTTAACCTCTGTACCAAATAAAGAATTCTTTTTTAGTCCCTTTTTATCCTCAACAATCAGCGCTGAAATACCATATCTCTGAATTGTTTTAACATTAATTTCAAAATGTTCTGGTTTACCACCTGTATCAACATCAATAATCAAAGGTTTAGATGTAACATCGAAAATTTCATTTATGTTAGATAATCTTTGATTTATCTCAATAACTTCAATATCAGGTTTGCCCCGCAATGCTGAATCAGTCAATGAACTTGACCAAAAGCCATCGAAACTTATTTTTTCTCCACTTTTTTTTTCAAAGAAAATTTTTTCTGAAATTAATGCTGATAAAGGACTATGTGCTTCAATTATCCTACAAAATTTTCCATTATCTATCATTCTCTTTAAAGATGACATCCTATTATTTGGAAGCATATTTTGTTGAAACATTCTTTCGTTTAATCCCGAGCTAGAGATATTTTTTGTATAAGGGATTTCTATTAATTTTGTACCTAATTTTTTGAGAGTTTCTAAAGTTTTTGCCCTTAATTTTGGTTCATTAAATTTCCAATCATCTCCGTGAAGCATAAAATCTGGTTTGATCTTTTTTAAATTATTACAATATTCCCATTCTTTTTGTGGTATAATCTTTTTTATACCATTTATACTCTGTAAAATTTTTTTCCTATTTTCGTAAGAAATTAAGGGTAATTGTTTGTTGGTATTAATTGCTTTATCTGTATAAAGGCCTACGATTAAGTCTCCAAATTTTTTTGCTTTATTAATTAGATTTATATGTCCGTGATGCAAAATATCTATTGATAAACCAATATAAACTTTTTTATTTTTTATTTTTTTCATAATTAATCGCTGCTCTTTTTCTTATCATTGAACTACTAATATTTTTTGTTCTATTAAAATAAATCGATCTGACCTTAAATTTTCTATTTTTATAATCACTTCCATTTATAACTAAATCTATATTATTCTTTTTAATAAATTTATCATTAATAATATAATTTGAAGGTATAACTTTATTAACATATTTAATAGATCTTAGTATTTCAGACCTTTGTTTAAATTTAATTTCTGGATTGAAATTTTTAAATTTCTTTAAATCACTGTCAGTAGTTAAGCCAACTATTACTTTTCCATATCTGCTTGCTTTTTTTAATAATCTTATGTGACCATGATGAATAATTGAAGCTGACATATCTACTAAAACTCTTTTTAATTTATTCATTTTAAGTAACTATTAATTCTTTTTTAATTATATCTATAATCTTTTTTAAGTCTTTTTTTTCACTTTTTTTAGAAATTTGAAGAACAATTGATTTTTTTTTGATTTCTTTGCATATTTGCCCGATAATCTGGTTATTTTTAGAGTAAAATTTAAGTTCATTCTGAGTATATTTAAATCCTTTTTTTCTTTTTTTGTTTCTTGCCAAATTAATTTTTTTTTTTGATATAACATTAATAAGAAAATTCGTTTTTGGCATGATATTTATAAAATTTTTTACCTCTTTTTTTTCAGATCGATAATTAAGAGCATTAATATAATATACTGTTCTATATGCAAACCCCTCCGAATTTATCGTCCTTTTTTTTGTTAACTCATAATACATTCTTAAAGATGATTCATTTATGAACCAATAAAAATGACTTCTTGTCTTACTTAAAGAAAAATTAGATTTTGTGAAAATATTAAGTACTTTTATTGAGTATTTAAAATATTTGAAAATAAACAAAATTAAAAAAAAAAATTTCTCAAACTTATTTAAATAATTAAAATTGTTACTAATTAAATTTTCTTTTTTAAGAGAACTTCTTATTTTGTTAAAATAAAAAGATTTTCCACTTGAGGGCATACCAATTAATTCAATACAAAGTCTTTTCATATAAATAATTATTTCTTTTTTTTAAACTTTTATAAATCCACTTTTAAAAGTTATAACTTCATCACATTTTTTAATTACGTTAGGGTTGTGTGAGATTAAGATTACAGTTAGCTCATTAAGAGATAAAATTTTTTCAATAATTTTTTCCTCTGTTTTCTGATCTAATGAACTTGTAGGTTCGTCTAAAATTAAAATCTCTGGATTTAGATACAATGCTCTTGCAATGCCAATCCGTTGAAGTTGTCCTCCTGATATTCGGGCACCTTCATGACCTATTGTAGTTTCCAAATTTTGAGGTAGTTGCTTTATAAATTCATCAATTCCAGAAATTTCTATAACTTGCTCAAGTCTCTTAACATCAATTTCTCTCTCATTTATGCCAAAACATATGTTTTTCTTAATTGTGTCGTCCAATAAATGAACAGTTTGAGGAACATAGCCTATATTTTTTTGCCAGGCAGTTAAATTTTGGTGAATCTCTTTTCCATCTATCATGATTTCACCACTCTTTGGTTTTATTAAACCGGTCAATAAAGCAATAAACGTTGACTTGCCTGATCCAGTAGGACCTTGAATACCTAACTTGCAATTTTTTTTTATTTTAAAATTTAAATCTTTGAGACCGTTTTTTTTGGAATGAGGATAAGTAAAGTTTACATTTGCAAATTCAATTTCTTTTTTAAAGCTTAGTTTTTTTTGATTATAATTTTTTGAACTAATTGAAATATCTTTTAAATTTTTTTGATGAATTTTAAAAATGTTAAAAATATTTGTTAAAGAAACATGATGAAATTTATATTGATTTATACCTACTAAAATAATTCCTACTGATGGTATAAATCTTACCAATGATACTACTAACAATGTAAGCAAAGGTAAAATTGACTCAAATGTTTCATTTTTTTGAAAAAGAAATAAGATTATCAATGAAATTGTCAAAACACTAAACAGCTCTAAAATAATTCTTGGTGTTTTTCTAATAAAACTAGCTATCATTTCTTGATGTGCTGATCTAAAGTTTTGTAAATCAAAATTATTTTTTATTAGTTCATAATTTCCAATCATTTTGATAAATCTTATTAATGAAAAACTTTCTTGTAAATTTTTAAGAATTAAGATTCTTGATTTTTTTGCTATTTCACCTCTTTTCTTAAGAGTTTTTTTAAAGTAAGTAAGAAAAAAAATAACCGGAAGACTAAAAATTGATATTGTTATTATTAAAACAAATGAGTTGCTAAAAAGTAAGATTGTAATAATGGCTAAAATTAAAATTAATTCTTTTACAATATTTAAAAAGCTAAAAATAACTGAAGTTGACCTTTTAACATCGTCAATATTTTGAATTAATTTTGATGGGTTATTTTGTATATGAAATAAAAAACTCTCATTTAAATAAAATGAATAAATTTTACCAGAATGTTCTAAATTTATTTTTTTGACCAAGTTTAATTCAAAATAATTGTAAAAAAGATGATAAATTGCTTTAATCAAAAATATGAAAAAAATAATGATTACTCCATATAATGCTCTATCAGATATTGACATATCTAATATAAAGCTTTCTAAATTTTTGTTTTCTACATATTCAAAAATTTTTGAAGGATCAATAATACTTAATAAATATATCGGCAAAGCACCTAATGAAACTGTCTCTAAAAAAATTAATGGAAAAGAAGATAATATAAGTAAAGCTAATCTTATTTTTTGACCTTTACTTAAAATAGTAAATATTTTTTTAAACATAATAATTTTTAAAATAATTCTTGATTTTTATTAAAAAGTTCTCATTTTTAGTTTCTCTTTTTTTTATATTTGAAACTAAATCTACATTATTTATTACTTTATGAATTAAATACACTATTATATTTGCTGAATATCTAATGTTTGAAAAATGTAAAAATTTTTGTTTATTAATTTTATTTTTTACTTTAATCTTATTTTTTAATATCCATGAAACTTTTTTTGGTAAATTTTCTATTGTACAATTTAAATAAGCATGTTTTGACGGTTTAATTGGTCTAGGTTTATTTGTATTATTTGTTCTCATAACCCATTCATTAGGAATAATTGTAGGAACTCCAAATAGCATTCCTTCGTACATTACGCTTGACTCATCCGTTATCAAAATATCAGCTAAAGCCAAATACAAAAAAATATTAGATTTAGGCGAGAATACAAAAACGTCTTTATATTCTTTTTTTGAAATCATATTCATTTTAGTAATATTCTTATATATGTCTGAATAAGATCTATCCTCTTTGGATGCCCAATGTTTAACAACTAGATTCAAATTTAATTTTTTAGCCAAGTTAAGAATATCTAATTGCTTATTATCTGTTTCAAATGAAGGGGCGTACAAAATCGTTTTTTTTTTGAAATTCAATTTTTTTTTAATTTCTTTTACTTTTTTTTTGAAAGACACCGAATATATATTATCTGATTTTGGCCATCCAACTTCAAATACACCTTTTTTTGGATTTGCTTCAAATTTATGAGAGGAAGTTTTCCAAAGTTTCACCCATGCCTTACCTGGTAAAAGACCAATGTCATAAAAATCCCATCTTGTTTTTTTCCACGCGTTCGGCCAACTTGCTCTACCCTGATCCATCCCATGTAAAGTGACTACTGAAAATCTGGCATTATTTTTAATATTTTGATCATGATTATAAAATCCTATTTCAACCTTTTTTTTTAAATTTCTTGAATATGAAGTTTTATAACCTTTTGCATTGAATTTTTTTTTTAAATTCAACCAAGTATTTTTTTCAATATGGTCAGTGTAAAAAAAAGTGATTTCTTTTTTAATTTTCTTATTTTTCAATTTTCATCCTAGAGATTTCTCAATATTTTTTAAATATATATTTAATTCTAATTTAAGTATTCTAAAAAATTATTTATAAATTAGAATTAATGACTACATACTTATATAGTTATAATTGGTTTATTATCTATAATTCATTAAGTAATCTTTTTAAACTTTACATGCATTAATCTATAAAACAATAACAAGAAATTTATAAATTTTTTTTTATTTTTATATTTTTCATTTCCAAAAAAAATGTATTTATCTAGTTTACTTGACATGTCTGATTTTTTTAGAGTTTTTAAATATTGAAACTTATTGTCAATATTGTGACTTAAAACTCTGCTAGAATCGGGTGTTTGATAAGAAATTCTGAACATAATTCTATAGTTTTTTTTACATTTGCCCCCTCTATGATAAATTCTAAAACTATCAATCAATAAAACATCGCCTAAATCCCCTATAAAGCTCCTAATTTTTTTCTCGTCAAAATATTTCTCAAAATCTACTGTCTTTATTTTATTCCTCTCCTTTGGAAGTGCATCTTCTATATGCTCTGGTACTCTTTCAAAAACTCCTAATTCATTTTTTTTATCTAAAAATTGCATTGCGCCATTATCATTATCTAACTTACAAATTGGCATAAAAAAATCTAAACTTTTAAATCCAAAATCATCCTTATGCCACAACATTGCAGCTCTTTCTTTTTGATAATCTTTTGGAAAATTTACATATAAAGAAATTTTAGATATAGTAGGCATAACTCCTAAATAATTAGCAGCTATAGATAAATTTCTTTTTGATTTTGCGAATTCAACAATCTCTTTTTTGATACTTATATTTAAATCCTCATAAATGCTAAAAAAATAATCGTTATTTTTTAGTGTTTGATAGTTTTTATTTAAATCCTCAATCTTTTTTAAAATCAAATTATGATCTACTTGTTTAGAAATTTTATTTGCAAAATCAAAAAAAGTTTTGTCATTTTTTATTATTGCACAAGGTTTATCTTCATCTATATGAATAATATGATTTTTATCATTTTCTTTTTTGAATTCCGAAAACAGATACTTTCCCTCAGAATTGATCAAGTTTAACCATATAATTTTATAAAATGGATAGATTAATTTGGTTAATATTATATGCCAAAAAACTGTATTTTTAAATTTACTTATGATTCTGATAACTTTCATTTTAAATTATAATCATTCAAAAATAGTTAATTTAATAAATCATTTTTTTTTTTATTGCTGTACTAATATCTAAATCTGAATTAATCCTCTTTCCAATAATTGTTTTAAGATTGTCAGCAGACAACTCATCAGCCAAGCAAGGTCTTAGAAGTTTAATATGTTCCCTTCGCAATATTTGACCTTTAGTTAATTTTTGAGATGATTTAATTCCTCTCTTCATTGAAAAGTATTGATCTTTTTCTTCGTCATAAATCTTTTTTATAGGTTTACCAATGATTTTTTCCATTAATTGAATTTTACTAGTCATTTTTTTAAAATCTATGGGATCCATTGCAAAACCATGGTCTGGACCTGAGAGTTTTTTATTATCTGTAAAATGTTTTTCAATCATGCATCCTCCCATTGCTACAGTACCTGTTGCAACTATATCTCCTGGTGTATGATCAGAGTAGCCAACCAGGCATTTAAACTTTTTTCTAAACATATCTAAAACTTTTAAATTAATATTGTTAAATGAAGCTGGGTAGTTAGTAATACATTGCATCAATATTATTTTATTATTTCCAGTTTTTCTAATTGTTTTTATCGCATTTGAAATTTGACTCATATTACTTGCTCCAGTTGCTAATATTATAGGTTTATTTTTTTTTGCAATATATTCAATATTTTCAAGCCAAGTTAAATCCCCTGAACCTATTTTAAAAATGTTTACTCCTAATTTATCTAAATAATCAACTGAAGCTTTATCATATGGAGCCGAAAAAAATTCGATCTTTTTTTTCTTGCAATAATTAAATACTTTTTGATGAAATTTTTTAGGAAATTCAGCTTTCTTGTATACCTCAAAAACAGATTTTTTCCATCTCGATTGATATCCAATTTTTAATTTTTTAAAACAATTATCATTTACTAATTCTTCAGCTGTAAAAGATTGAAATTTGACAGCATCAGCTCCTGCTTTTTTAGCAAGATCTATTAATTTGTAAGCTTTTCTTAAAGAGTTATCGAAATTCGAACCAATTTCTGCAATAGTATAAAAGGGCATTCCATCTCCAACAAATTTCTTTCCAATCTTTATTTTCATCTTTTACATATTCTTTAGTATAGTTAGTATTAAGCTTCTCATTATTTTTAAGTTTGATTTAATTGAACCACCTATTCTCGGGGAATCAAATCTTTTTTTAACTCTAATTGGCACACTGATTATTTTATATTTTTTTTTATACGAGTTAAATAAAATTTCTGAAGTTAAACTGTTGTATTTATCAAAATAACCGATTTTTTTGATTATATCATATCTAAATGCTTTAAACCCATTAATAGGATCAGCCACATTAATCTTATAATTTGAGTAAAGCGAAAAAAGATACTCTGAAAATCTTGGAAAATTTTTTCTCTCTCCAACAACAATATCAGCTTTTTTATTCTTAATTAAATATAAAAATTTTGGTATTTGATTGTATGGATGCTGATCATCTGCATCAAAAGTTATTATAAATTTATAATTTAAAATTCCAGCTTTTCTTATTCCCTTATCTATTGATTTGTCAGGACCAAGATTTTTTTTATTTTTTAAAACAATAGCTTTTAGTTTCTTAGAAATTTCATAAGTACTATCTTTAGATGCATCATCAATTATTATTACGTTGTTTACATATCTTCTTAAGTTAAAAATAACTTTTCTAATTGTTTTTTCTTCGTTAAAAGCTGGTACTATAGCTATTGTTTTATTTTTCATTTTTTAATTTAATTAAACTCTTTTTTATTGGTTCAATTTTAATACCACTAATTTTTTTTATTTTAGAATTATCTATTGATGTATCTAAGTTTTTTTTTATAAAATTATCCTTTTGAAAATATTTTTTTTTGATAATTAATTTTGAATTTAAATTGAATATCTGACTTACTAAAATTGCAAATTTGTATCTAGAAATTTTTTTATTTGATGAAATATTAAATACTCCTTTTTTATTTTTTTCTATCAAAGTTTTTAAAATTTCACAAAAATTTACTACATTTAACGGGGTGCTAAACATGTTCTCATAACAATCTATTCTTTGATTTTTTTTAAGTTTATATAAAATTTGTTCAAAAAAATTTTTTTTTGTTAGTGAATAACCAAAAAATCTACCTCTTAATATCAAATAATTTGAATAATTTTTTGCTAAATGCTTCTCACAAATTATTTTCAAATAAGTGTAATAGTTTCTATATCCTAATTTTGAAGTTTCTGAATTATTCTTATTTTCTTCGTTATAAACAGCGTCAGTTGACATATGAACAAATTTACAATTGTATTTTTTTGAAACTTTTAACGCCCTTTTAAAACTATCAAAAATTACTTTTTTACATTTGATTTTATTTTTTTCACATTTTTCTATTTCTGAAATTGCCAAAAAGTTGAATACATAATCAGGTCTAAAATTATAGATCAATTTTTCTAAATTTTTAAAAGTTTTATTTATACTTAGCTTTATAAAACGAATATTTTTTAAGAATGATGTATTTGGTTTATTACGATTATAGCTTGCTAAAATTTCATATTCCTCATTAAATCTATGAATAAAATTTAGGCCTAAAAGACCACTGCCACCAAGAATTAAAATTTTTTTTTTCAAGATTTTACTAAAATCCTTATTGATATTAAATACTTATAACATATACATTTTATAAGTATTAAAAAAAATGAATTATTTAAAAAATAAAAGAATATTAGTTACCGGAGGAACAGGTTCTTTCGGATCAAATTTTGTAAAAGAAATTATTAAAAAAAAGTATGGTGTAAAAAGGATTATTGTCTTTAGTAGAGATGAATTAAAGCAATATGAATTACAAAAAAAGATAAATACTAAATCAAATATACTAAGATTTTTCTTAGGAGATGTAAGAGATAAACCAAGATTAGTATATGCTTTTAAAGATGTTGATGTGGTAATTCATGCAGCAGCATTAAAGCAAGTTCCGGCTGCAGAGTACAATCCACTAGAATTTGTAAAAACAAATGTGATAGGTAGCCAAAATGTTATTGAAGCCTGTATAGATTCTAATGTAAAAAAAGTAATAGCGCTATCTACTGACAAAGCAGTATCCCCATTGAACCTTTATGGAGCAACAAAACTTTGTGCAGATAAATTATTTGTCTCAGCTAATAATATTATTGGTAATCAAGATATTTCATTTGGGGTTGTAAGATATGGAAATGTATTGGGTAGCAGAGGTTCAATTTTAAATGAATTTGCCAAACAAAATAAAAATAAACAAAATTTTCTAATCACAGATATGAAAATGACTAGATTTAATATTCTAATGAGTGAGGCAATAGATCTTGTTCTTTGGAGTATACAGAATCTTAAAGGAGGGGAAATAGTTATACCAAAGCTAAAATCTTTTTGGATTAAAGACTTGGCACTAGCAATAAATAATAAAGCAAAATTTAAAATAATTGGAAAAAGACCAGGTGAAAAAATTCATGAAGAATTAATGAGCATATCAGATAGTCAAAACGTTTATCAATTAAAAGATAAATATTTGCTTATATCAAACCAACTATTGAAAAATAATTACAAAAATACTACTTTAAAAAAATTAAATAAAAATTTTTCTTATAATTCTTTAGAAAATAATTTTTTGACTGTAAAAGATTTAAAAAACCTTATTAAAAAAAATTTTAGCAATTTAGTTAATTAATGAGACCTATTGCAATCATACCTGCTAGAGGAGGTAGTAAAAGGTTAAAAAATAAAAATATTAAACCCTTTCTGGGAAAACCTATACTTCAACGAACAATAGAAAATATAAAAAAAGCTAAAATTTTTAGTAAAATTGTTCTATCGTCAGATAGTAAAAAAATAATAAATTTAGCAAAAAAATTTAAAGTCGACATAATTGTAAATCGTAATGGCTATTTAGCCTCAAATGAAGCAACAACTCTTGACGTTATTAAAGATGCAATAAAAAAAATTGATTATAAAAACTATGAATATGTTTGCTGTATCTATCCATGTAATCCATTATTATTCAAAGTCGATTTAAAAAAAACATATGAGAAAGTAAAAAGAAATAACAAAAAATTTATTTTTCCAGTTTCTGAGTATCCCCACCCTATTGAAAGAGCATTTATATTAAATAAAAAAAATGAAATAAGATTTTTAAACAAATCAAATGCCAATCTTAACACTCAATTATTTAAACAAAAATATCATGATGTGGGCCAATTTTACTGGGCAAAAAAAGAAGTTTGGTTAAAATCATTAACAATACATAATAATTCTAATGCTTACATAATACCAAAATATAGAGCTGTTGATATAGATGATATTGAGGATTGGAAAAAAGCAAAAGCTTTATTTAAAGGGTTAGATTAAAAATTTTCATTTCTCGATGATTTTAGTTTTATCAATATATTTTTTACTTCAATTTTTTTATCACCGCCATGAGCAATCTCATAAGTAGTTTCTTCAGTAAACAAAATCTATTACGGTCGTAATTTTTTATAGCATCTTTTTATTATCATCTAAAATCTTTTCAAAATTTTTAAAAGTTAAATCTGAAAATATATTTTTCTTATTTTGAACTGAAGGAACTAATTTTTCTAAAAAAAAATCTCCGTGAAAATAATTTTGTAAAATTCTTTTTTCTTTTATATAAATTTTAATAAAGTTATTTCTTGGAATTAAATCTTGATTAATCAATGAATTTTTAAATGACAGAAGGTACATAAATTTTTTCGCATTTAAAATTTGAATTCTATTTAATTTATGAATATTTTTGTTCCTATCTATATAACTTGTGTATTCATAAATATTTTTTGGATCATGAGTAAACCCAGCATGAGAATAAAATGAATTTCCGGCCATAAGAGGTTTTTTTCCAACAATAGCTGATTCTAAACCTATTGTTCCTCTTCCAGTAATAACTAAATCAGAAAACTTTATTAAATTTGAAACTTTTAAAGTTTTAGAACATAAAATAATATTTTTTTTTTGTATTTTTTTAAAATATTTTTTAATTATATTTTGCTCATTATATCTAAAACTACTTGGATGAATTTTGACTAAAAACAGAATATTTTTCTTTTTTTTAAAGTATTCAATACTTTTTTTAAATTGATCGTAATAACTGTCAAATATAAGGTTGCCTCTAGAGTAGTTTGAATCAGAAAAACAATGCGGTGCGAACAAAATTACTTTTTTATATTCATTTGATTTTATATTTAGTTTTTTAAAGAATTTTTTTTTAGATATTTGTGTTTTGTTTTTATAAGCGTCAATTGCAGTGTGTATTTTTAATTTACCCTTTTCTCTGAATAATAAGTACAACTCTATTTGTTTCCTCCAATTTTTAAAATTTTTATCAAATTTGTGGATAAATTTTTTTCTATCATATGCCAAATCTTCAATATATGACTCTGACAAATTTTTAAATATTCTTAATCTGCTGCTAATTACTTTCAGCACAATAATTTTTTTTTGTAATGCTAATCTCATCGCAAAGGCAGAATCACTTGCATAAGTATGCGTGCTTGCTATTACACAATTAAACTTATTCTTTTTTAAAACATTTTCAATAATTTGAATTTTATAAATAGATATAAATAGCAATTTCAAAAATTTTTTATTAATTAAATTTTCTTTAAGAAAATCATTATCATGTCTTATAAAAGTATCGTAAATTATATCGCCAAAATAAATACCTTTAAGTTTAAATTTTTTAATAAACCAAGACTTTTTCAAAAATAAAATCTTGATAAGTGATATTGAGAAAATTAAAACAGCTGGAATTATTATTTTTAAATTAAGTAAATTTTTTTTTATATTAATATCAAAAATATTATTTATTTTCATTATCTTGTAAATCTTTGAAGTAACATTTCTTTTATTGCTTTGAAGAAGCGAGATATTCATTAAGTATTTTTTGTTCAAGATGTAAGCTAAACCAGAATTCATTATTGCACTCTCAGCAATTCCTCTGTCTATAATTAATGCTTTTTTTTTTGAGTTTTTTTTTTCAATAAATGTTTGATTATACTTTTTAAAAAAATGAAAAAATTTATTAGTTTTATTTGTCATTTTACCTCAAAGTGAGTTGAAATATTTTGAATTTTTGAGACATGCAAGGTGTTATATACAAAACTAAAAAATTATACTATATTTCGTCATATTTTTGTTTAATTATCGTAATTTAAAGAAATAAAAATAACTCAATGTTTGATTTTCCATTTGTAGATAAATATCAATTTACTCTTCCAAGAACAAAGAGAATATCATTTTTTGGCAGTGGTATAATTGCTAAAAAAACGTTAGATTTTTATTCAAATAGTAAAGTTGTCAAAATCTTTGACAATTCTAAAAATTTATGGGGCCAAAAGTTTGTTGATATTAAAATTTGTAATCCAACAGAAATATTAAAAAATGATTTTATTATAATTACTTCTACTTCTTATAATGAAATATCAAAACAATTAATAAAAAAAAAACTAAAACCAAAGATAGATTTCATAATTTCTCCAATATTAAATGATAGAAAGATTATAGACAATTTAGAAAATAAAATAGTAAATTTAATTTTTACCAGTGGTTCCCCGCCAAGCCAAAATAAAAATTATGGGGGAGGACTATATAAACTTTCAATAAACAAATATGATTCAAAGTGCAAAAAAATTTTTAGTGGTAATTGTTATGGTATTTTAAAAAATAATAAAAACTTTTTTGTTATAGATGAAGAACGTGGAGTTGTGGTACTTGATAAGAAGCTTAATATTAAAAAAACTTATAAATTACAAAAAAATCTAAGACCACATGGTATTTCTTATCATGAGAAATCATCAACTTTTTTTATAAACTCAACAGAGCAGGACTCGGTATTATGTTATGATAAAAACTTTAAACTTATCAATGAAATTCCAATATCTCATAAAAAAAATCAGACCGGAATAAAACATCATCATTTAAATGACAATCTTGTATATGGGGACAGTTTGTATATATCAATGTTTTCATACTCAGGAAATTATACAAAAGAAGTTTATGATGGTGTAATCTTAGAGTATGATATTTTAGATTTAGACAAGAAACCTGTTATAGTTAAAGATAACTTGTGGATGCCTCATAATATTAAATATTACAATAAAAGCCTTTTTATTTTAAACAGCCTACCGGGTCAACTAATGGGTTACAATATGCAAATCTTAGGAGAGTTTCCAGCCTTTACTAGAGGGTTAGCTTACGATAATCAACATTTTTATATAGGACAAAGTAAAAATAGAAACTACTCAAAGTACTTAGGGGTGAGTAAAAATATATCTATTGATGCCGGCATAATTTTATTTGATGAAAAAACAAAAGTATCGAGATTTTTTCAAGTAGACCCAAGAATATCTGAGATACATGCAATAGAAATTTTGTAGTTATTGTCTAATGTATTTTTTTTGCTCTTCTTTACTAAGATAAACTTCCCCAAAACATGACTCTCCTCCCCAAGTGTTTATTTTAAACCATTTGTTGTTTTTTATATACCATATTCTAGGATCTCTAAATTTATCAGAGTAAATATTAAAATCATTTTCAGATATTTTGGTATATTTAAACCATCTTTCTAAATCTATAGTTGGTCTAACATGATCATATTTTTTTATCATTTCCAAACCCTCTTCCCGATTCATATATCCAAGTCTAATATCTTTAGTTGAATGGTCAGTACCTCTGCCATACCCAAATTTGATAAATTTTAAATAATCATGCGCTCCATTTTCATGCATATCATCAAGGTTAGAAATTTTTCTATAAGTTCTTTGAAAAAATTTTGAGTACTTTCTCCAACCATAAAGCTTTTCTGATATTTTTGCATTTTCATTGCCATCCCAGTAAACATAATTTTGAGCATATATACCTCTCACACCAACATTAAATATTTCATTATCTGAAGGGTACATAGCCCACTCAAGATCTTTATCTGCTAGGCCCATTTTTAGTTTATCTAAACCTCTTTTTTCTAAACCTTCGTCTGTAAAATCATACCAATCAAAACCCCTCAGATCATGCTCTTTTCGATTTTTTTTTGTAAACTCCACGTAATCATCATAAGAAAACATGCCGGACCTGTCCATATAACCATGCTCACCCCAAAAAATAATTTTAATTTTGTTTTTTACTGCCTGTTGTATTGGATAAGTCATTATACCACAGTGATTATGCCAGTTCATATCTCCCTGTAAATAAAATCCGAGAATATTCATTTTAATTAATACATCAGTATCAGGTTTGTAAATAATATGATCACATTTAAAAACTTCCTTCATACGGCGTAAATTATATTCTCCATCGTCAGTATAATTATTTCCATAATAAGTAACCAGCAAAGGATTCAAGCCTAGGATATTTTTACATAAATGAGTTTGAAAATAACTATCTTTGCCCCCACTAACTCCAATTAAAACATCGTACTTAGAGTCTTCATTTTTATTTTGATCAAATAGATTTTTTAAATCTTCTAATCTTTTTTCCCAGTTAATATTTTTTTTTGCAAATTCTGCATTTTGACAACCAGTACAATATCCTCTCTCATCAAAAAACAAATTCATATCTGTTTTGTTTTTATAAAAACAATTCTTACAGCTTATTTGATTAGTTTCTGACATTAATTCCAGATTCTTTTAGTATTTTTTTGGCTTGCAAATCTACTAATTCTTTATAATGCCAAATATTTGCTGCTGCAAGTCCAGAGGCTCCATGTTTGGCGGCATCAATAAAATGATGATAAGATCCAACACCACCTAAAATAACAATTCTCAGGTTTGTGATTTTTTTAATCTTTTTTAAAAGATCAATATCGTAACCAGTACCGGTTCCATCTTTATCAATACTTTGTATTAGTAACTCCCCGACATTTAATTGCTCTACTAATTTAATCCATTCTTCAATTTTAATTCCTGTATTTTTTTTTCCATTATTTGAAAAAACGGTATAATTATTATCAAGTGACTTTTTAAGATCAACAGAAGCAACTATTGCTTGAGAGCCAAACTTTTTTCTTAAAATTTCTACTTCAGCTGGATTTTCTAAAACAAGAGTATTTAATGAAACTTTATCTGCACCATTTAATAAAATTTTTGATGCTTCATCTGCGCTTCTGATTCCACCCCCCCAAGTTAATGGCATAAAACACTTTTGGTTTATTCTTTTTATTAAATCTAAATAATTAATTTTACTCTCTAAATTGGTATCTGCTCTAAAAGTAAAATTTTTATCAGAAGAAATATTTAAATAAATAAGTTCATCAACTTTCCATTGATTAAATCTTTCGATCTCCTCAATGGGGTTACCAGTTGATTGATAAAAGTCAAAACTTTTTGATTTAACAATTGAACCGTTCTTCAATAAAACAACTGGAATTAGTCTAGTCTTTAACATAATTTTCGATCCAATTTTTTAAAATTCTAACACCATTATCATGACTTTTTTCTGGATGAAATTGTAACCCTACTATATTTTTTTTTTCCATTATTGATACAAATTCATTCCCATAGCTTGTCTTAGCAACACAGAACTGATTATCTATATTTGTGCATGCGTAACTATGCAAAAAATAAAAAGATTCATCATCTTTAATATCTTTCAAAAGATTACTATTTTTTATGATTTTAATATTATTCCATCCGATATGCGGTAAAGAAAAATCAAAATTTTTTTTATTTAATTGATTTTTCAATTTCACAATATCCCCTTCAAAAAAATTTAAACCATTTGAAATGGTATTGTTTTCAAAACCTCGAGAAAAAAATAATTGTAATCCAATACATATTCCAAGAGTAGGTTTTTGTTTTTCTAGAACGTAATTAAACAAACGATTAGTATCTAACTTTCTAATTTCTTTAGAAACGTGATCATAGTTACCATTACCTGGAATTACTAAGCCAGAGGCTTCGTCTATTTTTTTAAAATTATTTATTATTTCAACATCACAACCTAAAAAATTAAAAATATTTATTACAGAATTAATGTTTCCACACTTAAGATCTAAAATCTTTAATTTTAATTTCATCCTGCTAATTTCTTAATTCTGAGGAACTAAACAAATATATCAGATATTAATATAATTTAAATTTTGGAAAATAAAATTAATATTAAGAAAAAATTTTTTTCAGTGCATAAATCAAGCCAATTGAGCTATTAGTACTGGTCAGCTACACGCATTACTGCGCTTCCACATCCAGCCTATCAACGTGGTGGTCTACCACGGCTCTATAGGAAGAACTAGTTTTGAGGTGAGTTTCCCGCTTAGATGCTTTCAGCAGTTATCTCGTCCATACTTAGCTACCCGGCACTGCAGCTGGCGCTACAACCGGTCCACCAGTGGTATGTTCAACCCGGTCCTCTCGTACTAGGGTCAACTCCTCTCAATTCTTCTACACGCATAGCAGATAGGGACCGAACTGTCTCACGACGTTCTGAACCCAGCTCACGTACCACTTTAATTGGCGAACAGCCAAACCCTTGGGACCTGCTCCAGCCCCAGGATGTGATGAGCCGACATCGAGGTGCCAAACACTGCCGTCGATATGAGCTCTTGGGCAGTATCAGCCTGTTATCCCCGGCGTACCTTTTATCCGTTGAGCGATGGCCCTTCCACTCAGAACCACCGGATCACTATGACCGACTTTCGTCTCTGCTCGACTTGTCAGTCTCACAGTCAGGCAAGCTTATGCCATTGCACTCTACGAACGATTTCTGACCGTTCTGAGCTTACCTTCGCACGCCTCCGTTACTATTTGGGAGGCGACCGCCCCAGTCAAACTACCCACCATACAATGTCTTGATGCCGGATAACGGCTATCAGTTAGATATCAAGAAAAACAAAAGAGGTATTTCACTGGTGACTCCACAAAAGCTGACGCCTCTGTTTCAATGTCTCCCTCCTATTCTAAATATGTTTTTCCTAACACCAATGTAAAGTTGCAGTAAAGGTGCACGGGGTCTTTCCGTCTAACTACGCGAACTCCGCATCTTCACGGAGAATTCAATTTCACTGAGTTGATGTTGGAGACAGCGGAGAAATCGTTACGCCATTCATGCAGGTCGGAACTTACCCGACAAGGAATTTCGCTACCTTAGGACCGTTATAGTTACGGCCGCCGTTTACTGGGGCTTCAGAAATGAGCTTGCACCCATCGCATTAACCTTCCAGCACCGGGCAGGCGTCAGACCCTATACATCCACTTACGTGTTAGCAGAGCCCTGTGTTTTTGATAAACAGTCGCTTCTCCCTGGCTTGTGCCACCCTTAGTTAGTTGCCTAATAAAAGGTCTTCCTTATTCCGAAGTTACGGAAGCATTTTGCCGAGTTCCTTCAACATCATTCTCTCAAGCGCCTAAATATACTCTATTAATCCACCTGTGTCGGTTTAGGGTACGGTCTTATGATGGAGCTATTTCTTGGAACCTTTTCGCGGCAAGCTCAATCCATTAAGAACTTACAACTTACAAGATCCGTCACTACCATCTGGTTAAGGAATATTAACCTTATTTCCATCGACTACGGCTTTCGCCCTCGCCTTAGGTGCCGACTAACTCTGCGCGGATTAACCTTGCGCAGAAACCCTTGGATTTTCGGCGAAGAAGTTTTTCACTTCTTTTATCGTTACTTATGTCAGCATTCGCACTTCTGATACCTCCAGAATCTCTCACGAGTATTCCTTTACAGGCTTACAGAACGTTCCGCTACCAGTTATAACTTTAAAAAAAAATTATAAATCCACAGATTCGGTATATGATTTTAGCCCCGTTACATCTTCGGCGCAGAAACTCTATTAGACCGGTGAGCTGTTACGCTATCTTTAAAGGATGGCTGCTTCTAAGCCAACCTCCCGGCTGTTAAGGAATTTCCACATCCTTTCACACTTAATCATAATTTTGGGACCTTATCTGGTGGTCTGGGCTCTTTCCCTCTCGACCATGGACCTTAGCACCCACAGTCTGTCTGCTGAGGAACAATGTTTAGCATTCGGAGTTTCATTAGGTTTGGTAAGAATCTCTTCCCCCTAGCCCATTTAGTGCTCTACCTCTAAACATCTGTTTACTCAACGCACTACCTAAATAGTTTTCGCGGAAAACCAGCTATCTACGAATTTGGTTGGCCTTTCACCCCTTACCACAAGTCATCCAAAGACTTTTCAACGTCAACTGGTTCGGTCCTCCGGCAAGTGTTACCTTGCTTTCAACCTGCTCATGGTAAGCTCATTCGTTTTCGGGTCTAATTCATTAAACTTATCGCCCTATTAAGACTTGCTTTCGCTGCGCCTACACCTAGATGGCTTAAGCTTGCTTAATAAATTAAGTCACTGACCCATTATACAAAAGGTACGCCGTCACTCTAAAAAGAGCTTCGACTGATTGTAGGCATGCAGTTTCAGGTTCTATTTCACTCCCCTAATAGGGGTTCTTTTCACCTTTCCCTCACGGTACTAGTTCACTATCGGTCACTGAAGAGTATTTAGGCTTAGAGGGTGGTCCCCCTATATTCGAGCAGGATTTCACGTGTCCCGCTTTACTCAAGAATTTTATTAAACATTACTTCTACGGGACTATCACCCTCTTTGGTTAGTTTTTCCAAACTATTTAAATTTTTTTAATAAAATTACTGGCCTAGTCCGCTTTCGCTCGCCACTACTAACGGAATCTCAATTGATTTCTTTTCCTCTGGTTACTTAGATGTTTCAGTTCTCCAGGTTATCTCTTTAAACTTATTAATTCAGTTTAAAGTACCACAAAAAGTGGTGGGTTTCCCCATTCGGAAATTTTCGGATCAAAACTTACATACAGCTCCCCGAAACTTATCGCAGTATATCACGTCCTTCATCGTCTTTCAGTGCCAAGGCATCCGCCACACGCCCTTAAACGCTTGATTTATGCACAGAAAAAAATTCTGTGTTGAATCAAATTTTTATTTGAACATTAGTTAATAACATCACTAATGTTCGGATATAGATATTGATATTAATTATTATTTATTCACAATTTTTATAACTAAGTGTTTGGTGGAGGATAGCGGGATCGAACCGCTGACCTCCTGAATGCAAATCAGGCGCTCTCCCAGCTGAGCTAATCCCCCATGATCTTATTTGGTGGGCCGAGAAAGACTCGAACTTTCGACCCCACCCTTATCAAGGGTGTGCTCTAACCAACTGAGCTACCGGCCCCCATGCAAGAGAAACACTAACTTTAAGAAGAGAAATGAGGACGGTCAACATTAACCGTGTAAATTATTTAGAGTGAAAATAAATTTCACTCATCCTTAGAAAGGAGGTAATCCAGCCGCAGGTTCCCCTACGGCTACCTTGTTACGACTTCACCCCAGTCGCTGACTATACCGTAGTCAAGGGTTTAAAACCTTGCCTTAAGGTAGAACCAACTCCCATGGTGTGACGGGCGGTGTGTACAAGACCCGGGAACGCATTCACCGTGGCACGCTGATCCACGATTACTAGTAATTCCAGCTTCATGCACTCGAGTTGCAGAGTGCAATCCGAACTGAGGTATCTTTTAAGGATTTGCTTAACGTCGCCGTTTTGCTTCCTGTTGTAGATACCATTGTAGCACGTGTGTAGCCCAACACGTAAGGGCCATGAGGACTTGACGTCATCCCCACCTTCCTCCAGCTTATCACTGGCAGTTCTTTCAGAGTGCCCAACTAAATGATGGCAACTAAAAGTGAGGGTTGCGCTCGTTGCGGGACTTAACCCAACATCTCACGACACGAGCTGACGACAGCCATGCAGCACCTGTGTTTCGTCCGGCCGAACCGAAAACTTTAATCTCTTAAAGTCGCGACGAACATGTCAAGTGTTGGTAAGGTTCTGCGCGTATCTTCGAATTAAACCACATGCTCCACTACTTGTGCGGGTCCCCGTCAATTCATTTGAGTTTTAACCTTGCGGTCGTACTCCCCAGGCGGTGTGTTTATCGCTTTCACTGCGACACTGAAAATAAATTTCCAACGTCTAACACACATCGTTTACGGCATGGACTACGAGGGTATCTAATCCTCTTCGCTACCCATGCTTTCGTTCCTCAGTGTCAGTAATGATCCAGAAAGCTGCCTTCGCAATTGGTATTCTTTCTAATATCTACGAATTTCACCTCTACACTAGAAATTCTGCTTTCCTCTATCAAACTCTAGCTGAAAAGTTTTGATGGCAGTTCCAGAGTTAAGCTCTGGGATTTCACCACCAACTTTTTCAACCACCTACGAACTCTTTAAGCCCAGTAATTCCGAACTACGCTAGGTCCCTTCGTATTACCGCGGCTGCTGGCACGAAGTTAGCCGGACCTTCTTATTCGGGTACAGTCATTTTCTTCCCCGACGAAAGAGCTTTACAACCCAAAGGCCTTCTTCACTCACGCGGCATCGCTGCATCAGAGTTTCCTCCATTGTGCAAGATTCCCCACTGCTGCCTCCCGTAGGAGTTTGGGCCGTGTCTCAGTCCCAATGTGGCTGATCATCCTCTCAAATCAGCTATTGATCACAGTCTTGGTAGGCCATTACCCTACCAACAAACTAATCAAGTGCAGGCTCATCCAATGGTGCATAAAGCTTTCTCCGTAAAGACTTATCCGGTATTAGCACAAGTTTCCTCGTGTTATTCCAGGCCAAAGGGTAGATACCTACATGTTACTCACCCGTCTGCCACTAAGTATTGCTACTTCGTTCGACTTGCATGTGTTAGGCGTGCCGCCAGCGTACGTTCTGAGCCATGATCAAACTCTCAAGTTTAAAAACGGCGCACACTAGCTTCTATATAAATTCTAAGAATAAAATTTATATAAATGTTGAAGTGTGTACGACAAATTTTGGTAACCTTAACCGTCCACACTTCTCTTCTTAATTTTTACTTTTAAAATAGCTAATTGAGCAAAAAGGGCCCAATAATCCTCACATTTAATTGTAAATACAATGTAAATTATGAGAAAGATCGAAGCTTATAGGCTAAAATATTAAGAAATCAAGCACTTAAGACAAAAAAAATCGACTAAAAGGCCGTATTTATAAGGGTTTTTTTTTGATTTTTTTATTATGCTAAACTATTAATTCAGATAATTAAATTTTTCAAATGTTGGAAAAAATAAAATCAAAAATAAACAAAAATACTGAAATTTTTGCTTTAAGTTTGCTAATTATAATAACTGTAATCTCTACATCTTTCTATAACCAAAGCAAAAATAAAATTCTTAATAATTACAAAAATACAATAAATAACGTTTATTTAAAAAAAACTTTAAATCACATTTTTAACAATCTAGAGCCAAAATTTAAAGAAATAAATCACAAAGTTACGACTGGTGAAACTTTACAAGGTATCCTCAAACGGTACCAAGTTAAAGACAAAGAAATTGATCAAATAAAAACCATGATTTCAAAAAAAATAAATCTAAATAATCTTAGCACAGATAATAAAATTTCCTTTGTATTTGACCAATCAAACAATTTAATAAAAGAATTTACATTCCAAATCTCCAACAAAGAAAAGCTTTATCTTAAAAGGGACGTGAATAATAATAAGTTTAGTGAAAAAATTTTAGTTACCAAATTAAAAAAAGAAATTTTATATAAAGAAAATATTATTTTGCAAAGCCTCTACAGAGCTGCCTCACAAGAAAAAATTCCTGCAAACATAATAATCGATTTTGCTAGTATTTATGGATTTCAAGTTGATTTTCAGAGGGATATTAGAAAAAAAGATGCTTTTCAAATTATGTACGAAGCTTTTAGAGATGATAACGGAAAATTAATAGAAACTGGAAATATCTTGTTCGCAAATTTAAAATTAAGCGGGAGAAACAACAGACTTTATTTCTTTAATGAAAAGGGGAGTGAAGGCCATTATGATAAAAATGGAAAAAGTAGTAAAAAGGCTTTAATGAAAACTCCAATTAACGGTGCAAGATTATCTTCACCATTTGGTATGAGAAAACATCCAATTGATGGATATAATAAAATGCATAAAGGGACAGACTTTGCTGCACCAATGGGAACTCCAATAATGGCATCGGGTGATGGTGTGATAAAAAAAGCAGGTTGGTGTGGAGGTGGGGGAAATTGTGTTGTTATTAAACATAACTCTACTTATCAAACTGTATATGCACACATGTCTAAATTTGCATCTGGAGTAAGGAGTGGTATCAGAGTTAAACAAGGTCAAACTATTGGATTTGTTGGTTCAACTGGTAAATCAACCGGACCACATTTACATTACGAAGTAATTAGAAACGGAGAAAAAATTAATTCTCAAAAATTAAAATTACCATCTGGAAAAATTCTAAAAGGAAATCAGAGAAAACGCTTTGAAACAGTAAAGATTAAATTAGATGTATTAAAGTCAGAAAAAATTATTGGTTTGAATTAATTGCTCTCAGAAACCTTTTTTAAAGAAATATCTTTTTTTTCTTCATTAGTTAAAATATTTTCTTTTTGAAAACTTTTTATATCTTGAGTATTTTTGTTATTAGAATTTTCTGAAATTTTATTTTTTTTATAGAGTTCTTGATCATTCAAAATTCTTGAAAAATGATCTGCATGTTGAAAATAGTTTTCTGACATGATCTTATCTCCTATAGATAATGCCTCACGGGCCAAATTATTGTACTTTTCGATTAATTTTGATGCATTATGATTATTTCTACCTGGAGCTTTTCTTTGAAAATTTTCATTATTAGTAAAACTTGATCCAAATTTTGATCGATCACCGTTGTTAATTTTATAATTTCTATCATTTCTTCTGAAATTATTTCTTCTGTTATTATTGTTTCTAAAAGTAACCATTTTAAGAAATTATTATAATTTTGTGCTCACAATACATCGATCCTTTTTTCCAAGATCTTTTAAAACTTTATTTATAAAAAAACCTTTTCTCCTTAATATATTTTTAACTTTATCGCCTTGATTAAAATTAATTTCTAATATCAATTTTCCACCTTTTTTTACCAATTTAGAGGATTTATCAATAACTTTTATGATTTCTGATACTCCGTCTATCCCTCCATCTAAAGCTAAACGTGGCTCATGCTTCGCTACATCTAATTCCAAATATTTTAAATCATTTTTTTTAATATAAGGAGGATTGGATATAATTAAATCATATTTGTCATAAAAGAAATTGTCAACATCTGTTTTAAAAAATTTTACCCTATTTTTTATGTTTAATTTTAAGGCATTAATTTTACTTAAATCAACACATTTTTTACTAATATCTATTCCGACCCCTTTAAAATATTTTTTTTCCTTTAGTATTGAAAGTAAAAGACACCCAGAACCAATTCCTATTTCTAAAACATTTAATTTATCTTTATATCTAAAAATTCTCAGTACTTCCTCAACTATAAGTTCTGTTTCTGGTCTTGGTATTAAGGCTCCATCAGAAATATAAAATTCATATTTCCAAAAATCTTTTTTTCCAACAATATATGCTATTGGTTTTTTAGTTAGTCTTTGAGAAACTAAGTATTTAAATTCCTTATAATGTGCATAATCTAAAAGCTTATCTAAATTTAAAATTATAAATTTTCGGTCTTTATTAAGAATTTTAGATAGCAAAATTTCACTATCTAGTTTTGATGATTTAATATTATTTTTTGCTAAAATTTTATTTGCTTCCGATAGGGCAGATTGTATATTCATAATTTAAAGGTTACCTAAACTTTCTTCTTGAGCTCTAAGTGTCAAAGCTTCTATTATTTCATCAAATACCTCACCTTCTAAAAATTCCTCTAATTTATGAAGTGTTAAGTTTATTCTATGATCTGTAACTCTACCTTGTGGAAAATTATATGTTCTTATTCTTTCAGATCTATCACCTGTTCCAATTTTATTTTTTCTTTCAAGTGATCTTTGCTCTTCAATTCTAGATCTTTCTAATTCATATAGCCTTGCTCTTAAAATTTTCATACCTTTTGACTTATTTTTGTGTTGTGATTTTTCATCTTGTTGTGAAACCGAAATTCCACTTGGAATATGTGTTATTCTTACAGCACTATCTGTAGTATTAACTGATTGACCACCTGGACCGCCAGCTCTAAAAACATCTATTCTCAAATCTGACTCACTTATTTTTAAGTCAACTTCTTCAGCTTCAGGCAAAACCGCAACTGTTGCGGCTGATGTGTGAACTCTCCCTTGTGTCTCAGTATCAGGTACTCTTTGAACTCTATGCACACCACTTTCATACTTTAAAGTAGAATAAATATTATTTCCTTTAATTGATGCAATAACTTCTTTTAGTCCTCCCGCCTCACTTCTAGATATAGATATAATTTCTAGTGTCCATTTTTTTTTGTTACTTACCTTTTCATACATCTTAAAAAGGTCTGCTGCAAATAAACTTGCTTCAAGACCCCCTGTTCCTGCTCTAATTTCTATAATTGCATCCTTTTTGTCTGCTTCATCTTTTGGAATCAAAAATAATTTAAGAATTTTTTCGTTATTTTGATTTTCTGTTTTTAAATTTTCTAACTCTGTTTTTGCCATTCTAACTAATTCTTCATCTGTATTTTGCTCATTTAAAATTTTTTCTATTTCTGATTTATCTTTTTCAAAAGAATTATATTTTTTCGCAATATTAATTATTTCATTTAAATCAGCATATTCTTTTGATTTTTCTGCGAATAGTTTTTTTTCTATTTTTCCGGAAGATAAGTCTTTTTCTAAATTAGAATGTTTATTAATTAATTCATTAATAGTTTTTTGAGGTATCATCTGCTTTTCTCTAATTCAGATACTTTTTTTTCAACTTCATCTACTACTTTTTTAATCATGTTTTTTGTTAAAACTTTCTCTATTTGCACACCTGATAAATAAAACATATTGTTTCCTTTTCCTCCTCCTGTAATACCAATATCGGTTTGAGCTGCTTCTCCTGGACCATTTACAACACATCCTATAATAGAGAGTGTTATCGGAGTTTTAATATGAGAGAGCTTTTCTTCCAAAATCTTAACTGTATCAATCACTTGAAAAGCTTGTCTTGCACAAGATGGGCAGGATATGATTTTTACACCTCGATTTCTTAAATTTAGTGATTTTAGAATTTCATTTCCTACTTTTACTTCTTTCACAGGGTCATCAGAAAGTGAGACTCTTATCGTATCTCCTATTCCCTCTAATAATAAGGTTCCAAAACCGATTGATGATTTTATTGTTCCAGGTAAATATGATCCTGCTTCAGTAATTCCTATATGTAATGGATATTTGATTCTTTCTGATAATTTTCTATATGCACCAATTGATAAAAAAACATCTGATGATTTAACACTAACTTTTAAATTTTGAAAATTTTGATCCTCTAAAATTCTTATATTTCTCATCGCACTTTCAACTAAAGCCTCAGGACAAGGTTCTTTAAAATTTTCCAAAATATCTTTTTCTAGTGAACCAGCGTTCACACCAACTCTTATTGAACAATTATTATCTTTAGCAGCTTTTATAACTTCATTTATTTTTTTTTTGTCTCCAATATTACCAGGGTTTATTCTCAAACAGTCAGCACCATTTGTTGCTGCTTCGATTGCTCTCTCATAATGAAAATGGATATCAGCTACAATAGGTAGGTTTGTAAATTTCTTAATTTCTTTTAAAGCTTTTGTGGAGTCTTTATCAGGACAGGAAACTCTTACTATATCTGCTCCTGCTTCTTCAATTTCATTTATCTGTTTAATTGTTGCTTTAACATCCTTGGTTAAGGTATTTGTCATTGACTGAACTGAAATAGGATTATTTCCACCTATTTTTACTTTACCAACATTTATAATTTTGGTTTTCTTTCTTATTATATCTCTGAAAGGTCTAATGCTCATTTATTTATTTAATCCAAATTCTTTATGCAAAGCCTTAAGTGCTTTTGTGACATTCTTTTTTTCAATTAGTACTGAAATTTTTATTTCAGAAGTTGAAATAACTAAAATATTAATCTTTTTATCTGCTAATTTTTGAAACATTCTAAATGTAACTCCTGGTGTAGTAATCATTCCAACACCAATTATTGATATTTTTGAGACTTCTTTATCAAATTTCAAATCTCTATAAACAATATTCTTATTTCTTAAAATAATTTTTTTTGTCTTAATTAAATCATCACTTTTAATTGTAAATGTTAGATCTGTTTCTTTTCCATTCGCTGAAATATTTTGTACTACCATATCTACATTAATCAGATTCTTAGACAAAGGTTTAAATATTGATGCTGCTACACCGGGTTTATCCTTAACACCAACTAATGTGACTTTTGCATCATTTATTGTTGAAGTTATTCCAGTAATAATTCTATTATTACTTATATTAGATTTTTTAGTAATTACGGTGCCTGATTTTTTTTTAAATGAGGATTTCACCTCGATATCTATTCTATTTAATCTAGCGTCCTGAATTGAAACTGGCTGCATAACCTTAGCGCCTAATGATGCCATTTCTAACATTTCTTCGTAAGAAATTTCTTTTATTTTTTTTGCATTAATTAATTTATTAGGATCAGTTGTATATACACCCTCAACATCTGTATAAATAATACATCTTTGTGCTTTGAAAAACTTTGATAACATTATAGCGCTTGCATCTGATCCACCTCTTCCAATAGTGGTTATTCTTTTCTCGTTATTAACTCCTTGAAATCCTGCAATTATAGGTATCCCACCTTTTTTTAAATATTTGATTATTTCTTTTTTACCAATTTGATTTATTCTTGAATTTTTATAATGACCATTTGTTAAAATCGGTATTTGCCAAGCTAGCCAAGATCTAGATTTATATCCTTTGTCTATTAATTTACCAGCTATTAATGAGCAAGCAATTTGTTCTCCAGATGAAACTAAAACGTCATATTCAGCATCTGAAAAATTTTTACTTATCATTCTTGATTTCTTTATCAAATCATTAGTAACTCCACCCATCGCTGAAGATACAACAATTACTTTATTTCCTTTTTTCTTGTAATCTTGAATGATATTAGAAATATTTCTAATTTTATCAATTGAACCAACTGAAGTACCACCAAATTTTAAAACAACGATTTTCATGATAAATAATTTACTAAAAGTTAAAATATATTGATAAAATACATCTTGAATATAAAATCATTTGAATATGAAAACTAACACAATTAACAAAAAAGAAATAGAAAAATTTTCTAAAATTGCTGAGGAATGGTGGGATCCGGAAGGTAAATTTAAGCCATTGCACAAATTTAATCCAATTAGAATTTCGTATATAAAGGACAACATAATAAACACCTTAAAACTAAAAAAAAATGAGAAACCTCTAAGCAAAATTAAAATTCTAGACATTGGATGTGGTGGTGGTCTTTTGTCAGAGCCAATGAGTCGATTAGGAGCTGATGTTGTTGGGATTGATGCATCGGAAAAAAATATTAATGTTGCGAAATTACATGCCAAAAAAAATAATTTGAATATTAAATATATATGCTCGTCTCCAGAAAATTATCAGATTTATGAAAAATTTGATGTTATTTTAAACATGGAAATAATTGAGCATGTTGATAATGTAGACCATTTTTTAAAATCATGTTCAAATCTTTTGAAAAAAAATGGGATGATGTTTGTTGCGACTCTCAATAAAACTTTGAAATCTTATATTTTTGCTATTATTGGAGCTGAATACATAATGCGATGGCTTCCAATAGGAACTCACTCCTGGGAAAAATTTATAAAACCTGATGATTTAATTAAAGTATTAAAAAACTATAATCTCGAATTAGACGAATTGGTTGGTATGAAATTTAATTTAATAAAAGATGAATGGTCAATTAGCACAGACAAATCAGTAAATTATATTGGTAAATTTATTAAAAATTAATTGTTTCTGTTTTCAAGCCAAGGTATCATTTCAGTCTCAATTCCCTCTTCTTTTAATTCTTTAATTTCTTCATTTGAGGCAATTCCGTAAATGCCCTTGTTTTTTTTCTTGGTATTATAATGAATACTTCTTGCCTCATAAGCAAAATTTTCACCAACATAATCAAAATTATTTTTAATAAACTTTTGATATTCTTTAATCTTTTTATTAATTTCTCGTAATTTAAAAGAATTGCTATCACAGATTTTACTTTTTGATTTTCTTAATAATTTTGGTGCCATCAAAGTTTTTTCAATTTTTCTAGAATTACATACATGACAATTTAAATAATTTTTTTTCTTTAAAGTTTCAAACTCTTTTGATGAAGCAAACCAACTATCAAATAACAAATCACAATTTTTACAAACAAGTTTATATTTAATCATGATATATATGTAATAATTTAAATTATTTTTTCAATCCTCTTAACTTCTGTAATCACTATTAATCTCAATATACTTCTCTGTTAAATCCATTGTATAAGCAGTAAAATTTTTAGATCCATTTCCAATTTCAATATTAATTTCTATGTTATCACTTTTCATATAATCTGAGGCTTTTTCTTCAGTGTAATTAGCGCTAAGTTTTCCACCTTGAATAATAAATAAATCTCCAAATTTAATTGACAACTTATCAATTTTCATTTGAATTCCGGCTTTACCAATGGCCATAATTATTCTTCCCCAATTTGGATCTTCACCTGAAATTGCAGTTTTTACTAACGGTGAATTTGCAATAGAGAAAGCAATTTTTTTAGCGTCTTCCTCTGTTTTACAATTTTCAACTTTAATAGTAACAAATTTTGTTGCACCCTCTCCATCAGAAACAATTCTTTTTGCTAAATTAAGTAAAACTTTATTTAAAGCTTGATCGAATTCTTTTAATCTTTCATCGTTCACATTTTTCACTTTTAAATGTTTAGCTTTTCCTGTGGAAAAAATTGTTAGCATATCATTGGTGCTTGTGTCACTATCACAAGTAATTGCATTAAAAGTTGAAGTTATATTTTTTTTTAGTAATTTTTTTAAAACATCATTTGGTAAATCAGCATCAGTAAAAATATAACCAAGTGTAGTTGCCATATCGGGTTGTATCATTCCCGAACCTTTGGCTATTCCAAATATCTTAATTCGACTATTGCCAATTAAACATTCTTCCATAGCCATTTTAGGTTGAGTATCTGTAGTCATGATGCCTAAAGCAGCTTTCATCCATATATACTTATTTTGAGTATATTTTATTTTATCAATTAATTCTGGAATTTTATCTTTAATTTTTTCCTCTGGAAAAATTTCTCCTATTGTACCAGTACATCCAAAAATTACCTCTTTAGATTTAATCTTTCTAGGCTGATCCTCATCGACCTTTTGTTTTTCAGTTAGAGCAGTTGATAATGTTTCAGCAATATTTTCTAAACTTTTATATCCTTGTTTTCCCGTAAAACAATTAGCATTCCTGGTATTTACTAAAAGTGTGAAAATTTTTTTTGGCTTATTTGATAAGTTCCATTTTAAATTCTCAGATACAATTTTTGATTGGGTATAAAGTGATGCATAATTTGCTCCTTCTCGAAAATAAAACATTACTAAATCGTCTCTTGAATTTTCGTATAAATTTGCGTTAACAGTAGATACTGAAACACCTTCAATATGGTCTAGGTCTTGGAATTCATTCATTCTTTTATTTTTCGATTTAGATGATAAAAAGTTAATTAAATTTATGCCCATAGTGTTTAAATTAATTAATTTATAATTATATAAAAGTATATGTGTAAATAATATATTAAAAAATCTTTATGTTAAATCCATTAAACTTCATCTCAAAATTTATCAAATCAAATAATCAAAAAGAATTGGATAGAATAGCCAAAATAGTTGAAAAAATTAACTCTCTTGAGAATGATGCAAAAATTTTAAAAGACTCAGATTTTCCGAATAAGACACAAGATTTTAAAGAAAAAATTAAGAATGGTTCCTCTCTCGATGATATTCTTCCAGAGGCTTTTTCACTTGTTAGAGAAGCTTCAAGAAGAACAAGAAATGAACGCCATTTTGATGTTCAGTTGATTGGTGGTGTAGTTTTGCATGAAGCGAAAATTGCTGAGATGCGAACAGGTGAAGGTAAAACATTGACCATAACTCTTGCAGCCTACTTAAACTCTTTGAAAGAAAAAGGTGTTCATATTGTTACTGTTAATGATTATCTTGCAAAAAGGGACTCGGAAGAAATGGGTAAGATTTATAATTTCTTGGGCATAAAATGTGGATACATAAATAATGATCAAAACGATTTTGAAAGAAAAAAAAATTATAATTGTGACATAACGTACGCTACAAATAGCGAACTTGGTTTTGATTATTTAAGAGATAATATGAAATTTTCACAAGAAGAAATGGTTCAAAGAGAACATTTTTTTTCAATAGTAGATGAAATTGATTCATGCCTTATTGATGAAGCAAGAACACCCTTGGTTATTTCTGGAGCAGCTGAAGATAAAACAAACAAATATTTAGCAACAGATAAATTAGTAAAGCTTTTGAAAGAAAATGATTATGAAATTGATGAGAAAGACAGGAATATTCTTCTGACAAATGAGGGGGTAAATAACGTAGAAAAAATTTTTACGAATGCTGGAATTCTTAAAAACAATAATTTTTATGATCCTGAGAATTTAAGCCTAGTCCACCATGTTAATCAAGCTCTGCGTGCCAATCATCTTTTTGAAAAGGGTAAAGACTACATTATTCAAGACGGCAATTTAAAAATCATTGATGAACTGACAGGAAGAATCCTTGAAGGTAGAAGATTTGGAGACGGATTACATCAAGCTTTAGAAGCAAAAGAAAAAGTGGATATACAAGCAGAAAATCAAACATTAGCATCAATTACTTATCAAAATTATTTTAGACTTTATGAAAAAATATCTGGATGTACAGGCACAGCATTAACAGAGTCAGAGGAGTTTTATGAAATTTATAATTTGCCAGTTGTCGTAATACCTACTAATAAAAAAATGATTAGAAATGATTTTAATGATCAAATTTTTAGAACAGAAAAAGAAAAAAATGTTGCCATAATTGAGAAAATAGAAAATTGTAATAAAAAAGGTCAACCTCTTTTAGTTTTCACCTCAAGTGTAAATAAGTCAGAAATATATTCAAAACTTCTAAAAAGTAAAAATATAAAACATTCAGTGTTAAATGCAAAAAATCATGAAAACGAAGCTGAAATTATTGCTAATGCTGGAAAAGAAAATTCTGTAATAATTACAACAAGTATTTCTGGAAGAGGTGTTGATATTCAGCTTGGAGGAAAAAAAGGATCAATGCCCGATGAAGAATTAAAAAAAAGTAAAGAAAGAATTAAATCTCTTGGCGGATTATTTGTAATAGGAACAGAAAGAATGGAGTCTAGAAGAGTTGATAATCAAGCAAGAGGTAGATCTGGTCGTCAGGGTGATGAAGGAAGCTCAATATTCTATGTTAGCCTAGAAGATGATCTAATGCGAATTTTTGGTTCTGAATCTATGAATAATATTTTACAAAAATTAGGTCTTAAAGATGGTGAAAGCATAGATCATCCATGGATTAATAAAGCCTTGGAAAGGGCACAACAAAAAGTGGAAGCAAGGAATTTTGATATTAGAAAAACACTAATAAAATTTGACAATGTTTTAAATGATCAAAGACATGTAATTTTTTCTCAAAGAAAAAATGCAATGAATAGTAAAGAAATTTTTGACTATTCTGAGGATTTTTTAAATGAGATCATTGATGAGCTACTCAGATTAAAAAAACAAAAATTATCTGACCCAAAAAATAAAGATTTTGACAATAGACTTTTATTGATTTTAGGTAAGAATTTTCAAAATAATGAGTTAGAAAATATCAAATTATTAGAAGATGGTGCATTTAAAAATAAAATCGTCGAAAAATTTAGTGAGATGAGAGATGAAAGAACAAAAATATTGGGTGACAATGGCTCAAAGGAAATTGAAAAAAGAATATTTTTGCAATCTATTGATTTAAACTGGAAATCTCATATCCAATATTTAGAGCAGTTAAGACAAGTTATTGGATTGAGATCTTATGGTCAAAGAGATCCATTAATTGAATACAAAAAAGAAGCTTTTAGTTTATTTGAAAATCTTCTCACTAAATTAAAGCTTGATTTTATTTCAATATTATTAAATCTTAAAGTTGTTAATCCCTCAGAAGAAAAAAGAGAGCCAATTAAACCTGCAAAAATAGATCCGAAATATATTGGAAAAAAGATGAGTAGAAATGAACCTTGTTTATGCGGATCAGGTAAAAAATATAAACGTTGTTGTGGCGCTCTATAAATAAAAAATCATTAACATTAGTAGAATAAATGAGATTAAACCTAAGGAAATAATAATTTTTTTTGATTTTATAAATTGATTAAGTTTATTTTCACTTGAATCTAGTGAGCTTAATTCATTTAAGTCACTAATAAATCCTTTTTTTCTACCTATTCTTAAATATTTGTTTTTTCTGTTATCGAATATTTCATTTCGTGACATATTATCAAAATTATTTAAATTTTTTAAAAGTGAATCTCTTACATTTTTTAAAATTGTTTCTTTATCCCTATGGGCACCACCTGCTGGTTCTGAAACTATTTCATCAATAATCTCTAAATCTAATAAATCTTTAGCAGAAAGTTTCATAGCTTTAGCAGCATCAAGCATCTTTTTTGGGTCTCTCCAAAGAATTGTTGCACATCCTTCGGGAGAAATAACTGAATATATTGCATTCTCTAACATTATAACTTTATTGGATGAGGCTAATGCTATCGCTCCACCTGAACCTCCTTCACCAATAATTATTGCTATAGTTGGAACAGTTAAACTCATACAACATTCAATTGACTTAGCAATTGCCTCGGCTTGACCTCTTTCCTCAGCACCAACACCTGGATATGCTCCCGGAGTATCAATAAAAGAAATAATAGGTATTTGAAATTTATCTGCCAACTTCATTAGGCGTATAGTTTTTCTATACCCTTCAGGTCTCATCATTCCAAAATTTCTTTTTATTCTACTATCGAGATCGTCACCTTTTTCTTGTCCGATTACTAAAACAGATTTACCATTAAATTTTCCAAAACCTGCTAATACTGATTGATCTTCTCCATAATATCTATCTCCAGATAAAGGGATGAAATCATCAAATAAATTTTCTATAAAGAATTTAGATTTTGGTCTATCCTCGTGTCTGGCTACCATTGTAGTTTGCCAAGGATCTAGGTTTGAATAAATGGCGCTTAATTTTTCATCTAATTCTTTTTGTGTCTGTGAAATTTTTTTGGTATCTACTTCAGATAGTCCACTCTGATTATATGGATCCTTAAGTTTTTCTAACTCAATCTCAAGATCTTTTATTTCATTTTCAAAATTAAGATAATTTTTCATTCGAATAATTGCTTGTTAATTATGAAAAATGATAACAAAATGTCAATGCTTCTATAAATAATTTGACTTAATATTATGGTGGTTTTAGAAATATTTTATGAAATTAAAATATCAAACTGTTAATAATCTTAAAATTTCAGATAAATTACTGTCCTTTGTAAATGAAGAGTTATTAAAAAACACTGATATCTCACCAGATCAGTTCTGGTCTGGTTTCGATAAAGCTGTTCATGAGTTAGCCCCTAAAAATAAAGAATTTATAAAATTTAGAGATGAGCTACAAAATAAAATAAATGACTGGCACCTAAAAAACAAAGGTAAAAAAGTTGATATGGGTGAATATAAAAAATTTCTTAAAGAAATAGGTTATTTAAAAGATGTAGGACCCAATTTTAAAATTGAAACAAAAAATGTAGATGATGAAATTGCCAAGATAGCTGGACCTCAACTTGTAGTACCA
Organism: uncultured Pelagibacteraceae bacterium; assembly: GCA_902629695.1. Taxonomy (GTDB): domain Bacteria; phylum Pseudomonadota; class Alphaproteobacteria; order Pelagibacterales; family Pelagibacteraceae; genus Pelagibacter. Next base: position 163,569 of record CACORY010000001.1, on the reverse strand, counting down.
ATAATGAATGCAAGATATTCTCTAAATGCTGCAAATGCCCGTTGGGTTAGTTTATATGACAGTTTATATGGAACAGACATAATTGAGTCTGAAGAAGGAGGAAGCGAAAGGTATGATCCCAATAGAGGTCAAGAGGTTATAAAATACGTTAGAGAATTCTTTGATAAATATATTCCTATAAATGGCACAAGCTGGAAAAATATTGCAAGTTTAAAAATTAAAAACAATAAATTGATAATTACAAAAGATAATAATGAATATAATCTTCTTGATGAAAATAAGTTCATTGGTCATAGGGGGGATATTAACAAACCTGAAGCAATAATATTAAAAAACAATAATCTTCATTTTGAAATCATAATTAACCCAAGAGCTTTTAGTGCTGCACATGACATTGCTGGAATAAGTGATGTAATAGCAGAATCTGCTATATCAACTATCTGTGATAATGAAGATAGTGTTGCAGCTGTTGATGCAGAGGACAAGGTTGTCTGTTATAGAAATTGGTTAGGTTTAATGAAAGGTGACTTAAAAATACAATTTGAAAAAAATGGTAAAAACTTAGAAAGAAAATTAAATCCTGACAGAAGTTTTATTTCAAAAGATGGTAAGGGTTTAAAATTACGTGGTCGTAGTCTACTTTTGATTAGGAATGTTGGACATCTAATGACTAATCCTTCAATATTATTAAAAGATGGGAGTGAAGTACCTGAAGGAATAATGGATGCATTTATTACTACTGCAGCTGCATTGCATGATTTAAAAAATAAGAAGAACTCAAAAAATGGATCAATATATATTGTTAAACCAAAAATGCATGGGCCAGAAGAAACAGCTTTTACAAATCTAATATTTAACAAAGTTGAGGAAGTTTTATGCATAGAGCAATACACTTGTAAGATTGGTATTATGGATGAAGAGAGAAGAACATCAGTGAATTTAAAAGAGTGTATAAGATCACTAAAGAATAGAGTTTTTTTCATTAACACTGGTTTTTTAGATCGCACAGGTGATGAAATGCATACATCGATGGAAGCTGGACCAATGATTAAAAAGGGAGATATGAAATCCTCTACATGGATTTCTGCATATGAGAACAATAATGTTGATGTTGGATTAGCTTGTGGTTTTTTCGGAAAAGCTCAAATAGGTAAAGGTATGTGGGCCGCACCAGATAAAATGAAACAAATGATAACCGAAAAAATTGGACATTTAAAAGCAGGAGCTAACTGTGCATGGGTACCATCACCAACTGCAGCTTCTTTGCATGCTCTTCATTATCATCAAATAGATATTTTCGCTGAACAGAAAAAAATTTCAGATAGAGAAAAAGCAAAACTTGATGATCTTTTAACTATTCCAATTGCAGATAGGCCCAATTGGTCTGTTGATGAAATAAATGCAGAAATTTCAAATTCAGCACAAACATTGCTTGGTTATGTTGTTAGATGGATAGATCAAGGCATTGGTTGCTCAAAGGTACCTGATATCAACAATGTTGGACTTATGGAAGACCGTGCAACATTAAGAATTTCATCCCAACACATAGCTAATTGGATACATCATGGTATTACTACTAAAATTCAAGTAACTGAAATTATGAAAGAAATGGCTAAAGTGGTCGATAAACAAAATGAGGGAGATAAAAATTATAAAAAAATGAGTGATGATTATGAAAAATCTTTAGCATTTAAAACAGCATGTGACTTAATTTTTAAAGGAACAGAACAACCTTCTGGTTATACAGAGCCTCTTTTACATTTAAATAGGTTGGAAAAAAAATCTATTCAGAATTAATTTTTGATCTATTTTTAAAAGCAGAGAATAAAGTCCCATCATCTAAACTTTCTATTTCTCCTCCAACTGGCAGTCCTTGTGCTAATTTTGTAATTTTTACTTTAGAATGTTTCAAACTATCTTGGATATAATAAGCAGTTGTTTGGCCTTCAATAGTAGCGCTAGTTGCCAAAATTACTTCATCTATATCTCCTTTATTAACTCTTTCAACTAATGAATTAATTAATAAATCTTCTTTTCTTTGTCCTACAGAGGAAAGAGTACCACCAAGAATATGAAAGTATCCTTTATAGATATTTGAATTTTCAATCGACCATTGATCGGCAATATCCTCTACTACACAAATTTTATTATATTTATTTTTTACATCATCACAATTCAGACAGCCATTTGAATTTGATTTTAAAGTTCCACATGCTTTACATCTCACAACATTTTTGTAAACTTGTGCTAATGAATTTGCCATGGGTTTTACAAGTTCATCACGGTTATTGATCAGTTTTAACACGATTCTTTTAGCTGATTTAGGTCCTAAACCCGGAAGTCTAGAAATTAACTTTATTAAAGTTTCAATCTCACTTATATTTTGCATCACTAGAGTGGCCACTTAAAACCTGGAATTCCTAGGCCACCAGTTGCTTTTGAAATTTCTTCACTTGTTTTATTTTTTATTTGATTTTTAGCATTGTTATGAGCAGCAACTATCAAATCTTCAACAATTGATTTTTCCTCTTTCAACGCCTCATCTGACAATTCAATTTTTTGCATTTCGCCTTCCCCATCTAACGTTACCTTAACTGAGTTAGAACCTGATACACCTACTGCTCTTATCTTTTTTATATTTTCCTGACTTTCTTTCATCTTTGATTCAAGTTCTTTGGCTTTATCTAATATTTTATTAAAATCAGTCATCAATTTTATCTTTATGTGAAACTCTAGTTAAAATTGCATCGGGAAATTTGTCAACAAAATATTTATATAATTTTGTTTTTTTTGTCTTTTCGATAATTTCTTTTTTTTGATGTTGTTTTTTTTCATTCATAGAAATTTCACCTTTATTTTTACTTAATGTGATAATCCATCTCTGTCCTGTCCAATCAAAAAGTTTCAAAGATAAATCTTTAACAAAATTTTTATCTAGATTTTCATTAAAAGAAATCTCGACTCTATTCTGATGAAAACTAACTAAATTTACATTTTTTTCTAACTCATATTTTAATTTCACTTCTTTTTTTTGAATGCAAATTTCCAAAAGATGTTCAAAAGACTTTATTAGAATATTGTCTTCTTTTTGAATTTTTGTTTGAGTGATTGGTTTATTCTTTTTTTCTTGAGTGATATTTTTTATTTGACTTATAGTTTCGCTCTTAAGATCAAAATTTGTATCACTTTTTGATACTTTTGAAGTATCATTATCAATTGAATCATTTTCATCAAATTTTAAAGATTTTAAATGCATTAATCTTATCAAAAACATTTCTATTGATAAATTTTGATTAGATACAATATCTAATTCATCCAAGGTTTTAATAGCAAATTGCCAAAATAAGATAAGAGTTTCAGAATTAATGTTATTTGAAATATCTTTTATTTTATTGAATTCTTCGTCATTTAAAGAAAAGTTTACACTTTCTGTAGTAATTGAATTTATATTTTTAAAATAATAAATTAGTTCCAAAAAATCGTTCAAAAAAACTTTAGGCTCTACCCCTTGATCATAAAACTTTCTATAAAGTTGAATAACTTTTTCTTCATCACCATGTAAAACTAATTCAAAAAGTTCAATTAATTTAGACTTATCAAAATAGCCATAAATCTCTTGGGCTTTTTTTAAGTTTAATTCCTCACCACTACCTACACTTAACATGCCCCTATCAAGTAATGATAATGCATCTCTAACAGACCCCTCAGACATTTTTACTATCAATTTCAATGCATCATCTGATACGTACCCTTTCTCTTTTTCTTTAATTCCTTTTATAAATTTAAAAAGCTCAGATGATTTAATTCTTGATAGATCAAATCTTTGACATCTTGATAGAACAGTTATCGGAATTTTTTTAATTTCTGTAGTAGCAAATATAAATTTTAGATATTCCGGTGGTTCTTCTAAAGTTTTAAGCAAAGCATTAAATGCTTGTTTACTAAGCATATGTACCTCATCAATAATAAAAATTTTATATTTTGATGTAGTAGGTCCATATCTTGAAAATTCAATTAAGTCTCTAACATCATCTACCCCAGTTTTGCTTGCAGCATCAATTTCTAATACATCAATATGATTTGAGCTGGATATAGCCTCACAATTTTTACAATTTAACTCACACTTACTGTCTATTCCATTCGAGCAATTAAGTGACTTAGCAACTATTCTTGCTATCGTAGTTTTTCCTATACCTCTAATCCCAGTAAATAAATAAGCATTAGGTATTTTTTCAGCTTTAATTGAATTTATTATTGTTTGTGTAATTACCTCTTGACCAATGAGATCATCAAAAATTTGAGGTCTATATTTTAGAGCTAATACTTTACTGTCATTATTCATAATATTTTTCAAGGAGACTAGAACCTGAATAACTGTCTTTACGACTGCTTCCGTTAAGATCTGGTCGGGTTCAAGCAGCACCCACCTCTAGCCTCCACAAAGTATTATAGCAGTAATAATTTCTAATCTACAAGAAAAGATTAATTTTATTTTTCTCTGAGTTTGTCAGCTTCAAAAACACCTAGAACGTGAAAATCCTGACAATGTAGTCCTAATTCCTCCAAAGATTTTTGGACTTTTTTATCTTCAATATGACCATCTAAATCACACAAGAAAAAATATGAGTCAAAAGTATTTTTTTCTGCATAACTCTGTAGTTTTGTTAAATTTACTTGATGCACTGCAAAGCCAGCTAAAGATTGATATAAAGCAGCTGGTTTGCTTTTAAGTTTAAATAGAAATGTAGTAATATATTTTTTCTTTCCAAATTCTGGTTGTGCAACATTTTTTCCCATAACCAAAAACCTCGTGAGATTCCCTTTTTCGTTTTCGATATTTTTTTGTATTACTTCTAAATTATAAGTTTTCGCACTTAAAGAGGATGCAATTGCTGCTTTCGTTTTATCTTTCACTTTAGAAACCATTTCAGCAGAACCAGCAGTGTCAGCTCTTACATGCTCAATTAAATTATTTGACTTAATAAAGTTTGAACACTGGGAAAGCGCCTGTCCATGAGAATAAACATCTTTAATCTCAGAAATTTTTACTCCAGGTAGTCCAAGCAAGTTATGCTCAATTTTTTGAAAATATTCTGAATAGATATTTAATCTATATTCAAAGATAAGGTATTCAATACCTATATTACCTGTAATTCTATTAGACTCAGGGATAATTATTTTTGCATTTACATCTTTTGATGCATTAATAAAACACTCATCAAATGTTTTGCATGGTATTATTTCAGCATTAGGATCAACTGATAATGCCGCTAAATGAGAATAAGCACCATATGTGCCTTGAAAATAAATTTTACTCATTTTGATTTATATTCCATTATTTTTTTTATAGCCACAAAATCCTCCTCAGTATCCACACCAATTGGAGAGAATTTTGCCAATGCAACATTTATTTCTATATTATTATCTAGTGCTCTAAGTTGTTCTAGCCTATTTTTAATTTCATTAGATGACTGATCAAGAGTAATAAATTTTTTAAGTACTTCTTTTTTATAACAATAAATCCCTAAATGGTGATAAATTTTTTCATTTTGCTCATCAACTTTTCTCATAAAATTAAGCGCTTCGGGAAAATTACTTGTATCTAAATTTTTTTTTGTCATAACTTTTACTATATTTTGATCTTGAAAGAATTTTTTTTTTGTAATTATTGAGGCTAAAGTTCCAAAGCCTGACTCATTTTTTATCATTTGATTACGTAGATTTCTAATATCTTCAACATTCATTAAAGGTTCATCACCTTGAAGGTTCATGACTAAATCAATATTTGAGTTATCGATTTTTTGTAAAGCTTCATAAATTCTATCTGTTCCAGTTTTATGGGTATTTTTAGTCAAAATTACTTGACCTCCATTTTGTTTAACGTTATCTACTATCTCCTGGTCCTCAGTTGCAACAATAACTTCTCCGATATTTGCCTTTTGGGCATTCTTAAAAACATGAGTAATTATAGATAATCCATTAATTTTCAGTAATGGTTTGCCTGGCAATCTGGTAGCTGATAGTCTTGAGGGAATTATGACTAATGTGTTCATTGGTTTTTTATTTTCAATACAATATAAACAGAGGCAAAATTGTACATCAAAATATGTAAGTAATTTACTATTTATAATGTTATACGTTCAATAATTTTTAAAAAATGGATTCTTTTGAAATTAATAAAATAGTTGCTGCAGTTTTACTAGTTGCACTTTTAGTTATTGGTATAGGAAAACTCTCAGATGTAATATTTTACGTGGAAAAACCAAAAAAACCTGGATATGTCGTGGAGGTGGCACAGGTTGCTACTGCTGGTACAGAAACTAAATCAGACACAGTGGTAAAAAAAGTTGATATTGCAGCCTTATTATCAATGGGAGACCTTGCTCATGGAGAGAAAGTTTTTAAAAAATGTGCTGCGTGTCACTCAATTGTCAAAGGAGGAAAAAATAATATTGGACCAGCACTTTACAATGTAGTGAACAGACAAGTTGGTTTAGTCGATGATTATAAATATTCAAAAGCTCTTGCTACGTATGGGAAGAATTGGACTTTTGAAGAATTAAATGGTTACCTTATTAAACCAGCCAAATGGATTAAGGGAACTAAAATGGCTTTTGCAGGATTAAGAAAAGAGAAGGATAGAGCATCGGTAATTTTATATCTTAATAAAAACTCAGATAACCCACTACCGCTACCTTAATTTTCCAAGACTATAAAGAAGTATAGATTTTTGTACATGAACTCTGTTAAGAGCCTGTTGCCAAACTTTTGATTTATTACTTGAAAAAATTTTTTCGTCTACTTCATCTCCTCTTGGTAAACAATGGAGAAAAATGCAATCTTTTTTTGCAAAATTCATAAGTTTATCGTCAATTTTAAAAGATTTAAAATATTTTAATTTTTTTATCTTATTAACTTTATCATTCATCGAGACTACCTTGTCAGAAAAAATTACGTCAGCATTCTCTACTGCTTTTTTTGGGTTATTATAAATTAAAATTTTATTTTTATTTTTTTTAAGATAATGCATCGTATCTTTTTTGGGATGATAATTTCTTGGGCATCCAATGTTTAACTTAAAGTTAAATTTAATTGAGGCAGCAATTAATGAATTTAAAACATTGTTTGAGTCTCCAATCCATGTGATATTTAATTTAGAAATTGGTTTTTTTTTAATTTCCTCGACTGTAAAAACATCTGATAAGATTTGCGTTGGATGTGAGGATGGACTAAGTCCATTAATAATTGGAATTGATAAATATTTTTTGAATTCTTGGAGTTTTCTATCCTTATCTGTTCTTAGCATAAAAATATCACCAAAATTAGATAATATTTTAGCTGTATCCTCAATACTTTCTCCACCGCTGGAAAGATGTAATTCATCTGGTCTAAGTGTCAAAGCGCCTCCACCAAGTTGTCTGCATGCAATATAGAAGCTTAATCGGGTTCTTAAACTAGATTTTTCAAACATCTGTATTAATAATCTGCCTTTTAAAGGTGCATCTTTATCAACATCGAGATTGTTTAGTTTCTTCCTCGCTTTCTTTCTTTTTTTTGCATCAGTTAATATTTTTCTAAGATCTTTGATTGGAATATCTTTTAAATTAATAAAATGTTTCATTCACTTAATATTCTGAGCAAACTTTATTCAATATTTTTAAGGCTTGATCTATTTCTCTCTTTTTAACATTAAGAGGAGGTAATATTCTTACAACGTTTTCAGCTGCCCTAATTGTTAAAAGTTTATTACTTGTAAGTTTGTTTATGAAATTACCTAAGTCTACATTTACTTTTATACCTATCAGTAATCCAATACCTCTTATTTCGTTTATTACCTTAGGGTAACTTTTTTTTAAATTATTGAGTTTTTTTAAAAAATAATTTGAATTTTTTCTTACATTTTTTAAAAAACCCTTTTTAAAAACTTCATCCATAACAACATTTCCAATCGCCATTGCTAGAGGATTACCACCATATGTACTGCCGTGAGTTCCTGGTACCATACATTTTGATACTCTTTTTGTCATTAAAACAGCTCCAATAGGAAAGCCTCCTCCTATGCCTTTAGCAATAGGTACTATGTCTGGTTTAACATTAGCATATTCATAAGCAAAAAATTTTCCAGATCTACCTATTCCACATTGAACTTCATCTAGAATTAAAAGAATATCTCTTTTTTTGCAGATTTTCTTTACTTCTTTTAAAAATTTTTTTGTATGGACTTTTATTCCAGACTCACCCATTGCAGTTTCAAAAAAAATTGCTGCAGTTTTTTTAGTTATCTTCTTTTTTAGGGACTTTATGTCAGAATATTTAAAATGATCAAATCCGCTTACTTTTGGTCCAAAACCCTCAGTCATTTTTTTTGATCCACTGGCAAAAATATTTGCTAATGTTCTTCCATGAAATGAATTTTTTATGCACAAAATTCTATTTTTGTAAGGCTTCCCTAAGGAGTAAAAATACCTTCTTGCGACCTTTATTGCAGCTTCATTAGCCTCTGCTCCTGAGTTAACAAAAATAACTTTGTCAGCAAAAGTTCTTTTAGCTAGTTTTTTTGCTAAAATTTCTCCCTCAGGAATCTGAAATGAATTAGAAACGTGCCAAACTTTTTTGGCTTGTAAATTCAATGCTTTGATTAATTTTGGATTAGAATGACCTAAGGTATTTACAGCAATACCACTCAAAAAATCTAAATATTTTTTTCCATCAGTGGAAAACAAATATGATCCCTTTCCTTTAAAGAATGATATTTCTCTTCTTTTATAATTGTCTGCTAAATAACTCATAATTAAATTATAAATTTAATGTCTTAATAATTCTCTTATTATTAAAGTAAATAGATTCAAGTGTTGATTGTAGGATTTGTTTAATCCTTTTTTAAAATTGTTAATAAATCTGAATATTTTCTTGTGAAGCACTCTTAGATAGCAGTATATTGTATTTATATTAATTAAATATACTATATATTGTAATTATGAGTTGGACTGATGAAAAAGTAGCAAAACTGAAAGAACTATGGGGCAAAGGCAATACTGCAAACCAAATTGCAGAAATAATTGGAGGCATAAGTAGAAATGCAGTTATTGGAAAAGCTCATAGGTTAAATTTATCTGCAAAAATTAAAACAAGAGCAGCTACTTCAAATCAAAATTTTGATAATTCTCAAGATAATAAAAACATTAAATCCAATAAAGGACGTAAGAATCGATTTAAATCACTAATAATTGAGAAAGATTTTGAACCAGAAAATCCTAAACAACTTGAAGAATTAGATGAAAATTCTTGTAAGTGGCCAATTGGTCATCCAAATGAAAAATCTTTTTATTTTTGTGGAAGGACTTCATTAAAAGATTTTTCATATTGCAAGTTACATCTGCTTTATGCATACCAGCCAAAAAATAAAAAAGATGGATCGTCTAATAAGGATAAAGAAGAGATGCCAGAATTTATTGAAAAAAAAGTTCACTCTGCATAGATTTTAATAATTCAACTAAATTAATTTAAGAATTTTTTTTAGTGTATTTTTCAGTTGAATATTGACCACCATCTTTCCACATGTAACAATACTTTTTAACTTCTTGGTCGAAAAGTTTCAGACTAGGTATGCCTATATCAAAATTAGTTTTATATTTTCCAGAAACTATATTATCATATTTCAATAATCTTAACTGATCTTCTGTTAATAAAGGATTAGGAAATAATTGAAAAAATTTAGCGGATAAGTTAGCTAATGGCAAAGGCATTGGGAAAAGAATTCTTCTTTTTTCAATCAATCTAAGTAATTTCTTTACAATTTCTTTCAGAGAAATAACCTCAGGACCAATACACTCTAAAATATTGGAATTAATATCATTTGTAATAACATGATAAATTATATCAGTTAGATCAGAACAATGAATGGGTGTAAATTTAGTTCTTCCAGAATAATACAAAGGAAATATTGGAAGTCTATTTAACAACGTCATAAAATTAGTAGTGAAATTATCATCAACAGAATAAACTACCGAAGGCCTCAATATTGTGGTTAATGGAAAATTTGCTTTTATATTCTTTTCACCTTCCAATTTTGATTTTGCGTAATTAGAGTCAACTGCATCATTTATACCAAGGGCAGATACATGGACAAATTGTTTAAGCTTATACTCTTTGCAAAGTTTTGCGAGTAAAGACGGGAAAACTGCATGTATATTATTAAAAGTATTAATTCCTTTTTTTTCAAACAAGACACCTATTAAATTTATACATATATCAGCATACTCAAAAAGTTTTCTCATTTTTGTCTCATCAAAAATACTAGATTCAACAATTTCTAAATAGCCTGCATTAGCTTGGGTTTTTATTTTATAGCTCTTTTGGTGAATATTTCTCGTTACAACAGTAACCTTTAGGTTATTTTTAGTTAGCTTTCTGATGAGATGTTTACCAATTTGACCACTTCCGCCAAAAATTAGACAATTTTTTGGTTTCATATATATATGTTTAAAAATGAATATTGATATTAAACTTCACAAAAAAGATTTACCAGATGATTTAAGATTAGGCAATCTATTAGCTGTTGATGGAGAGTTTATGGGATTAAATATAAGACGTGATCCTTTATGTCTCATTCAAATTTCAACAGGCAAAAATGATGCTCACATAATACAATTAGACAGATCAAGTTACGAGGCACCTAACCTAAAAAAAATACTTGCAGATGACTCCATTACTAAAATCTTCCACTACGGGAGAGCAGACATAGGTCACATAAAACACTATCTTAAGACAGATACAAATAATATTTTAGATACAAAAATTGCATCAAAATTGGCAAGATCTTACTCCGATAATCACTCTCTAAAAACTTTAATTAAAGAATTTGTGAATATTGATATAAGTAAACAATTTCAAAATTCAGATTTTGGAGGAGAACTTACAGAAGCTCAAAAAAAGTATTGTGCGAATGATGTAATATTTCTTCATAAAATTCATGAAGAGCTGCATAAAATTCTTTTAAGAGAAAACAGACTTGGACTTTATAAAAATTGTTTAAAATTTTTAAAAACAAGAGTTGAACTTGATTTAGCATATTTTAAGGACGATATTTGGTCTCATTAGTTTAATGAAAAAAAAATTTAATAAAATTGCAAAAAATGTAATTGATTTAGAAATCAAAGGTTTAAAAGAACTTAAAAAATTTATAAATAATTCCTTCAATAAAGCAGTTGAAATTATAGCAACTTGTCAGTCAAAAGTTATTTTTGGAGGAGTAGGCAAAAGTGGACTTATAGCATCTAAAATTGCATCAACTTTTTCTTCTATTGGAACACCAGCTTTTTCAATATCTGCTGCTGACTGCTCTCACGGAGATTTAGGTAGTATTACAAAAAGAGATATATTGATCTTAATTAGTAACTCTGGAAACTCAGAGGAATTAAAAAATATAATTCAATATGCTAATCGTAATAAAATTAAACTTATTGGAATAGTATCAAAAAAAAATTCAATACTCTATAAAGCCTCAGATATAAAATTACTGATACCTGAAGTTCAAGAAGCTGGTTTTGGAATAGTTCCAACATCAAGTACAAGCGTCCAATTGGCATTAGGTGATGCATTGGCAATAAGCTTAATGGATCATAAAAAATTTAGTAAGCTTGATTTTAGAAAATTTCACCCATCCGGAAGTCTAGGAAATAAATTAAAAACAGTTGAGGATTTAATGCTTACAAAACAAAAGATTCCTTTTATCAATGAAAATAAAACAATTGAAAGTGGAGTTAAAATAATAAATCAAAAAAAACTTGGAATATTAGTCGCAAGAGATAGATTTTTAAAGACAACAGGTGTTTTTACTGATGGAGATATTAAGAGAATTATTCAAAAAAACATTGACATTAAAAAAAATAAAATAAAAAATTTTATGAGCAAAAACCCTATCAGTGTTGAAAAAGATACTTTAGCAGCAAGAGCCTTGAGTATAATGAATGATAACAAAATAACTTCTCTTTGTGTATACAAAAATAACAATAGAAATAAAACTATTGGAATAATACATATTCACAATATTCTTAAGTCTAATATCGGTTAAAATGAGTAAAAAACTATCTTTACAAATTTTTTTAATTTCTATGACAATATTTTTTTCCATTTTTTTTTTTAATAAGATTTATTTTAAAAAAGATGTTGAAATTTTAGAAAACAAAAAGGTTTTAAAATCTGACGAAAAAAACCTTATTGAAGGTATTCAGTATTACTCAAAAGATTTAAAAGGGAATACTTATTTGATTGAGGCAGAAAATGGAATTATGGATCAAAATAATCAAGATATTATTTATTTAAAAAATGTGAAAGCTAAAATAAATTTTGATCAAAAAAAAATTATTACAATCAATTCTGAAAGAGCCATATACAACATAAATAATTTTGATACTGAATTTTTAGATAACGTAAAGTTAGAATATGACGGAAATAAACTTTCTTGTGATAAAATTTCAGCTAAATATTCACAAAATTACGCGATTTTGTCTGGAAACTTAGTATTTAAAAATTTGATTACACAATTATATGCAGATCAAATGGAAGTTGATTTAATTACAAGAACTACTAAGACATCTATGTTTAATAAAAATAATAAAATTAAAATAAAACATTTAACAAATGGCGTTAATTAAAAAATTTAGAATTAAAGAGTTTAAAAATAAGAAACCTCTTGCTAAATTAGAAAAAATTTCTTTATCCTTTGACAAAAGACAGATTCTAGATGATATAAATTTTAATCTAAATTCTGGAGAGATAATAGGACTTTTGGGACCAAACGGTGCAGGAAAAAGTACAATGTTCAATCTCTTAATTGGTTTAATAAAACCAGATTTTGGAAGGGTATTTATTGAAAACGAAGATGTAACTAATTTTCCTATTTATGAAAGAGCAAAAAAATTTAAGATAGGATATGTTCCTCAATATGGAGGATATTTCCACGATCTCACTTTAGTCGAAAATCTTAAAGCTGTTGGAGAAATAATTATTAAAAATGAGAGGGAAAGACAAGAAAAAATAAGCTCTTTAATTTCAAAATTTGGATTAGATAATGTTCAGGAAATTAAAGCTAAATTTTTATCTGGTGGTCAGAGACGAAAACTAGTTATCTGCATGGCCTTACTAGGTGATCCAAAAATACTTCTGTGTGATGAAATATTTGCAGCTCTCGATGTGCTTACAATTCACATGTTAAAAGAAATATTAGTTAATTTACAGAACGAAAATCCAAAAATCTGCATTGTTGTATGTGAACATCAAGCACGAGAGCTCTTATCGATTGTAGACCGAGCTTTAATCTTATCAAACTGCAAAATTATAGCAGAAGGCTCTCCTAACAGTTTAATTAAGGATGAAAAAGCAAAATCTCAATATTTTGGAGAATTTTTTAAAAGTTAAATTATAAATATTATTTTCATTTCAATGAAAAAAATTCTAAATATAAAAAAAAAAATTAAGCCATTCAATAAAAGTATTTTCGTAGAAGGTGATAAAAGCTTGTCTATAAGATGGGTATTAATATCGTCATTGTCAAAAAAAAAATCAATTGCATACAATTTATTAAAATCAGAGGATGTTATGAGCTCTATAAATTGTATTAAAACTCTTGGTTCTAAAGTAAAATTTGTTCAAAATAAATGTGAAATTATTGGCAGCGGTTTTCATATTAAAAAAAAAGGACAAATATTTTTAAACGCGGGAAATTCTGGAACATTGGGTAGAGTGATTTTAGGACTACTCATTAATTCGAAAAAAAAAATCAAACTTATAGGTGATAAAAGTTTATCTAAAAGAGATTTTTCGCGAGTGATCAAACCATTAAAAAAATTTGGTGCTAAATTCAATGTGAAAAAAAACTTACCTCTTATAATGAAAGGTTTGGAAAATCCAAAGCCTATAAAATACTTTGAAACCAGAGGTTCTGCACAATGTAAAACATCAATTATGTTCGCCGCACTTAAATCGAAAGGAACAACAGAAATTAAAGCAAAAAAATCAAGAAATCATACAGAATTATTATTCAAATATTTAAAGATACCAATTGAGATAAAAAAAAGGAAAAACTTTGATGTAATCAAATTAAAAGGAGTTAAAAAGATAAACTCTTTAAATTACAGAGTTCCAGGTGACATAAGCTCTTGTGCATTTTTTATAGTTTTGACTATTTTGTCGGATAATTCTCAACTTATTATTAAGAATGTGAATGTTAATCCTTCAAGAACTGGGGTAATAAAGATTCTTAAGAAGATGGGTGCAATTATAAATTTTAAAAATCGAAAAATTTATAAAGGAGAGAAAATTGCTGACATTTTTGTAAAAAGTTCAAAAAAATTAAAATCTATAGATTGTCCAAAAAAATGGAACAGTAGTGCAATTGATGAATTTTTAATTATATTTTTAGTTGCAGCTAAAGCAAAAGGAATATCTTATTTCAAGAACTTAGATGAATTAAATCAAAAAGAAAGCCCTAGACTTATTTGGGCATCAAAAATTTTAAATTTAATAGGTGTTGAAAATATCATGACTTCAAACTCCTTAAAAATCTATGGAAATCCAAATTTACTCTTAAAAAAAAAAATTTTGATAAAAAATTTTTTGAAAGATCACAGAGTTTTTATGATGAGTACGATAGCAGCCTTAACTTTTGGTGGTAACTGGAAAATAAAGGATGCTGACTCAATAAAAACTTCATTTCCCAAATTTTTAAAAATTTTGAGAGAATTAAATAGATAAAATCCTAATATTTTGAGTAAAAAAGTAATTATTTTAATAAATTATTAATAAAAATTCTAAGTTTTACTATTGATAAATTTGATAAATTTAAGTAGAACGTCATGCTTTTTAAATTAAAAGCTTAAAGCATGGAATTATTTAAAGAAATAGATAACGCAAAATCAAAAGAGTTTGAGCAATTACTTAAAAGTCAATTATCAAGAACCAAAATAGAAGAGGGAAAGATAATTGAAGGTAAAATTAATAAAATTACAGAAAAATATGTATTTCTGTATATAGAAAATTTAAAATCAGAGCCAGTGTTGGATATTAATGAACTTAAGAGTATGGGCTTGACTGAAAAAATAAAAGTTGGAGAAAAGATTTCTGTTTTATTAGAAAAAATTGAAGATAAAAATGGAGAAGTAGTGGTTTCTGCTAGTAAAGCACAAAAAATTAAAGGTTGGGACAAGCTTGTTAAGGCTTACGAGAATAAAGAACCAATAATGGGAAAAATTACGTCTAAATGTAAGGGTGGCTGTATTGTAGAACATATAGAAACTGGTTCTCTAATGTTTTTACCAGGATCTCAAATAAGCGATAAACCGTTAAAAGATATTAGTCATCTCATGAATGAACCTCAAAAATTTGCTTTAATCAAATTGGATAAAGTAAGAGGCAATGCATGTGTCTCCAGAAGAGAGATCATCTCATCTTTCAAAAAAGAAGATAAAGCTAAAATTATAGAGAAATATAAAGTTGGAGATATAATTAAAAATGCTGAGGTAAAAGGTTACAGCTCATTTGGTTGTTTTTTTAATGTTAACGGTGAGTTAGATGTTTTAGTCCACTTACAGGAAATTTCTTACTCAAGAGTTAATCACCCCGATGAAGTTTTTAATATTGGAGAAAAACATGATTTAAAGGTAATTTCTGTGGATAAGGAAAAATTACAAGTTGGTTGTTCTGTCAAACAGTTATCGCAAGATCCGTTTGAACATGTAGAAAATTATGAGCTCAATAAAGTCTATAAAGTTAAAGTAGTTAAGATTATGGACTTCGGAGCTTTTTGTGAACTTGAACCAGGACTAACAACACTTCTTCATTCAAGTGAATTAAGTTGGACTAAGAAAAATTTATCTGCAAAGAAAATGTTTAGAGTTGGAGATGAAATAGATTGTGTAATAACAGAAATTGATAAAGAAAAACGAAGAGTTGCTATATCTCATAGATTAACAAAAGAAAATCCATATGAAGTTTTTAACAAAAAATATCCGGTTGGTACGATTGTAGAAGGAGAAATTGTAAATAAAAATGAATATTCATTATTTGTTAAAGTTGAGGATCTTGATATTGATGCATTTCTCCATTGCAATGATTTGACTTATTTAAATAATGGAGAAGAAGAGCTAGAAAAATATAAAAAAGGTGACAAAATTAAAGTTAAAGTTTTAGAGATAAAAACTTCAGAGCAAAAAGTAAGAGTAGGTTTAAGACAAACTCAAACAGATCCATTTGATTGGTTCAAAGATAAAAAAGTAAATCAAACCATTACAGTTAAAATAATATCAACAGATAATAAAGGTTTGGTAGTTAGACCCGAAGGTTGTGAAATGGATTTTATGATTAAGAAATCTCAAATTGCAATTAATGCCGCAGATGCTAGACCATCAAGATTTACAGGTGGTGAACGTATAGATTGTGCTATTGCTGATTTAGATTTATCAAAAAGAAAAGTTGGCTTAAGTATTAAACTTTTAGAAGAAATCGAGAAAAAAGAAGCTTTAGAAAAATATGGATCTGAGGGTTCAGGAAAAAATTTACCTTTCTCCTCACTTTCTGAAGATCTAAAAAAAAAAGATAAAAAAAAATAAAGTTCAAACGAAAATAAATTGTCTGTTGTAAAATCAAACATCTTAAAACAACTATCTAAAAATTACCCAAATTTTCTTAAAAAAGATCTTAAGAAATTTGTTAATATTATTTTCGATGAAATAAAATTCACACTTAAACGAGGAGAAAGGGTAGAAATAAGAGGTTTTGGTGTTTTTTCGACAAATACCCAAAAAGCTAGAATTTCTCGTAATCCTAAAACTGGAGAGAAAATTAATACTCCAAAAAAAAAGTCAATACACTTTAAGTATGCTAAAGATATATTTAAAAAATTAAATGATGAAAAAGAGTAAAATTTTTATTGCTTGTGATACTACAAATATTTCAAAAATAAAAAAGATAATAAAAGACACCAAAAGTACTAAAATAAAAATTGGATATAAATTTGGATTAGAATTTTTAAACTCAATAAATGGACAAAACTTTGTCTCAAAATTGAGAAAAAAAATAATCTTCGCTGATCTCAAAATTCATGACATTCCAAATACTTGTGCCTCAACAGTAAAAGCAATCAAATATTTAAATGCGAACTATCTAACAATACATATAAGCTCAGGTTTACAGGCATTAAAAGCAGCCAAAAAAAATTCAGGTAAAACTAAGTTAGTAGGTGTGACTATCCTTACATCTCTTGATAATAAGGGTTTAAAAGAAATAGGCTTTAGTCGAAAACTAAAAGAATTAGTTCTTCATCAAGCTAAATTGGCTAACAAAGCAAAATTGGATGCTATAGTCTGTAGTGCACAAGAAGTAAGTATTGTGAGAAAAGTTTTCAAAAAAGAAATAATTACTCCTGGGATAAGATTAAATAAAAATTCTCATGACCAAAAAAGGATTTTAACTCCCAAAAAAGCTTTTGAGAATGGAAGTAATGCGCTTGTAATTGGAAGACCTGTAACTCAAGGAAATATAAAAAACAATATGAAAAAATTAATTGATCATCTTATTAAATGATCCTTAAATCCAAAATATGTGGAGTATCAGACTCTGCTACATTAAAATATATAGTAAACCATAATTATCCACCCAAATTTGTTGGGTTTATTACAAATTATCAAAAATCAAAAAGATTTGTTCCTCTTGAAAAACTCAAAGAACTTTTAAAAATAGATAAAAAAAATTCTAAATATGTATCAATTTTAGTAAACCCTGATGATCAAATTCTCGAACAAATTAAAGATTTACCATTTGATTATTATCAACTTTACAATTGCACACCTGTAAAAACAGAGGCTATCAAAAGAAAATACAACATAAAAATTATCACTGCATTAACCGTTGAAAATATTGATCATATCAATAATTATAAGCTATATAAAGATATTGCTGATATATATTTATTTGATGGCAAAGGTTATGAAAAAAGTGTGTCATTTGATCATTCACTAATAAAAAATATTAATTTTGATAAAGAAGTTATGATCGCAGGAAATATTAAAATAAATGAAAATCTTGAAAATTTAAAAAAAATAGCAGATATTATTGATATTTCTGGCGGACTTGAAACTTCTGGATTAAAAGATATTTCCAAAATTGAAACTTTTTTACAAAAGATTAAAAACTTAAATTATGAGACTTAAAAAAAATATACCTCTTATAGATCAGCACGATAAAAATGGATTTTGGGGTGGAAAATTTGGTGGTAGTTTTATTCCCGAAACTTTAAAAAAGCCAATAGAAGACTTAACTAAAGAGTTTCAAAAACTAAGAAAAAATAAAAATTTTATAAAAAAAAGGGATTTTTATTTTAAAAATTATGTAGGCTCTCCAACTTCTTTTATTAAACTTCAAAATTTATCTAGTCATTTAGATGGAGCTCAAATTTGGGCTAAAGTAGTTTCTGAGGCAAATGGTGGAGCTCACAAAATATACAATGCAACAGTTCATGCATTAATTTGTAAGGCTATGGGTAAAAAGTATATTGTTGGTGATACAGGTGCAGGATATGCGGGTAAAATGTTGAGTATGGCAGCAAAAAAATTTGGTCTTAAATGTAAAATTTTTATGGGAGCTAAAGATATCAAAAGGCAAAAACCTAACTGTGATGCCATGAAAAAAAATGGTGCTGAAATAATTCCTGTTTATACTGGAAGTCAAACACTTGTTGATGCAGTTAGTGAATGCATGAGATATTGGGTTTCAAATTGTGATACTACTCATATGGCCGTTGGGAGTACAGTCGGACCTAATATATTCGTAAAAATTTGTGGTTGGAGTACTTCACAAATTTCAAGAGAACTCAAGATGCAATTAAAAAATGAATTTAATAATATACCAAAAAAAATTAAATTAATAAATTGTGTTGGTGGAGGAAGTTCAGCTTATGGTTTCTGGAGTGAATTCATTGATTATGACAAAAGACAAGTTGAATTAATTGGAGTTGAAGCTGGGGGACCAAAAAATTCAAAACTTCATGCTGCGCCTTTAAGTAGGGGTGCAAAATTAGGTATATTGCACGGAGCCGCTGCATATTGTTGTCAAGATAATGAAGGTCAAATTAAAGAAACTGAATCTATCTCAGCAGGTCTTGACTACCCATCTGTTTCACCTATTCACTGTTTTTTAAAAGATACTAAGAGAGCGAGATACACATTTGCAACCGATGAGGAAGCTCTTAATGCTTATAAATTGGTAACAAAATTTGAAAAACTTAATCCAAGCTTAGAACCAAGTCATGCTTTTGCGGAGGCTATAAAAATTGCTCCAAAATTAAGTAAAGATACAATCATAATAGTAAATTCATGTGGTGACGCTAAAAAAGACCGTGATATTTTGAAAAAAAGATTGGGCAAATATTGATGAGAGAATCTTTGTTAATTCAATCCTTTAAAACTGCCGATAGAGAGAATAGACCAGCACTTCTTACATATACGGTAGCTGGAGATAATACAAAAAAGAAATCTTTAGAGATTTTAAAATCAATTTCTAAATATGCAGACATCTGTGAACTCGGATTTCCTCATAATACACCTATAGCAGATGGTGGTCAAATTCAATCAAGCTCATACAGAGCTATCAAAAATGGAATAAAGATAAACGATGTTTTTTCAATTGCTAAACAATTTAAAAAGCAAATTAAAGATAAGCCAATTATTTTGATGGGTTATTACAATATGATTTATCAATACCGAGAAAACCGATTTATCAATATGTGTAAAAAGTCTAATGTAGATGGATTGATTGTTGTCGACTTACCTTATCCAGAAAATAAGAATTTTGCATCTAAATGTAAAAAAAAAAATATTAATTTTATTCAACTAATTTCGCCTACAACTTCTAAAAAAAGATTAAAACAAATCATAAGAGACTCTCACGACATGATTTATTATATTAGTATGCTTTCCACAACTGGAGGAAAGTTGAAAATATCACCGAAGAAAATTATAGAAAATTATCAAAAAATTAAAAAACTTAATAAGACTAAAAAAGTAGTTATTGGATTCGGAATTACGGACAAAACAATAAAATCCTTAAAAATAGCAGATGGTTTAGTTGTAGGAAGCGCTATTTGTAAAGAAATTACAGACTCAATAAAAAAAAGACAAAATACCGTCACAAATGTTATTAAAGTGGTAAAAAGATTAAAAAATAAAATAAAATGAATTGGATTACAAAAATAATTAAAGCAGGCGAAAAAATTAAATCTGCTATTCATAAAAGAGCCACTAAAGAGGATATAGCAAATAGCGATTGGACTTCATGTTGTAAGGGGCCAATTTTAAAAAAAGATTTTGAAGAAAATCTTTGGGTTTGTCCAGATTGTAATAAACATCACCGGATCAACCCAAAACAAAGATTTGATATTTTGTTTGGAAAAAATAATTACCAAATATTTAAAACACCAATTCCCAAAGATGATCCTTTAAATTGGACAGATTCAAAAACTTATAAAGATAGATTAAAAAATGCTAGAAAGAAAACTGGTATGGATTGTGGGATGATGGTTGTGTCAGGCTCTATAAATAACATCAAAATTACAGCAGTTGCATCTGACTTTGACTTCTTAGGAGCTTCGATGGCAGCAGCAGAAGGTGAGGCTTTTTTATATGGAATACAATATGCCATAGAAAATCAAACACCATTTGTGTGTTTTAGCTCAGGTGGAGGAATGAGAATGATGGAAAGTTTAATTTCTTTATCTCAAATGACAAGAACAACTTTAGCAATAAATGAACTCAAAAAAAATAACCTTCCATATATTGTTGTTTTAACCGATCCTACTGCAGGAGGTATTACAGCTTCATATGCAATGTTGGGTGATCTTCATATTGCTGAATCTGATCATTGCTTAATTTCTTTTGCAGGTGCTCGTGTAATAAAAGCAACTATTAAAGAAGAACTACCCGAGGGTTTTCAAAAAAGCCGTTACGTACAGAAAAGTGGATTTGTAGATTTAATAGTAGATAGAAAAGATCTAACCTCTAAAATTGGAACCTTATTATCAATATTGTTAAAGGAAAATTCTGGTATAAGCACTGAAGAAAATGAAACTTCAGAAAATTCTCAATCGCTTTCAAAAACTGCATAAACGCGAGATAGATCTTAGTTTAGATCGAATTAAATCTCTTTGTCAAAAACTTGGAAACCCTCAAAATAAAATGAAAGTAATTTCTGTAGTTGGAACTAATGGGAAGTTTAGTACTATTGCCGGGATGTTTTCAATTCTCAAAGAAGCCAACATTAAATGTAATGTATATACAAGTCCTCATATTCTTAAAATTAACGAACGTTTTATATTTAATAATCAAGAATTAAGTGATGACGAGCTTGCAAAACTATTTGAGGAAGTTGAAGAAATTAATCAAAACCAACCAGCTACAATTTTTGAAGTACTCACAGCATGTTTCCTTTATAAAGCAGCACAATATCCAGATAATATTTGTTTAGTGGAAAGTGGGCTCTTCCATAAATTCGATGCAACGAATGTATTTAAGAATAATCTTGCTAGTGTTGTTTGTTCTACATCAAATGATCATATGGATTGGCTCCCAGAGAGTGATCGTACTATTAAAAGAATTATTTTTGAAAAAACCTCATCACTTTTAAATTCAAATATTATTGTTGCAAAGCAAAGAGATGAAAAGACAATGCAATGTATTAAGAAAACTATATCTGACAATAAATCAAAAAAGTACTTTTTTAATGAAGATTTTAGTTACACAAATAAAGAAAATGGTTATTGGTATTACGAGGATAAATTTGGTGGATTAAAACTAGAACCCCCCAACGTTTTAGGTCAGTTTCAATTGGGAAATATATCAGCTGCTATTGCAACTTTAAGAACTTTAGATCTTGAAATTAATAACAACCATATTGAAAAAGGCATTACTAAAATAAAAAGTATTGCAAGATTACAAGAAATTAAGTCTGGAAAACTTAAAGATATAATCAAAAATAATCGATTATTATTAGATGGAAGTCACAATGAGGATGGGTCTAAAGTTTTAAATGAATATCTTCAAACTTTAGATTGTGACAAACATCTTATAGTAGGAATGATGGCAAATAAGGATCATAAAAAATATATAAGCTATTTCAAGAATATTTCCTCATTCACTACAATTGATATTCCTAATCAGCCAAATGCTATTAGTGGGATTGAATTAAAACAAAAGTTTCAAAATTTGCCAAATATTCAATATAAAGAAAGTATAGAGCAAGCAATCAAATCTATTCCATTAAAAAAGAATGATCTGATAATAATTGCTGGGTCTTTATATCTAAGTGGAGAGTTTCTAAAATTAAATTAAATATTTTTTTCTAAAAACTCTTTCATGTTGCTTTCTGGTACTCCACCAACTTTTCTGTCTACTTCAACGCCTTTTTTATAAATTATTACTGTGGGTACACCTCTTATTCCTGCTGCACTTCCAGTATTAATTCCTCCTTCTTCAATATCAGCATAATAAAAACCAGCCTTATCTTTATACTCATCAGCCAGTTTATCCATGATTGGTTTTAGTGCTTTGCAAGGTCCACACCATGCAGCACTAAATTGAATTACTGAAATATCTTCATTTTTGATTTTATTTTCAAAATCATCATCTTTAAAATCTATAAGCATATTTTTTTTGTATTATTATTATCATCAAAGTCAACTATACAAATTCATATTTTTTTTCAATTGACATAATAAATTGATTAATTTCATCCAATTTTTTTAATTCTTCTTCGTCATTCTTGTTTGAGGCTTGATCCCTAAGATAATCTATTTCTGTATAAGCCATATTTACTGTTTGCCATTTCTCTTTATTCTTACTTAATATACGTCTAGCAATTTCACTTTTGATATTTTTATACAAGTCTGGTGGTAAAATTTGTGGAGCTTCTTGATAGATAATTTTTTGTCCAAACCAGCTACATCTTTTATCTTGAAATTTATCTAACATTCTTAATTTATCCTCCCAAGATGAACTATGCCATGTTTTGAATAAAGCAGTATCTTTGTTTGGAATAAATTTTTCATACAAAGTTTCTTCTGGTAATAAATCTTCTTGGGTTTTAGTTTGTTCTTTTTCTTCTGCTGCTTCTCTATGAATAGTTTGAATATTCTTACAAAAGTTTTCGCTATTTCTTACTAAATATGCTCTCTTTTTAATTGTCTCTAAATCTAAATCTGTATATGGCTTTTGTTTTAATGCAAACTGTTTATCCAAGACCACTGGTGCTTTATTTGTTTTTAAAACCCTCAGGGCTTTGGGGCTCATTTTTTTTAAAACATCCCTAAGTTGATTAATAGGTAAATTTATTAATGGTTCTGGATCTCTACGACAGTCCCACAAATATCCCCATGAAGCATAAGATGGATGAAAGGAGTGCTTAGGATGTAATGAGCAACCAAGATACATCATATTTCTCCCCTTTACATTTTCAAAAATAGAATAAATCCCCTCATTAGTTAAAAGTGTTTCCACACTTGATTTTGTTGATGTTTTTAAAAATTCTTCCCAATTCTCTTTATGTTTATCTTTAATTATTCTAAGTACCTTTAGGGCAGTATATGCATCATGATAAGCTGTGTGTTGTTGAGAAGTATCAAATCCTTGCATTCTAGCTAATGCTTCTAAAGCTAGACTTGGATTTCCAGCCTCAGTTAATTCAGTTTTTAAAGTTTCAGGATTTAAAGTTTGAGCTGCTCTTGCAATATGTAAACCATCATGTTCTTTATTTGGTGAAGAATGAGTGGCATATGGGTATCTATTTCCTTTAAAAAAATTGAAGTGAAACATTCTTCTATCAAAATTAAGATTTGACCAACCCATAAACATAGCAGGAGCACATTTTGTAAAAAAATTCTCAGTAGCACCTAAGAAGTCATAATGTGAGTAGTTGCCTTTAGTTAATAAATCGATACTAGTTGAATTAACAAGTAAAGCCTTTGCACTCGGCACCTCGCCCTCTGGCATTCGCCCTCTTATATTTAATTTTCCTATCTCTTTTAAATTTTTATCAACTACAACAGCCCCAACTTCAATTATGGATCCCCATATTGTTGAGTTCGTGGTTTCAGTATCGTAAATTACAATTTTATCCATTTTTTATAAAACCAAATTATTCATCTCATTAAATTTTTTTAATCTACCTAAAAACAAATTTTGATATGTTATAAGTTCGGGCCCTTGAATCTTAAACTCTTGAAACAAATTATCAACTGTGCAAACTAAAATCACACAGGATGTGATATTCGATTTGTACACCGTATTATGAGCTAAAGAATAAGCTGCAGTTTGTAGTAGCCAACTATCAATATATTCAGCTTTTTTTGGTTTGTTACTTTGTTTGAAATCTACAATTGCTTGCTGACCATCATAGATGCCCACAGCATCACAAGTCCCACTATATCTCTCAGGATAAAAAAGAGTTGCCTCAACCCCCCACACCTCCTCTAGTCTATTGATTAAACCTTTTTCGATAATTTGTTTTGCCATTAACTTATGTTGTTCACCATCATCAAAAAAACTTAAATTTTCTCTGTTTAAAATAAATGACTCCAGGTATGCGTGCATTTTTGACCCGCGAGAGGCAGCTGCAGAAGTAATTGCTTCAGCATTTGGTGTTCTTTCCCGCCAATTTGCTAATGCTGCTTTGTCTTCCTCAGAGCGTGTTTGGTCAAGAATACTTGTCACTGATGGAAGTTTAGTATCTCCAATTACGTATTTTCTAATACCGTTTTCTATTGATCTTATACTTTTAGGATAGTCATATTTTTTGTTCCAACGCATGTGATTTCTTATAGTCGGTATTATCTGAAAAAAGAAATTATTTTTTAACTTGTTTATTTCTTTCAACAAAACTCTCAACGTTCTCTGTCAGTACAGCTTTTTCAACTTGCTCGGGATCTTTTATATTTTCTAAAGTTCTAGTAATTGATCTTGCATCTTTTCCAAAACTATCAACAACCGTCATGGCCTCTTCAAGTTTTTTTCTTAATTTATAAATATTATCAAAATGACTAGAAAATCTCGTACTTATAGTTTTTAAATGATCATAAATCTCTGTTGCGTGTTTTGAAATTTTAAGAGACTGAAAGCCCATATGTAAAGATTGTAAATAAGCTGAGAGAGTATTTGGGCCACAAATTACTATTTTATATTTTTTCATTAATTCTTGAGTTAATAGCTCTTTGGTGCTTGGGTCTTGATACTCAGTTAATTCTTTATAAAGACTCTCTGTAGGAGCATAAACTATTGCAAAATTTGAAGTTTTAGGTGGAACAATATATTTCTCCATGACACTTTTTGCTTTGGCCTTAAATGCACTTGCTAATTTGGTTCTAGCATCCGCAACTGCTTTTTTATCATCCGCATCATAAGCATCTGTAATTGCCTTAAATTTTTCTACTGGAAAATGAGAGTCTACTGGAACCAAAACATCTCCTTGGAGCTTGATTGCAAATTCTACATTCTCGCTGGTATCTTCCTTCATTTTTACATTGGTCATAAATTGAGACGCCGGTAATAAATCTTTAATTAAAGCATCCAAAGAATACTCAGCCAAAGTTCCATACTTTTTAACCCCCGCTAAAATTTTAGTAATCCCCTCTTGGCTTTGATTTAGCAATTTTACTTGCTCGTTAAAATTCCCAACCTTCTCATCTACTTTTGTTAAAGCCTCAGTCATATCTTTTGTGACCCCAGTTGATAAAGAATTAAATGAAGTAGACATCGAACTTAATGATGTATTGATTGTAGAATTAAGGCTGTCTTTCAACCTCACTATTTCAGCATTTAAATTAGCTAATTCCTCTGCTTCTTTATTCTCACTTTGATTATTGTTATTATTTCTTTGTCTAAGTAATAAAAAAATCACCACTACAACGAGTGCTAAAAGTAAATATATTAACGAATCTTGCATAGAAAGGTAATTATTCCTTTTTTAATCAGAGTAAACAAGAAAAAAATAATTTTATACTTAAAAGAGGAATAGATATATTATTAAAATAATATTTTTCTTAAAGTTTAGATGATATGTACAAACAAATAACAATAAGAAATATAAAAACATTTTCAAAAGAGCAGAATTTAAAGATTGCCCCTTTAACACTTCTCTATGGAGAAAATAGTTCTGGAAAAACTACTTTACTAAAAACTTTTGATATTATTCATAATATTTTTTCTGAACACGAGGTAAAAAGAGGTAAAAATGTAAGTCAGAAGGACTCTCCATTTTATAGAAATGAGAATATTCAGAATATTTCATCAAAAAAAATTCACTTTTACTCGTCAAGGCTCAATAAAAAAGAAATTAAAATAGAAATAAAAATGGATATTCACTATCCTACGTTTGTAGATGATCTAAATAATTTTTTTGAAAATATTAAAAAAGAAACCATTTATCATCAATTTAGTCAGGATAAATCCTTGCAAACAGTTTCAACATATTTCATACCTGATCAAAAAATTACTGTCAAAAAAGAGGAGGTTTTTTCTATTCCAATTAAAATGACTTTAGTAATAAAATATAACAAGAAAAAAAAGGTAAGTAAAATTGATAGTATAGAAATAAAAAAAGATAACGATGAAAAATTAGTAAAATTAAAAAGAATTGATAAAAATTATAAAAGGATTATTGATACAAACGAAGTTGGTTATATCAGTGAAAGATTTAATAAAATTTTAACAAGACCAGATAGATATAGTGGTACATATCATAGGGGTAGGCCTATAGCAGAACCTGATTATTTTGTAGACAAAGAGCTTTATAGTGACTACGACATAATTATTGATAAGAACAGTTGGAAGGATTATTACAACTCTTATAAAAAAACTTTCAAAGATGATAAAAATATTTTTTTTAGGAAAGAGGCTTTTAAATTACTCTCTAAAAAATTTGCAACTATAAATTACTTTACTCAAAAATTTATAGAAAGAAATCATTTAGAAGTAACAATATATTATTTGGTTAAAAGGATTATAGAGGAAGATAATAGTTCAAAAAATTTATCTTTAATAGAATCAGAAATTAATCATTATTATGATATCTTAAATAACTTTGATTCTAGCTTTAAAACGAAACGTAAAAAAATTTCATCTCGAGATAAAAAATGGATGGATAATATTACTAAAATTTACGAAAAAGATAAAAATTTTGAGAGAGAGTTAGGAATAGTATTTGCAGAGGATGATCATTTTTACGGAGAAGACAAATTTGCAAAAAAGTATAAAGAACTAAATTTCAAAAGACATTGCGAAATAAATTTTTGTATGATGGTAGCCAATGACTTTAACGATATCAATATGTTGGTAATAGATAATTTATTACAAGCCAAAAAACCAAAAACCTTCCTACAATTTGCAAGTCATGCATCTTTCGAAACAAAGGGTCTATTCAAAGTAAGAGCAACAAAAAAAAGTTCTAATGTAAATTTTTGGATAATCAGAGAAAATGGCCGTCACTCGTCAACGACTTATGGTGTTTTTAGATATATAACTAAATTTATTGAAGGTGGAGCACACAACATATTTTATAAAGGTAAAGATATTTATGGGAATATTGAACCTGGTTTTTTATTCAATCCTAGTATTAATATTTTTAGAAAATGTGTTTCTCAAATAAAAAAAATAGTTAATAATCTTGTAATATGTCACCCAAATAAAACTGATGTATTTTGGTCTGTTCCAAATGAGGGAGATTATCCAGATGACTTTTTATCAAAAATTGAAAACATGGCTAAAGAAAAACAATTGAGTAGGTCTGAAATTGCAGAACAAGACGAAAAAATTAGAAAAGAATTTGTTGAGAGACAAAAAAGGGTGATAGATTCACATAGAATTGCAGCAAATGGGGCAAATTTTGACAATATAATTTCTAATAATCCAAAATTAAGAAAAGAATTAAATAAAATTTTAAAAGATGTTTTGAATTTAAAGTTAGTAGTCGTTACTCCAAAATTTCTTAAAAAAATTCTTAAAGACCCAAATTTATATAATGTGTTTAGAAATGCACAAAGGCGAGGATTGATGTATCCAACAGGTATGGGCATGTATAGAAGGAATAAATTTATTATGCTGCAAGATCTAAAATTTAAAAGAAAATTTTATATTCATGGTGAAGAGGTTGGCAAAGGTCCAACTAATATAATTCCTTTTTTAGCTCAAATTTTATCTGATCGACCTAACTTAACATATCTTGTTCAAGAATTAGAAAATAATTGGCATCCGAAGTACCAATCAAAAATAATTGAATTAATAGCTAAGATTATCAAAAGTAGAATTTCTAGAACTTTTATTTTAGAGACACATAGTGAATTATTTGTTTTACAAGTACAAAAACTTGTTCAAAAAGGAATTTTGAAATCAAATGAAGTTTCAATTAATTATATTTCAAGGAATAAATTAGGAGATTCTGAAGTTCATCATCTTCCGTTAAACTCTCAAGGTGGATTTGAAAAAAAATGGCCTGGTGGCTTTTTTACAGAAAGAATGGAAATACTTACATCTTAAAATGCCTTTTGTTACTTATTCAATCGATCATAATTATTTTAAGAATTTTAAAGAATTGAAATCTAATGATCTAAGTAATTTTAATATAGACTTAAGTGATTTTAATCTTAATCAAAAAGCTATTCTTATTTCAGATTCTAAAAATGATATCAAACAATTTTTAGGAAAAATAATTAATGATCTATCAAATGATAGTTTAAATAATTTATCCCTTACAGAAAAAAAAGTTTTATTAGAAGATGCGCTTAATAATTTAAATCAAAGTCTTGAATTCAAAACTGATGAAAAAGAAAAAAGTGAAATACCAATCGACTTTATAAAAAATTTTAAAAACCAAATTAATAGAGAGTTAAAAATAAAAATACTCGAAGGAAATTTTTACCCAGAAGATTTTAAAAATAGTACTTACGAATTTTCAATGAAATTCTTAGGAAAATTAAAAATTTTTATACAATCCAAATCTTCCTCTCGTGAATCAAAAATTAATATGGTTAATATTTACCATAAAGAATTAAGTAATTATGTATTACCTAATCAAGATAGTATTTTTTGCTCAAGTCTTATTGATTTCAAAAATAAATCCTCTGGATATATTTTAGAAAATTTAAGAAAAATAGAATACGGAGTTAATTTACTTTATAAATGGTGGCAAAAATTACCTGAAAATATAAAACCATCAGAATTTAAGGTTCTTACAGACATTCCTTCTTGCCTTACTAAAGAACAAAAAAAAACTATTTCAGTTAATGAAATAAAATTACTAGAAAGCAAGATTGAGGAATTGTTGTTTTATAATAACAAAGAAAATAAAATTAAAGCTAAGGTAAAAATTATTAAACAAAAAGATATGCCTGGTCGTCTAGGATGGAAACATAAAAGACATTGGATTTTAGGTAAAAAAATTGATCAAAGCACAAAAATTGAGAATATAAATTTTTACGCAATTAAAAGTGACTTTGGAGTCGAAATTGTGGATGAAAATAACAACTCAAAATTGAACAATAAAATGGAATTAACTGTGATAACTAATAAAAACATCTCACAAATGAGGGATATTTCTAATTATTTGATCCAGGATGCAAAAAAAAGAGAGAATCTGCCTTAAATTTGTTACTTTTTTGTAATATAAGATTTATATCAGATCGTTGACAGATAAGAATTCCAAGAATAAATAAGTTTATAAGATTAAATAATTTTTTTGTGCACCAATCTTATGAATGCAGCACAAAAACACACAATATAACAGTCTTTTAGCAATAAAAACTTATTGCGAAAATCTTCCAAATAACATCAAAAATAAGACTGATCTTGAACTTTTAGATATTGCTAAAGCCAATAATTCTCAATCACAATACGCTAAGACATTAATAATCAATAGATACCTTCCTAAAGTATTGAAAGATTCTAAGAGAATATTTAATGGCCAAAATTCAAACCCATGGCATAGAGAAGATATAATTCAAACTGGAATTAAAGGAATAATCAACGGTATTAATTCATTTGATAAAACGAAAGGAGCTCATGAAGATAAAAGTGGTGCCTTTACTAAAACCATTTGTCTTAATATTTCTAAATATCTTAATAAAAAGAAAACAAATTATGATCCTTTATTTAGTGTTGAAAAAGGGGCAGAATTTAAAAAAGTTTTCTACAATTATTATAAAAAACTAAAAAAAATTAAAAAAAAATTGAAACTTGATATCAGTACAAAGATAGAAGACTCAATACTTATCAAAGAGTTTGGTTGCAAAATAGAGACATTAAAAGAAGTTCAATTTGTTCATCAAGGTATTGATAATGAAAATCATATAACCGAAAGTAATTTCGATAATAAAGATCTATGGAGTTTCGTTGATTTTGCATCATCAGAAGGAATAATTGATCCAACGGTTAATCAGCCTAAAAATCTAGAAGATTATTATATAGAAAAAAATAATCAAAGAAATATTGATAAATATAAAAAAATCTTAACTCAAAAAGAATGGGAACTTTTATATTTACTTAATGATGGAAATGATAAAAGATTTATTCAGAATACCTTAAATATTTCAAAACAACGATTTTCTTTCTTAATAAAAAGTATTTCCCAAAAAGTACAACAACATGATGGGTATCGTTTACCAAGCTAGTCTTGGGAGTATGTATATGATTATGCGTTTTAACTTTAAAAATAAACTTAACAACAGGAGGTTCACTTCAAATAACGTAATTAGCTTTAGTAAAAGCAGCTGTCGAGTAGCGGCAACGCCTCGTACTCTTGGCTCCCTTCATTTCCCTTTCTTTCATAACCAAGGGTCTTTCAACAGCTGCAATACTAAGGCTAAAAACAAAGTTACTAAAATTCATTTAAGAAGTTTTACTAGTAGAAAATCATGTTGGGTATTTAAACAAATCTTAAAAAGACGATTTAACAAATTTTCAAATAAAAAATTGACTATTCGAACAAATATTCGAGGAACTAAAATTCAATATTTTTGTGGAGCAAACAGATGAGTAACGAAACAGATATTAAAAATAAAATAAAATCAAACTCATCTTTATTTACTAATTTTGTAAAAAATGCTGTTTCAGCATCTCCAAAAGTACAAAATAACTTTCTAGATGTTAGCACTCAAGTTGCCCTTACTGTTCAGAGAATTTTAGAAGATGCAAATTTAATTACAAACCTTGAATATAAAGGAAAAGATTTCTGGTCTGAAAATAAATGTAAAACTTCATGCTTTGTAGATGGAGGAGTTGATAAAACATCTATAATCAGTAGCGCACCACTTAGTATTAGAACTGGCAGCTACATCGTTAAGCCAGATGCTGCAGATAAAAATAGAGAATTCTTTGAAGAAAGTATGGTGTTTTTAGGTGATCTATATGACCCTAAAAATGAACTCTATGACTTTGCTGAAGATGACTTTGATGAAGATCAAATGCTTAATAAGAAAAAAGATGGCGCTAGAATAATTTTTGAAGCAGTTACAATTGTTAAACACATCTTATTAAATAGGAAATTTGATTACTGTTTTTTACATGGCCCTATTGAAGCAACTGTAATGCCATTTACAGTAATGGGTTTTCCAACTTTTACAAAGTTTGCTGTAGAAAATATGCTTCCTTTTTACAATAAAAATAAGCTTAATGCAGAAGCAAGACATTTCATCAATGTCTATTTAGAGGCCCTTAATTCAATTAAGAAAAGTAAGTTTCCTATTTATGGAATTGTGGAAACATCTAATTCAGCACCCTATATCAAAAACTTGCTGTTTAACTATAAGTCAAAAGGAACTATTTCAGAAAAAGATTTTAAAAACACCCTTGCAACCATCAAAAAATACAAAATTACAGACTCTCACTTATTAGAAATAATTTTACAAAGTGGCCAAGCAATTAAACCTCTTGAAGTAAAAAAACAAATTAAAGGATTTAGTGTTACCTCAGGATCAGCTTGGGAAGATAAAATGGACTCTTTTCCAAGTGTTCATATCGGATATATTAAAATTAATGATCATTCAGCTCCAATTAGAATTGAATCATTAAATCCATCAAAAAACTTAATTAAAGATTATGAATATATTTTAGCTACAGCAAGATTATTACCTAACTATGGTTTCCCAGTTGGTTTAAATGTAGTTGATAAATTTGCCAAAATTCCAAATTGGATGAGTAAGGCCTCAAGAAAATATTATGCAACTCATTTATTAAAACAAGCTATTAGAAGTAAAGATCAAAACACGATCAGTTTAGCCGTAAAAATTTTATCAAAAAAAGTAAGGTCTTGGAGAAATAGACCATTAGGAGGATTAGTAAGATAATGAATACTAAAAAATGGAAATCTATCGGAACAGTTTTAGGTGAAACAAATATAAGTGAATTTTACTTCAGTCTAAAAAACTATAAAGCTAAAAAAGGTGACATCATCACTACAGAGTCTAAAATTCCATCAAGTGAGGGTAATATTGTTCCAGTAACAGTTTGGGGTAAAATTTCCTCAATCGAAAGCTCAAATGTATTCTTTCCAACAGAAGCAGCTCAAGAATTAACTAATGAAAATATAGATATTAGAGACACTATTCTTCCAACAACTAGAGATGAACTTATTTGCAAAGTAATCATCTTAGGTTTTACTTTAAAAGATAATTTAAAATTAATGCCTTTAAACTACCCTGTAAGACCAGCAGCAACTGTAAGCTATCCATCTAGTGAAGACGTAGAGGCTTTATTAATCTCAGACCTCGACTCTGAACATCCCTTATTCATTGGAAGTTTACTAGCTAGGGATGCAGTTAAAATTAAAATTGATGCTGATAATTTGGTATCACGTCATGTTTCAATATTTGGAATGTCAGGTTCTGGTAAAACTGTAATGGTTAGAAGAATAATGGATGAGCTTTTGAAGAAAAAATATCCAATGCTAGTGCTTGATATTCATGGTGATTATTTAGGATTTATTCAAAAACAAAAAAAACTATATCCTAAAAATGAAGTAAAATTATTTTATCCTAATCTATCTGTAAGCTCAGATGATAAAGAAATCATTTACACTTTAATTGATAAACTTGGAAACTCACTAACAGATCCTCAAAAAGATTTTTTAAGCTCACTATTAGAAAAAGTTAAATACGAAGGTGGTAGTTTACTAAAGTATATCGAGCTACTTGTGCGAAAAGCTAGAGAGTATGCGTCAGACTCCTCAAAATCATTTAAAAATATTCGTCCAGCTTCAATGTATGTTGTGGTTAGAAGTCTTGGCCAAGTTGCTAAAAAGTTAAAAAATATGGAGCAAACTAACTTTAGACATAGACAAAAAATGAGTAAATTAAAGTTCGAAGAATTACCAGATGCTGCAACTGAACCAGAAAAAATTATCAATAAAGGCCAGCTAAGTATTTTATATCTTAAAGGTTATGAAAATCTTCCAGCTAGTGCAATTGTTTCAATTTTACTAGAAAATCTATTCAAACACAGACAAGAAGTGGAAGAAGAAATTCCACCTTTCTTAACAATTATTGAAGAAGCCCACAATTTCATACCATCAAGATCTGAGGATAAAGACAACCTTCCATCAGTTGATACAATACGAAAAGTAATTACTGAAGGTAGAAAATTTGGAACTGGGGTAATGATTATTTCTCAAAGGCCATCACGTTTGGATGAAACCATTGCTTCACAATGTAATAGTCAAATTGTATTTAGAATGGTCAATCAAAAAAGACCAAAGAGCAACTACTAGAGACTCTGAAACTTTAAGTGTAGACGACTCTAAACAGCTACCTAATCTTGCAAACGGCCAAGGTATAATTAGTGGCCAAGTAGTAAATTTTTCACTTCCAGTTCAAATTAAATTTGATGCTGAATTAATCAACGATGATATAGGGAATGAAAATTTTATCTCTGCAGTGGAAAATTGGGATGACAAGGAGTCTGTTAAACAAAGAAAAAAATTCGCTAAAGATTTCTCTAATATAACTTCTATAGATAGAAGGAGAGCTAATTGATAGCAGATCCTTTACTGCTTGAAGCAATGTTATTTGCTGCAAAAGCTACATTAATTTTTCAAGCATGCTTAGTTTTTTACTTTTTTGGAAAAGATGAAAAAGTTCCTTATGCTGCTAGGAATATATTTTTTGTATTAGCTAATGCAGGATGTTTGTTTTTAGCAAGTGGTATAATTCAAGAAAACTCCTTCTTAATCAAATGTGGTATTTTTATCTTAATAGCTCAAGGGATGATTGATGCTCATTTTATCATCGCAAGATACGAAAGAATTAAGAAAATTGAAAAGGAAATAGAAAATGAAAAATCAGATGCAAAAAAATAAACTTCTAATTCAATGTCCTGCTTGTGAAGGATCCAAAATGGTAAAAAATGTAAAAACAATAATCCAAATTGGAAAATTTTATCTTGGTAAAGAAGTAATGGAAGAATGTAAACTTTGTTCTGAAAAAACTTTAAAACAGGTATTTGAATTAGATGGAGATACTGTTCATTAATGACAAAATTGCTAACAGTAGATGGTATTGAAATAGAATTTGAAAAGCAGGACCCGGGCCACGCTTGTAAATGGTGTATTTACGTGAGACTTAAAAAAAATAATAAGGAGCAAACTCTTTTGATGGTCAAAACTGATGAAAAACCTTTTACACGCTTTACACATAATTCAGGAAAGATGGTTTGTATTTCTGATGAAGTATTAAATGAGATTTTTGTTAATTCAGTAAATGTTTCAAGCATTATTGAAAATTTAGAAAAAGGAGCAAATGAAAAAAAGAATTAATTTTTACAAAAAAAATCTAAATATTTTAGAATTAAATAAGAAGAATAAAAAAGAAAAAATAAAAATTTTGATAAAAGTTTATGAAAAATCTAATGATAAAAAATATGATGTTTATGTAGACATGCTTTTTGATGTCAAAAGTGATCCAATGCATGTGACACGGAAGAAAAATATACGTTTTATACTTCATAAAAAAAAAATTAATTAATGAAAAATAACGATCTACATAAATTGCTAATTAATATATCTCAAAAATTTTCTCAAAAAGAGTATGAGCAAGCTAAAACAACTCTTTTTGCGATGTTAAATGGTGTGACTTTTGGTTTTGATGATTTATCTCCAGATTTCTTACGTGAAGCTGATGATATCTATTTTGAATACAAAAATAAAAAAAATAAATTACTAAAATCACAATTTAAAAAAACTGTTAATAATTGTAATATTATTCAATTTTCAGATTATAAAAAATGCTAAACAAAAATGAGTAAAAAAGATTTTAATAGAAACCCTGTCGGCAATAATCAGTGGATATTACGTACTGATGAGGAATTACAAAAGATAATTGATAGTAAACCAAGAAATTGGACGAAAAAAGATTTTAGAGGTGAGACTAAATTAAATAAGATCAAATATTTGACAAGAAAAGAAACGGATAGGCCTGGTCTTAAATTCTATCATTCTGGTAAGAGAATAAATATGAGGAATATCTTAAAACATTCTACAGAAGAAAGCATAGAACAATTCAAAAAAGGTGAGATTGATGTTGGCATTTTAAAGAACAGGGCATCCACAAAAAAAATTAGAGATGAAATGAGTGAAAAAGAAAAGAGTGAATACGATAAAAAAATATATGCTAATTTGAGCGAAAAACAGCTAGATGAAAAAAGAAAAAGGCAAAAAAAATGGTATTATAATCAAAGGGATAAAGTTTAAAGATGGATTTTTTATTTCTGTTTAAAATTGTGATTGCTATTGGAATTTTAGTAGCTCTTTATGCAATATTAAGAAATTTAGATATTATCAAAATAATCCTTATTTATTTTAAGGATAAATTATTTGGAAAGTAATTGAATTAATTTCTTTAATCCTTTTTTTTTTGAATTTTTCTTTGATGTAAAAATACATGCTTGTGACTTGAGAATTTCACCATCCTTTAAAACTCTCAAATTATTAGCTTTTAAAGTTTCGCCTGTTGAACTGATATCTGTGATTAATTCTGCTGATCCTGTAAAAGGATATGCTTCAGTTGCCCCAAGACTTTCTACTAATCTAAATTGAGTGACACCTTTTGAAAATAAAAATTCTCTTGTTAAATTTGGATACTTAGTTGCAACTCTTAATCTTTTTTTCTTTTTATCTCTAAATTCAAATGCAATTTCTTCAAGATCAGCTATCGTTTGAACATCAATCCAAGGATCTGGAATAGCCACTACTAGATTAGCATTTCCAAAATTAAGTTTTTTTACAACACTAATTTTACTCTGAATTTTTATTTCACTCTCTTTTAATAAATCAAAACCAGAAAAACCAATATCTAAAGAGCCATCCCCTAATCTCTCAATTATCTCTCTTGCATGTAAATATAAAATTTTAATATTAGATTTATTTTTAACAGATCCTATTAAATCTCTTTCTCCACGTTCTGAAATAAGCTTTAATCTTTTTTTTCTAAAAATCTTTAAAACATCTTTTCTTAATCTTCCTTTACTTGGTATTCCTATGTTTATTATATTTTTCATAACTAATAATTAAGATTAAGAGCAGCTCCAACAGCCGGTATTTGTTTTTTTGAACCAAGATCAAAGATCAATTTATCGTAACGACCTCCATTACAACAATTAATAATTTTTGTTTTTGATTTAATATCTATCTTAAAAACCATTCCAGTATAATATTCTAGCTGTCTACCAAAGGCGGTGGAGAAAATTACATTGAGTTTAGAGACTTTATTTTTAGAGATTGGAAAATATTTTTGATCTACAATAAGATTAATTTTATTTTTCTTAAAAAACTTATTTAGCTCGATCGCAGCTTTATTAATTGGACATTTTATTTTAAGAAATTCTTTAATGATTTTTGAAATATTTCTACCCTTGCTTGCTCTTCTAGGGTCCTTAATCTTTTTATTAAATCGTTCTAAAATTTCTTTTACTGCTCTCCCTGCAACAATAGATGATTGATCATCTTTTAACATTTTTAGATAGCGTCTTTTATCAACTTCAACAATCGTTGGGTCTACATCAGAATTTGTTTCTAATCTTTGTAGCAAATCATTAAAATAGTCTTCTCTCCAAAAATGTCTTGAAAGTCTTAATTTCCATCTTTTTGGTATATCTAATTTAGAAATTAAAAGATTAAAAATTTCCACATTACCAATGGTAAGGATGCCTGATGAATATTTAAAGTTTTTTAGTGATTTTACAGAAGTGTTTATTATTTCTTTGTCATCATTTTTTTCTTCTTGTGACCCTATGATCTCAAAGCCAACTTGGTCCCTAATTATTGAATCTTTTTTATTTTGGGACTTTCTATAAGCTTGACCACTATAGAAGATTTTTTCTTTACCCTTTAAATTGTTTTCTAAATATCTTAAACAAGATGCAATGGTTAAATCTGGTCTAAGACATAACTCACTTCCATTCTGATCGGTAAAAGAGAAGATAAACTTTCTAAAATTTTCTCCTGATCTTTGAACGATGTGATTAGCCTCAATTACTGAGGGTAAATCGATATATTTAAAACCCTTGGATCTTACTGATCTAAGGATTTTTTCAGATAAGTTTTTTGACTTCATTGATTAGATTCGCTTTTGGAAATGTTTTGTTGTTTTCACCTTTAACACCTTTAAGATTTTTTACGGTAACTGTATTTTCTTTAAATTCATTTTCACCACATATTATTGCTACATCTAACTCACGTTTATTTGCTAAGGTTAATTGCTTACCTAAATTTTTCTTTGTATCTAAAAAAATTTCAGCATTTATGTTGTTATTTCTTAATAGGTCTAAAATCTCATAATAATTTTTAAGATATTTTTCATCCATTACGCAAACTAAAACTGGTTTTTGACTATCTACTTTTATTTGATCCAATTGCATTAAAGCAAACAACAGTCGGTCAATTCCAAAGCTAATTCCGGTTCCTGGTATATCTACACCTTTAAATCTCGAGATTAGTTTTGCATAAGCTCCTCCAGAACAAATACTACCTATATCAATCTCTTTACCTTTATTGTTTGTAACTTTAAAATTTAAATTTGTTTCAACAATAAAAGAATCATAGTACGAGAGACCTCTCACGATACAGAAGTTGTTTCTAACTTGGTCTCTGTTTTTTCCATAACCAAGTATCTTATATAATTCCCTTAATTCACTAATTCCCTCTTGAGATAATGGATTTTTTAAAGTTTCTTTTAATTCTTTTAAATCTTTAATTTTAAGAAAATTAAGTATTTGAGAAGCTTGTTCATCGTTTAAATCTGCACCTTTGGTGATCGCACCACTTACATCTTTTCTTTCTTTTTTAAGAAGATCTTCAACACCTTTTAAACCAAAACCTGGTTTATCTAATTTATCAATTGCTCTGATTACTTTAAGTTGTTTATCATCTGGTATTTTCAAATCATCAATTAATCCTTGAACTATTTTTCTATTGCTAACATTAATTGTGAATTGATCTTTTTTTAGCCCGCAGTCTAATAAAGTACTTGATATTAAATTGCAAAGCTCAGCATTTGCTTGGGCAGGATTAACATTTCCAACAATATCAAAGTCTGCTTGCATAAATTCTCTATATCTTCCATTACCAGCCTTTTCGTTTCTAAAAACATTTTGAATAGCATACCTTTTAAAGATTGATGGAAGCTCTTGATTATTTTGAGCAACAAATCTAGCTAGCGGACTTGAAAGATCATACCTAAGAGTAATGCTTTTTTCTCCATCCTGAAATGAGAATACATCAGACATAGGATTAGCATCATCTTCTGCCAAAAAAGATCCTATGTTTTCACTTATCTCAAACGAAGGGGTTTCCAGAGCTACTGCTCCAAACTTTATAAAATTTTTCTCAATAGCTTTCAAAAGCTTTTTTTTGAGAAGAAGTTTTTTATCCCAACGATCTTCAAATCCTGAAGGTAATCCAGGAATTAATTTTTTTTCTTTATTCATGTTATGGTACCCGATCCCTTATTCGCAAAGGACCCTCGAACTCCACAGGTTCGCGTGCTTCTACTACACCAATCGGGCGTAACCTCTTTGTTTTATCTTATTTTATTGTTTTTTAAAATTATAATATAAATGATTAAATGCTAGCTTTAGCCAGCATGTAAGTGATTATGCACACCTTTGCTCTTTCCTTTAAGAGTAAATCCTAAAGTACTCATATAGTTTTTTTTTGTGTACAATTCTTTAGTCATTAAGGGTCTTTTAGACAAAAATTTGATTTATTCAACCCTAAAAAAAAGGACGTAAATCTATTTTCAAGATAAACGTCCCTTAAAATTTTTTAAAAATTAATCTACTTTTTTTAAATTAATTGCAGAAGGGCCCTTTGGACCATCTTCTAAAGTAAACTCTAATTTGTCGTTTTCTTCAAGAGTTTTGATGCCGGCAGCTTTAACTGCTGTAATATGTACAAACGCATCTTTTTCTTTATCTTCTCGCTCAATAAAACCGAAGCCTTTACGAAAATTAAACCATTTAACTTGTCCTTTAAGTGTACTCATCTTATTTCTTCGTCCTTTTGTTATTTGTTATTTCTTAAAGGTAATTTCTTTTAAGATTATTTCAAGATGAAACTTTGTGGTGGTGGCTGAGGAAGGATTCGCACCTCCGACACAAGCCTTTTCAGGGCTCTGCTCTACTCCTGAGCTACTCAGCCTTAAACTTATCCCCTAAAGATTATTCTTCCTTTAGTAAGATCATAAGGTGTCATTTCAACAGTTACATTATCACCCTGCAAAACTCGGATTCTATTTTTACGTAATTTTCCTGCAGTGTGTGCTGTAACAACATGTCCATTTTCTAATTGAACTCGAAACATCGCATTGGGTAACAGATCAGTAACTTTACCCTTAAATTCAAGTAGATCTTGTTTTGACAAATTTATTTTCTCCTTATTCTTTTTATGA
Source organism: uncultured Pelagibacteraceae bacterium (assembly GCA_902629695.1). Taxonomy (GTDB): domain Bacteria; phylum Pseudomonadota; class Alphaproteobacteria; order Pelagibacterales; family Pelagibacteraceae; genus Pelagibacter. Next base: position 123,608 of record CACORY010000001.1, on the reverse strand, counting down.
TTGATTGAGCATGACCCTCTAATCCTTCATAGTTTGCAAGAGTTATAGCTGATGGTCCAAGAGATTCAATACCCTTTTTCGATAAGTTTATATAAGAAATTTTTTTAATAAATTCCGAAACGCTTAACCCACTAGAATATTTACTTGTCATATTAGTTGGTAATATATGATTTGTTCCAGGCACTCCATAGTCTGTCATAGCCATTACAGCATATTTACCTAAGCAAACAGATCCTGCATTTCTAATTTTTGAGATAAAAGCTTTATAATCTTTTACATTCAACTCTAAATGTTCAGGTCCTATTTTATTGATTACCTCAGCTATTTTACTGTTTGAGGGAATATACATAAGAATCCCATTATTAATTAAACTTTTTTTTGCAATTGATAGTCTAGGTATTCTTTTTAATTGTTTAAATATTTCAAATTTAATATCTTGAAGTATCTTTTTATCTTTAGAAATTAATATACACTGTGCAAGTATATCATGTTCAGCTTGTCCGATTAGATCACTAGCGATCCATTCTAGATTAGAGTATTTATCACAAACAATAGTTACCTCAGATGGACCTGCTGTCATTGCTTCAATTCCAATATCTCCAAATACCTCTTTTTTAGCTGCTACAACAAAAGAATTTCCTGGACCAACAACTTTATTTACAGGTTTAATCTTTTTTGTTCCATAAGCAACTGCTGCAATTGCAGATGGACCACCAATTGAATAAATTTCTCTTATTTTGCATTTTTTTGCAGCATATAAAACTGCTGGATTAAGTTTGCCTTTATAAGTAGGATTTATCATTACAATTCTTTTTACACCTGCAACCATCGCAGGGATTGCACTCATTAAAACTGATGATGGATAAGAGGCAGAAGAGCCTGGAACGTATATAGCCGCAGACTCTAAAGGAATATGTTTATATTGAATCTTATTTTTAAATTTATCGACATACGAAATATCTTTAAATTTTTGTAAAGAATGAAATTTATGAATTCTATTATAAGCAAGATCTATAGCTTTCTTTACTTTTTTATCTAAATCTTTAATCGTTTTTAAAATTTGTTTTTTCGATGGTATTAATTTTGAATTTCTATTAAATCTCTTTTCATATTTAATTAGTGCTCTGTCACCATTTTTTTTGACATCTTTTATAATATTTATTACTGATGTAGAGCTATTTTTAATTTTCCTTTTTCTTAGTTCTAATAAATTATTTAATTCAGTTTCAAATTTTTTTTTATTACTACTTAATATTTTCATTATCTATTCTATTTCATTTTGATCCTCTAATCTTACCTCAATAGATTCAGTAATCAGAGATATATATGCATTATCTTTAAAAATTAAATTTATTTCATAATCATCTTTATTTTTGAAAAAGTCTATCGCTATTAATTCTAGAGTTAATTGTAAATCTTTTTGATTAATATTTTTAGATTTTACTTTATCAACAAAATCAAACTTGCAAATACTTTTTATCTTTTTTTTATTATCTCCTGTTTCTAAGCTTTTTCTCTCTAAAGAAATTAAAAAAATTTTATTTGATTGAAGATATTTGATATTTGAAATTTTTATTTTAGCACCAGAGCAACAAGCTGAAATTAATTGTAGACCTTCATTATCATTTGCAATAATTTTGGCTAAATATTTTTTTTCCATTAATAAACTCTTTTTATTTTAGCACCCACTTTTTTTAATTTTTTCTCAATATGCTCATATCCTCTATCAAGGTGATAAATCCTATTAATTACAGATTTGCCTTTTGCGTTTAAAGCAGCAAGAACTAAAGATACTGAGGCTCTTAAATCTGTGGCCATTAATTCTGCACCAATAAAATTTGTTTTACCTGAAATATATGCAACATTTCCTTTGATAGATATATTTGCTCCCATTCTATTTAGTTCTGCTACATGCATAAATCGATTTTCAAATATGTCCTCTTTTATGTAAGAGCACTTTTTTGCTTTACACAATAGAACCATAATTTGAGCTTGTAGGTCTGTAGGAAATCCCGGATAAGGAGATGTTTTTAAATTTATATTTTTAATTTTACTATTACCTATTATGTTGATTGAGTTTCTCTTTAATTTAATTTTAGCTCCAATTTTCTTGAGAATATTTATCTCTGTTTTAATTGTACTTGGATTTATATTTTGAATTGTTAAATTTCCGTTAGTAAGAACAGCTGCAATTAGATACGTTCCAGCTTCGATACGATCAAACATAACCGTGTAAGAGGTATCTTTAATTTTAGTTACACCAATAATCTTTATTTTCCTTTTCGAAACCCATTTAATATCACATCCTACTTTATTTAAAAAATTTACTAAATCCTTAATTTCTGGCTCAATAGCACAATTTGATAAAACTGTTTCTCCCTTTGCAAAACAAGCAGCAATAATCAAATTTTCGGTTGCTCCAACTGAAATTTTTGAAAACTTTATTTTTGATCCTATTAATCCTTTTGGTGCATTAGCATAAACGTATCCTTCAAGAATTTTAAACTTAACACCAAGTTTTGAAAGTCCTTTCAAATGAATGTCGACAGGTCGTGTACCAATTGCACATCCTCCAGGTAGAGATACTTTAGCAGAACCAAATTTAGCCAATAAAGGTCCTAAAACTAAGATTCCGGCACGCATTGTTTTTACTAAATTATATGATGCAAATTTTTTAAATTGATTTGAATTATTTATTTTTATTTTATTATTAACAAATTTAATTTTTGAACCTAAAGATCTTAGTAATTCAATCATGGTCTCTATATCTTTCACTTTTGGAACATTAGATAGATTTATTTTTTTATTAGATAAAAGGGTAGCTGCAAGAATTGGAAGAGAGGCATTTTTAGAGCCTGAAATTTTAATCTGCCCTTTGAGCTTATTTGCTCCTAAGACTTCTAATTTTTGCATTGTTATACTTTTGGTAAAGTTACACCTGTTTGACCCATGTATTTTCCATCTCTGTCCGCATAAGTGATCTCAGGATTCTCATTTCCTTTTAAGAAAATAAATTGAGCAACACCCTCATTTGCATAGATTTTTGCTGGCAACGGTGTAGTATTTGAAAATTCAAGAGTAACATATCCTTCCCAACCTGGTTCTAAAGGTGTTACATTTACAATGATACCACATCGAGCATATGTTGACTTGCCTAAACAAATAACTAATACATTATTAGGTATCTTAAATTTTTCTACTGTTCTAGCTAATACGAATGAGTTAGGAGGGATAATACATTCCGATGTATTTTTAGTAACAAAGTTAGAAGGTTTAAAATTTTTAGGGTCGACAATCTCTGAGTTCACGTTTGTAAATATCTTAAATTCATCCGACACTCTTGCATCATAACCAAATGACGATAGTCCATAAGAGATACTATTTCCTCTTATTTGTTTTTCCTCAAATGGTGAAATCATTTTTTTTTCTACCGACATCTTTTTTATCCACTTATCTGATAGAACTGACATAATCTCTTTTTTTTTTATTTTTTTTTTGAAATAATTTTCTTTTTTTTAAGTTTTTTTTTAAAGCTATACTTAATCTTTCATTATTTGATTTTATTTTCATTCCTTATCAGGATTAGTCAAAAAATCTAAAGATATAGGTTTTTTAGGATCTAAGGCTTGTGTTTTATTTTCCTCTTTTTTTGGGCCTTCTTTGGCTGCCCTCTTAGCTTTTCTCTCAAGAAGTTTTTTTTCTCTTCGAGCCTTTTTCTCCATCAACTTGGCTGACTTAGTGCTAGCAAAATTATAATGTATACCCATAAAATTTCCTTGTGTAGATATAATTCATATTACTAAAAAAATTAAGGCAATAATTTGAAAAAAATGCACTATATTACTGAAAAAAATATTACATTGTAAATAATGCCCTCATAGTAAAGTGGTATAACGCATCCATGGTAAGGATGAGTCTCAAGTTCGATTCTTGGTGAGGGCACCATATTGAAATTTACTCAATAAATTCTTTGTGAAATTGTATAATTGGATTATCTTGTAAAATTCTAAATCCTTCAAATCCAAAAATTATTTTTGATGAGTTGTATAGAATTTTATACAATGTGTTTGTAGCTATATCACCGGTAATTAAAGTTTTTGGACTCCAAAAAAAAGCAAATAGGTAAAATACTAAAAAAAACAAAAATTTTTTTTTTGAAAAAATTTTTAAAATTGAATAATTGTCAAAATTAGTACTGATCACTTTTTCTTTTAAAAAATAAAGGTATAATAATATTGATAGAGAGTATGTTATATTCATCCATCGACCCCAGTCATGTCCAAATGCAAAAAGAAGAAGGATTGGGATATAAAGACAAATAAATAAACTTAGAGGTGAAAAATATTTAGTCACAAAATTTTCTTTAAGAATAAAATGACTTTTAAAAAGCGAAAGATGCAAAGGGAAAAAACCAATCAAAAAAATCATTATATATCTAAAATATTCAGGAAAAAAATTTACCTCTTTATGAATATAGAATGTGTCAAAATATATGGTATTCTTTATTAAAAGATCTGCAGACATATAGCATCTTTCTTCAAATTGATTTGTTAAAAAAGAACACATTTCGGTATGTCCTTGTTTACTTAATGGAAATAAAAAAATAATTATAATTACAAAAATTGAGGGAAAAAAAATTATTGGTAATTTAGTTAAGACATCCGAAAAAGAAAATAATTTATTTTTATTAATTAAGATTACTGCAAAAAATGGTGCAAATAGTATTATTTGTTCCCATATCAAACATAAGACTGGAAAAAAAATAAAAATAATAAAATTTAAAATTGCAGGTCTAAATTTTTTTCCTGAAAAAAAAAGTGTAGAAATAAAAAACAAAAATATCAAAACTTCTTTTCTTCCTAAAGCCTCAAGTTCTGCGAGAGGATAAAGTAAAAAAAGTGGTGAAAATAAAGCAAATATTTGAATTATACTAAATTTTAAGTCTTTAACATAAAAATATAGAAGAATTATATAAATTGAATTATTAATAGCTTGTATAAAAAAAATTGAGTCTCTTAAGGGAATAGAAAATATTTTTGCAAAAAAGATATTTATTTCACCACCTAAGCCTCTTCTTGTAAAACCACCTTGATAATTTATCAACCATTCAGAAATTGAAGTGTCTGTCCCAACATCATGTTTATAATATAAATAAAAAATTGAAAGAGAGATAATAAATATTAAATATAATAAAAATCTTTTTTTTATAGAAGTATTATCCATTAGTCTCTATAAAAAAACTTTCTCAAATATAATGTAATTAAAACTAAGCAGATAAAAACAATTAAAGGAAAAAAAATATCTGGAGACGAAATTAAATCGATCACTGTAGGAGCTTCTAAATTTTGATCGATAATTTTTTCTAATCCACTTCCAATTGAACAAATTAAAAAAAGTGAGGGAATTATACCAATAAAGGTTGCCCAAAAAAAATTCAAAGCTTTTACATTGAAAATACAAGGCAAAACGTTTGAAATTGCAAACGGAATACCTCCAATCAGCCTATAGACTAGAAGATAAATAAATTCAGATTTTTTAAATTTCGCATCCAAGTTTTTATATTTTTCTAAAAATTTTTCTTTAATAATTTCTTTTAGAAAAAAATTTGCAAAAATGTAGAGTAAAGTTGCACCAATTGATAATCCTATAACTAATAATAACGTTCCTATCCACTTACCAAAAATAAAACCTGCAAAAATAGCAACTGGTGAACCAAATCCAGCAGCTAACACCCACACGATTGTGAACAAGATAAATATTGATGCTAAAAAGAATAAATTTGATTGTCTTAATTCAATAAAATAATTTCTATTGTTTTTTATAAATTCATAACTAGTTATTTCCTGAAAAGAAAATTTTGAAAAAAGAAAGTATAAAAATAAACCAACAAATATTAAGTAAAATAATCCTATGTATAATTTAATTTTTTTAGTATTTTCCATTATTTAATCTCTCAATCTTTAAATCTTCTATTTGCTATTTATATAATTAAATATATAAAGGGCAAAATTTTTAAAGTTAAATATACTTTGTAAAAGTTATGAAAAGAACATTTCAACCAAAAAAAGGAAAGAGACTCAAAAAACACGGCTTTAGATCAAAAATGAAGACTAAAGGTGGAAGAAAACTGCTAAAGAGAAGAAGAGCAAAAGGTAGAAAAAATTTAACAGTATCGTCCACTGTAAAAAGAAAAAAAAAGTAGATTTAAGTTAATGAAAAGCAAAATAGTTGCTCTTTCTAGGAATCAGGATTTTAAAGATCTTATTAATGAAAAAAAAATCACTAATAAATATGTGACTATTTTTTTTGGTAAATTAAAAAATAAAAATTTTAAAAATCTTAATATTTCTTTTGTAACTAAAAAAAAGATAGGAAATGCAGTTAAAAGGAACAAAATAAAAAGAAGACTTAAAAATATAATTAATCTTGCTGTCAAAAAAATAAGTGTAAAATTTGAATATTCATATCTTGTGATTGCTAAGCCAACTATGCTAAATAATGATTATACAAATATAAAAGAAACCTTATTTCAGGATCTTAAAAAAATTAAATAATGAATATTTTTACTTACATGTTAATTAAAACTATCAAATGTTATCAATTTATATTCAGTCCTTTGTTGGGTAATTCTTGTAGATACTTTCCATCTTGTTCTGACTATAGTATTCAATCTTTAAAAACTTTTGGTTTTTTTAAGGGGCTATATTTATCATTAAAAAGAATTTTATCATGTCACCCATGGAGCGATGGTGGATTTGATCCTATAAAAAAGCAGTTAAAGGTTAAGAAATAATGGACTCAAAAAATGTAATAGCTGCAATTGCTCTATCTACGGCTGTAATTGTTTTATATTCGTTATTCTTTATACCAGAACAAAAATCAAACAATCAAAATATAGTAGATAACAACAAAGTAGAACAAAACTCTGAAGCTCCAAGCCTGGAACAAAAAGAAACTTTAGTTTCAATTTCAAGAGATGAAGCGTTAGGTCAAAGTGAAAGAATTCAATTTGAAAATAATAATATAATTGGATCAATATCTTTAAAAGGTGCCTCTATCGACGATTTAACTTTTAAAAAATATAAAGTAAGTCTTGATAAGGAAGATAGAGTAACTTTGTTAGGCCCAAGAAATATTAGTGATGGTTATCTTATAGATAGCGGTTTTGTTACATCTGATAAAAATGTTAATGTGCCAAATTCAGAGACTGTTTGGTCATTTGAAGGTAATAATAAGCTCACTGATAAATCTCCAATTGTGTTATCGTGGACTAATAATCAAGGTTTAATATTTAAGAAAGAAATATCATTAGATGATGAATATCTTTTTACAGTCAAACAAAAAATAATAAACAAAACTAACAATAAATATGATTTTTATTCTTATGGCCAAATAATTAGAAACGAAATTCCAGAAATAATTGATTTTCTAATTCTTCATGAAGGTCTAATTGCAACTTTAGATGATGAATTAATAGAAGAAGATTATGATGATATTCAAGAAAAAAAATTTGCTAAGATTGCTAAAAAAGGCTGGCTAGGTATAAGTGATAAATATTGGATTACTTCATTAATACCTCCAAAAAATAAAGAATTTAAAACAACTTTTGATTATAAAAATAAATTTAGGGCAAATTTTATTACTACTGATCCATTAGAATTAAATGGTAATAGTTCAATTGAGGAAGAATTAAAAGTCATTGTTGCTGCAAAAAGAGTTGATGTAATTGATGGTTATGCAGAAACACTAAATATAGAAAAATTTGATTTAGTTATTGATTGGGGATTTTTATATTTTATTACTAAACCTTTATTTTATGGAATTGATTATTTCTTTAAGCTTCTTGGAAATTATGGTCTAGCAATTATTGCTATTACAATTTGTATTAGATTAGCTTTTTTTCCGCTGGCAAATTTCTCATTCAGAAGTATGGCTAAAATGAAAGCACTTCAACCCGAAATGGTCAGACTAAAAGAGTTACACAAAGACGACAAGATGAAATTACAACAAGCTATGATGTCACTTTATAAAAAAGAAAAGGTTAACCCAATGTCAGGGTGTTTGCCAATTTTAGTTCAAATACCTGTCTTTTTTGCTCTGTATAAAGTTTTATTTGTAACTATTGAAATGAGACAAATGCCATTTTATGGATGGATCGCCGACTTAAGTGAGCGTGACCCAACCAGCATTTTTAATTTATTTGGTTTATTACCATATGATGTTCCAAGTTTCTTGGTAATAGGAGCATGGCCTGTAGCAATGGGTGCATCGATGTATATACAACAAAAACTAAACCCAGCACCCACTGATGCTATGCAAGCTAAAATTTTTGCGTTCTTTCCACTCTTTTTAACAGTTATACTTGCGCCATTTCCAAGTGGTTTAGTAATTTATTGGACAGTAAATAATATTTTAACTATGGCTCAGCAAGTATTTATCATGAAGAGAACAACAATAAAAACTGTAACTTAATACTTGGTAAACAGTCAATAATTTGAAATGGATATTAAAAAAGTATTACCTAAAGATGGACCTCCAATAAATGAGGTTTCCAAATATATAGAAAAATATAAAGACGAATTAATAGTAATCAAATATGGTGGTAACGTTTTTATAGATAGAAATATTTTCAATAATTTTATTACAGATATAAATATCTTAAATAAATTAGGTATTTCAATTGTAGTTGTTCATGGTGGTGGTCCAAGAATAAAAAGAGAATTAGAGAAATCAAATATTGAGTCAAAATTTATTAGAGGCTTAAGAGTAACAGATAAAAAAATTATTGGTATAGTTGAAAATGTTCTAATTGACTTTAATAATGATATCGTAAATTCTTTAATTCAAAAAGGATCTGAAGCTATTTCAATACACACAAAAAATAATAATATAATTGAAGTAATTCCAGAAATAGAGGAACTAGGCTTTGTAGGAATACCAAATAAAGTAAATAGTACATTTTTAATAAACACAATTAAAAAAAATAAAATTCCAATTATTTCACCATTGGGCTTAGGTAAAGATAATCAAATATATAATATAAATGGAGATACTGCAGCAGGAGCAATTGCAAAATCTTTAAAATCTAGAAGATTGCTCTTGATGACAAATGTTGAGGGAGTTTTAGATAAAAAAAAAAAACTAATTGAAGAAATTTCTTCATTAGAAATTTTACAAATGATCGAAAATCAAACTATCACTGAGGGTATGATCCCAAAAATAAATACATGTTTAGATGCAGTCAATAACGGGGTTACAGCTGTTGGAATAATTGATGGTAGAAAGCAACACTCAATATTATTTGAAATTTTTTCTGACAAAGGATCTGGGACATTAATAAGAAAATGAAAAATATAAAAGGGATGAAATATCTCCTATTAGATCTTGATGGTGTCTGTTATGGGAAACATAACAATTATTCATTAGAAAGAGTATTTGGTCAAGTTTCTAAAAGAATGACAATGTTTATTTCCGAAAAACTTAAAATAAATACAGAAGAAGCAAAGAAGTTACAAACTAATTACTTTTATAAATATAATACTAGCTTAAATGGTCTTATGATTCATCATAACATACCCCCAGAGGAATTCTTAAAATATGTTCACACAATAGATCTTTCTTTTATGAAAGAAGATAAAGTTATGCGAAACGAGCTAGAAAAATTAGACATGGAAAAATTTATCTTTACTAATGGAAGTGCTGAGCATGCTGAAAATATCTTGACACATTTAGGTGTATATGATCTTTTTGGAAGAGATAAGGTTTTTGATATAAAAGATGCAAAGTATGTTCCTAAACCCGAGGCTAAAACATTTGATTTAATGGTTAAAAAATTTGGTATCAACCCGAAAGAAACCATTTATATCGAGGACATTGCCAAAAACTTAAGCATTGGGCATGAACGAGGTTGCACAACCGTTTGGCTAATTAATGATGAGCATTTTGGGAAGATGGATGCTGACAAAGATTTTATTTCACATAAAATTGAGAATCTATCTTTATTTCTTAAAGAAATAAGGTTATTAAAAAGTCAATAAATTATGTCTATAGAGAAAATTATAAATGATGCATGGGAAAATAAAGATCAGGTGGGTCCTAATTCGGATCAATCTTTAAAGGATGCTATAAATCAAGTAATCAGTGATCTAGATAGTGGCAAGTCTAGAGTTGCAGAAAAAATTAATGGTGAATGGAAAACACACCAACATCTTAAAAAAGCAATTATGTTAAGTTTTAGAGTTTATGAAAATGATATTCTTTCAGGACCATACTCAGTCTGGAGAGACCGACAAAATTTATTAAAAGGTAAAACTGCTGGATGGACAAAAGAAGAGTTTGAAAAAGCAGGTTTTAGGATGGTACCTAACTCCCCTGTTAGAAAAGGATCCTTTATTGGAAAAGATGCTGTTCTCATGCCATGTTATGTAAACATTGGTGCATGGATTGGGGCAAAAACTATGATGGACACGTTTAGTCGTGCTGGAAGTTGTTGCCAAATTGGGGAAAATTGCCATATATCAGCTGGCTCGGGAATTGGAGGCGTTTTGGAACCCGCTCAAGCGCTACCAACAATCATTGAGGATAATGTCTTTGTTGGAGCCATGTCCGAAGTTGTCGAAGGTGTTATTGTCGAGGAAGGAAGCGTTCTTTCAATGGGCTGCTATATCGGGCAAAGTACAAAAATTATTAACAGATCTAATGGGGAAATAACAAAAGGTCGTATACCTCCTTATTCAGTTGTTGTACCAGGTACATATAAAGATCTTTATGCTGTACATATAATAAAAACGGTTGACTCAAAAACTAGATCAAAGACTTCAATTAATGATCTTTTGAGAGATTAAATATGCAAAAAATTAATGAATTACAATTAGCTAAAGAGCTAATTAGATTTCCAACTGTTACTCCTATAGATGCAGGAGTGATGAAATTTCTAGAAAAAAAATTGAAAAAACTTCGTTTCAAAACAAAAATACTAGAGTTTAAAGAAAAAGGTTTCAAACCAGTTAAGAACTTATATGCGAGATTAGGATCAAAAGGACCTAACTTTTGTTATGCAGGACACCTGGATGTTGTCCCTCCAGGAAATATAAAAAATTGGACAGTAAATCCATTTAGACCATCTATAAAAAAAGGTTATTTAATTGGAAGAGGTGCAAATGACATGAAAAGCTCTATTGCAGCTTTTGTTTCTGCTGTAAGTATTTTTTTATCAAAAAATAAAAAATTTAATGGATCAATTAGTTTATTGATTACAGGAGATGAAGAAGGTGATGCAGTGAATGGAACAAAAAAAGTGGTAGAATATCTGAAAAGAAAAAAAGAAAAAATAAATTTTTGTTTAGTTGGGGAACCAACAAATCCAAATCGATTAGGTGAAATGATTAAAATTGGTCGCAGAGGTAGTTTGACTGGCAAATTAACTATATTTGGAATACAGGGTCATGTTGCATATCCTCATAGGGCAAATAATCCCTCAACTATTATTGTTAAAATTTTAAATGAGTTAAAAAATATTCAATTTGATAAAGGGACAAAAAATTTTCAGCCTACAAACTTAGAAATTACAAAAATAAATATAAACAATACTGCTGATAATGTCATACCTGCGAAAGCTGAGGCAACATTTAATATTAGGTTTAACAACAAACATTCTTCAACTTCTATTAAAAAAAGACTTAATAAAATTTTTAATAGAATTAATAAAAAATATAAGTCAAAATTCAAAATTGATTACAGGGTTTCTGGGGAATCTTTTTTAACTAAGCCAGATAAAACAACATATATGATACAAAATACTATTAAAAAAATTACTAAGATAAAACCAAAATTTTCTACTACAGGCGGAACTTCAGACCTAAGATTCATCAAGGCTATATCTCCTGGTTTAGAATTTGGTTTAGTCGGAAGGACTATGCATCGCGTAGACGAAGTTGTATCTTTAAAAGACTTAAAAAATTTATCTAAGATTTATCAAAATATATTACAAAATTACTTCAAGTGAAAACTGGTTTAATTACTTCCGATACTTATCAAAATCATGATACTGGTCCTGGACATCCAGAACAAATAGCTAGAGTAACCGTAATAAACGAAAATTTTAAAAAATTAAATAATAGAAACATATTGTGGAAGAAACCCTCTCCAATTACAGATGAAATTATTAAAAAAACTCATGATGCGAAATATGTTGATTTAGTAAAAAATTCTTTTCCCTCTAAAGGTTTTTCTTCACTAGATGGAGATACTATTATTTCACCAGGAAGTAAGGATGCTACATTTGATGCAGCAGGTTCAATTATTGCAGCTATAGATGGTGTTCAAAATAAAGAGTTTAAAAATGCTTTTGCGAGCGTGCGCCCACCAGGCCATCATTGTAATCAAAACAAAGCAGCTGGTTTCTGCATTTTAAATAATGTTGCTATTGGAGCAAAATATTTATTAAACAAATACAAATATAAAAAAATTGCTATCATTGATTTTGATGTTCATCATGGTAACGGTACACAAGACATTTTTTATGAAAATGAAAATGTTTTATTTATATCAACTCATCAATACCCTTATTATCCAGGATCAGGATCTGAACAAGAAAAAGGGAAATTTAATAATATTTACAATATACCTTTGCCTGCTGGTACAAATTCTCAGGAATATTTAAATGCTTTTGAATTTGCATTAAAAAAATTAAGGGAATTTATGCCAGAATTTGTTCTTTTAAGCGCAGGTTTTGATGGACATATTGCAGATCCACTCGCACAACTGAAACTGCAAACTGAAGACTATTATATTATCACAAAAAGAATTTTAGAAACCTCAAAAAAATTTTGTAATGGCAAAGTAGTATCTATTTTGGAAGGTGGATACGATTTACAAGCGCTTAAAGATAGTACTAAGAGACACGTTGATGCATTATTAGAATTCAATTGATAATTATCTATTAAATTATTAATAAATGTACCATGAAATTGTATCAAATAAAAAAATCTAAAATTGATAACAAAGGACGAGGGCTTTATGCCACAAAAGATATTAAAGAGGGTACAAAAATAATAAATTATATTGGAAAAATAATCACAAATAAAGAAGTGGAAGTATCCGACAAGTATGACAATAAGAAACCTATTTATCTATTTACATTAAATAAAAGATATACCTTAGATGGGGATTTTTCTTGGAATACAGCAGGACTAGTCAATCATAGTTGTAATAATAATTGTGATTATAATGGAAAAGGTCTTAAGGTCTGGATAACGGCAAAACGAGATATTAAAAAAGGTGAGGAATTTACTTGTGATTATGGTTTTGGTTATGATGAAGATTATAAACAATTTCCATGTAAATGCGGCTCAAAAAATTGTTGTGGATATATTATGAGAGAAGAGTCTAGATGGCGAATAAATAAAAAATTTGCAATGAAAAATAAAAAAAAATTAATAAATAACTTTCGTTAAATAAAGACCATGTGGTGGTGCAGGCGGAGCACATAATGATCTTTTTTTAGAATTCATTACATTTATAAATTTTTTTAATGTCCATTTTTTTTCCCCAACAAATTTAAGACAACCAACCATGGACCGGACTTGTTGTTGCAAGAACGATTGAGATTTAAATTCTATTTCTATCCTATCTTTTGTTGATTTAATCTTTACTGATTTCATGGTCTTTATTGGACTTTTTGCCCTACAACTAGATTTTCTAAAAGTACTGAAATCTTTGGTACCAATCAATTTTTTTGCAGCAGTTATCATCAATTCTAAATCAAGATCTTTAATAATATGCCAGCCTCTATTTTCATCTAAAACTGGTCCACTGATCCGATTAATAATCACGTAATTATAAACTCTCATTTTAGCTGAAAATCTGGCATGAAAATTATTATTTCTTTTTTTAATCTTAAGTATTGCTATTCCATCTATATTTAAAAAATGATTAATTGATTTTAAAAATCTATCAAATTTAATAATCTTATTTTTACAGTCAAAGTGTGCTGATTGTTCTTTGGCATGCACACCGACATCTAATCTTCCAGCTCCATATATCATTACTTTTTCTTTTAAAAGTTTCGAAATTTTGTCTTGCAATAATCCCTGAACAGTTTTGCCTTTCTTTTGAATTTGCCATCCTCTGAAATTAGTTCCCTTATATTCAATTAATATCTGATATCTAAACATTTAATAACTTTGAGCCCTTTTTAATTTGAGAGCCCAACATAAATTCGCTAATTTTTTGTGGTCTTTTTCCCTGTCTTTGAATTTCGAGAATCTTTATAGATTGATTGTTATTACATGCTACTTCTAACTGATTTGAAATTATCTCTCCAACTTGACCTTTGCCATTACCAATTTCGGCTTTTAAAATTTTATATCTTTCACCATTGAAACTAAAAGAAGCACCTGGTGAGGGAAATAATCCATTTATTTTTCCAATAATTTTAGAGACGTCCTCATCCCAATTAATTTGGGACTCTTCTTTATGAATTTTTTTTGCATATGTTGCTTTTGAATGATCTTGATCAATAAACTTCGCTTTATCTTCAAGTATATCATCCACATTATCTAAAATTTTTTCTGCAGCTAAAGCAGATAGTTTTTCTGAAATTTCTTGAGCATTTTGTTTTTGATCTATCTTAATTTTATAAATATTACTAACTGGTCCACTATCTAATTCTTTTTTGATCTTCATAATACTTATGCCAGTTTCATTATCTAAATTCATAATTGATCTCTGGATTGGTGCTGCTCCTCGCCAACTAGGAAGTATTGAAGCGTGAATATTTACAAAACCTTTTTTTGTTAAGTTTAAAAAATTTTCAGGAATAATTTGTCCATATGCACACACTATTGCAAGATCAGCATTTAACTCTTTTAAAAAATCATACTCTTCTTGGTTATCTTTAAGTGTCTTGGGTGTTCTATAATCTATATTTAAAGTTTCAGAGATACCCTGAATTGGACTCTTATTAATTTTTTGTCCTCTATGGGATTTTTGTGGTGGTTGAGTAAAAACCACTGAAATATTATAACCATTTTGATATAGAGATTTTAAGATAGGAACACAAAATATTGGCGTACCCATAAAGATAATCTTATTTGCCATCTTTAAACTATTATTCTATCTGGTTTTTTTTTAATTTTTGAAATTTTTTTTATAATGAAGTCTTTCTTTAATTTTGATAAATGATCAATAATTAATTTTCCATCTAAGTGATTTATTTCATGTTGAATACAAGTAGATAAAAGCCCATCACATCTAAGATTTTTTTTCTCTCCCTTTTCATCAATATATTCCACCTCACAAATTTTTGGTCTCTCAATTTCAATAAAAGTTTCGGGTATTGATAGACAACCCTCTTCGTACACCGATGTCTCTTGGCTTAAATTTTTTATTACAGGATTGATTAATGCAATTGGTTGATTTTTTTCATCCTTATTTGAGACGTCAACAACTAAAACTCTTTTAAGTATACCTACTTGAACTGCCGCAAGTCCTATTCCCTTGGAGTGGTACATGGTTTCAAATAAGTCATCGATTAATTTTTTTTCATTAATTCCAACTTTTTCAATTGGATCAGAAATTTTTTTTAGTATTTCATCTGGAACAGTAACAATATCTTTAAGCATAAATAATAATTAAACTAATTTTTAAACTTTTAAAGGAAGAACTTTTAATAAAATCCTGTTTCTAAGAACATCTATTTTTAGTCGATTTAACGTACTGATAATAAAATAGATAGTGTCATCATCAATTCTCTCTAATTTATCTTGTCCTATTATTTCTGCCAACCTAAGTAGTGCAGCACCTTTTTCATCATTATTAATCATTACTTGAATATCTGTAGGTATTGTTGATATATCTTGTTCAAATAAATCTTTAAATTTTTCATCAATCTCTATACCATCGGATCTCAAGGAGTCCAAAAAAATTTGATCTTTAACTGTTAATGTATATTTCTTATTTTTTTTTACTTTCTTTAAAAAATTGTTGATATCTTTTTCAATTTTATTTTTTGTATAATCTCCACTGAAATAATTCAAAAGTTTTGATTGATGTAAGATTTCGTTATTAAATTTAATTTTCTTTTTTTTAACATCTTTGATTTCAATATTAGTATAGTAAAAACTTGTTAAATTATCAGGAATTTCTATTGGATTAAAATCTTCAAGAAATTTTTTTAATTCTTTATCAAAAGCATTCTCCAAATTATCCTTTTTAAAAGACTCTTTTAAAATTTTTAATAGCTTTAATTTTTCAATTCCTTCAGACTCAAGCAGAATTTTTTGATAAATTAATGCTCTTCCTTCAATACTCGAAAGAGATTTATAAAATTCTGCAGCATTAAGGAGTTGATTTATATTGAATTGAAATCTTTTGTAAATCTGAAACAAATCATTTTCTGAATAATTTTGATTATGAACAGCTTTTTCGATAACTGATATTCTGTCTAATTCTGTAATTTCAATTTCCTTAAAAGAACTCAACAAATTTGCTGAAGATAGGTATTTCCAAATAATTTTTTTTGTACTTTCATTGGGTTCAAAGGAAAAATTCGGGTTTGTTTGATGAGCAAGATGAAAATCAAAAATTGTTTTTTCGGAAATCATTTCATCAGCTTTATCAGTATATTTGAACAAATAATTAATCTTATTTTCAAAATATTCATTCTTAAAACCCATTTCTTTCTTCAGGTCATAAATCAACTGCGCCTCTTCATTTTTTCCATCTTTAATAAGACAATAAATATTAAATTTTATTAAGTAATCATCATTTATAGGTTTCAAATTTTTTGAAAAAATTTCACAAGCTCTTTTGATTTCAAAATTTGATAAATATTCATCAATCAAAAATTTTGTTAATTTTGGTTGAACATCTATAATTTGATTTTTTAACAAATAAGTTTTAATCAAATCTAAATCAGAATTTTTGATTAACCAATCTGATTTAAATTGCAAAAATTCTTCACTTGAAATATTTTTTTTTGGATAATATGAATTTGTAAGAACAGAGATATTTATTATTTCTTTTGCATCTTCAGAAAATTCAATTTTTTTTAATTTTGCAAAAATATTTTTCAACTGATCACCATCTGAATTTGACCACATATTGATATCTAAACCATTATCTTCTGGATCATATAATCCTAATATTTTAACTTGATCTGATACTAAATTTTGATCAAATTCGATTTGATTTTTTATCGATTTAGGTTGCATGTTATAAATACTATTTTCTAAAATTTTATTACCCAATTGATTATTATCTTGAGAGAGATCTTTTGTACTAGTTGATTCTTGTGTTTGTTGTTCAGTTATATTCCAAATATCACTGGGTTTATCTTCAGCAAAAGTATTGGATATGAAAATGAATATAAATGAAATTAAAAATAATTTCTTATTTAATGATTTTAAATTTTTCATTTGGAATAATTTTTTCTATTTCTTTTTTAGGTGCAGGAAAATCAATTTGATTAAGTAGAAAAACAATTCCTAGAATTATAATGAAAACCAAAGCTAACTTTATTATCAACCCAAGAATATTAGTTCTCGAACTTGTTTTTTTGATAAATTGCATATAACTTTAGTTAATTTCAAAATAAGACATATTTGTGTTTTTTCAATAAAGAAAATTATGAAATCAAAAGAAAATATTGTTTTTTTAGGTATGATGGGATCTGGTAAGTCTTCTTTAGGATCCTTAATTTCAAAAAAACTTAATTTAGATTTTTATGATACAGATAATGCAATAGAAAAAAAAACTGGGATGAAAATATCTAAAATTTTTAAGGAAAAAGGTGAATTTTTTTTTAGAAGAGTTGAGGAAAAAATTTGTTTAGAAATTTTAAAAAAAGACAATATAGTAATTGCGCTTGGTGGTGGAGCCTTTTTAAATAAAAAGATAATGGAAGAAATAATAAAAAATCATCTTTCTTTTTGGTTAAAGTGGAACGATAAAATTTTAATTCAAAGAATTAAAAATAGTCAAAAAAGACCATTGGCATTCAATTTAGATGATAATGAATTAATAAATTTGATTAAAAAACGTTCTAAAATATATTCAAAAGCAAAATTTAAAATTAATTGTAATAATTTAACTAAAAATCAAATAGTTAATAAAATTATGAACATATATGAAAAAAATTAAACTAATAGTCAACACCGTAACTCAAAATTATCCTATAATAATTGGAAAAGGTGTGGCTTCAAATATTTTAAAGATTGCATCAGAAAATTCAATTAAGTTTGAAAAGTGCCTAATAGTTGTAGATAAAAATATACCAAAAAATATTTTAGCTAAAATAAAAAGATCATTAGTAAAAAAAAAAATTTTTATACACTATATAAAAGCTACCGAAAAAAATAAGAATTTAAATACATCAAATTCAATATTAAAAATTTTACTAGATAAAAATTTTTCAAGACAAGATTGTCTTATCACAGTTGGAGGTGGAATAACTGGTGATATTGGATCTTTTGCAGCAAGTATTTTTAAAAGAGGTTTAAAATTTATTAATATTCCTACAACATTACTTTCACAAGTAGACTCATCTGTCGGTGGAAAAACAGGAGTAAATACCAATCTAGGAAAGAATCTAATTGGAACTTTCTATCAACCTAAGCTAGTAATAAGTGATATTAACTTTTTACAATCATTACCTGAGAGAGAAAAAATATGTGGCTATGGGGAAATTTTAAAACATTCACTTATAGATAATAAAAATTTTTTCATTTTTTTAAATAAAAATTTTTCAAAAATAATAAGTCTTAAATCACCTTTTATAGAAAAGGCAATTTATGAGAGTTGCAAAATAAAAAAAAAAATAGTTGAAAAGGATGAAAAAGAGAAAGGTCTCAGAAAAGTTTTAAATTTTGGTCATACATTTGCTCATGCATATGAGGGAACATTAAATTTTTCAAAAAAACTAAATCATGGAGAGGCTGTTATTCTAGGAATGCAGACAGCCCTTAAATTTAGCATGATGGATAAACTTCTCAAACTAAAAGATTACAAATTAATAAAAAACCATATTAAAAATTCTAAGCTACCAATGAATTTAAAAAAAAAATTTTCTATTAAAGATATTAATAAAATTTTATCATTTATGTCTATTGATAAAAAAAATCAGTCCAAAAAAATAAACTTGATATTATTAAAGAATATTGGATCACCTATCATTAATAAAGAATTTGGAATAAATAAATTAAGAATTTTTTTAAAAAATGAATTATCTCATTAAAATTTGCAAAGAATGAATATAAGAATTCATTTCCTCTTTTAATATTTTATAAATTTTTTTATTAGCTTCTATTTTATTCATTTTTTTTAATGTTTTAGACTGAATTGAAATTTTTAAATGAAATCTATCTTTGGTGTTTCCTTTATGATTTTTATGTAAAAAGGATTTATCTTCCACATCAATATTTTCTAAATCAATATTGGCCTGAATTTTTTTTTTTATATTTTTAATTAATTCATTTATATTCATTGTAATATAAATTATTATATATAATGAAATATATTTGTGACTGGCATAATTGTAAAGAGATTGGTGAATATAAAGCACCTGTTGAAAGAGATAACAGTAAAAAATTTAGAATGTTATGCTTAAATCATGTAAAAGAATTTAATAAGAATTGGAATTATTTTTCAGGAATGGATGATAAGCAAATAATGAAATTTCTTAAATCAGATATGATATGGCATAAACCTACGCAAAGCTTTAGCTCTTCAGATAATTTTTTTAAAGTTTTATGGAATAATACGTTAAAAGATGAATTCGATAGAGATAAATTTAAAAGTGACTATAATCACATGCGTCAATTTAAATTTGACCATAAAGATATAAAAGCTTTTGGAATTTTAGGAATTTCAGTGGGTTTGGAGTGGTTAAAGATTAAAGATAAATTCAAAATCCTTGTGAAAAAATTTCACCCTGATATGAATTCTGGAAATAAAAAATATGAGGAAAAACTAAAGTTAATTACTTTAGCTTATACACAATTAAAAAATACTTATAGGAATAAAATTGACACCTAGCCTAGATATAACACCTGACATTAAAGTTTCTGTAAAACAGACATTTGGAATTGACTCGAAAATGGAGGTCGATGCTTTCTCAAAAAAGGGTGAGTATGTTCCAGAAATTGATAAAAACTATAAGTTTGATAGGGATACTACTCTAGCAATCATCTCTGGTTTTGCATTCAATAAAAGAGTTTTAGTTCAAGGTTATCACGGCACTGGAAAGTCAACTCATATAGAACAAATCGCAGCAAGATTAAACTGGCCTTGCATAAGAGTTAATCTTGATAGTCATATCAGCCGAATAGATTTAATTGGGAAAGATGCAATAGTCTTAAAAGACGGGAAACAAATTACACAATTTAATGAAGGAATTTTACCTTGGTCTATCCAAAATCCCGTAGCACTAGTTTTTGATGAATACGATGCTGGTAGACCAGATGTTATGTTTGTAATTCAAAGAGTTCTTGAGTCTGAAGGAAACTTTACATTGCTAGATAAAAATAAAGTAATAAAACAAAACAAATTTTTTAGATTATTTGCAACTTCCAATACTGTTGGACTAGGAGATACAACAGGTCTTTATCATGGAACGCAACAAATTAATCAGGGTCAGATGGATAGGTGGAATATTGTTACAACACTCAACTACTTAAGTCTTGAAAAAGAAATGGATATAATTTTAGCGAAAAATAAAAACTATAATAATCAAAAAGGCAAAGAGAAAATTGCAAATATGATTAAAGTAGCATCACTAACAAGAAAAGGATTTATTGCAGGTGATATATCTACAGTAATGAGTCCAAGAACTGTTTTGCATTGGGCTGAAAATTCAGAAATATTTAATGATATTGGTTATGCTTTTAGAGTTACATTTTTAAATAAATGTGATGATATAGAAAAAAATACAATTGCTGAGTATTATCAAAGATGTTTTGGAGAGGATTTACCTGAGTCTTTAGCTAATATTCAAATTTAATGAACAATCGCGATAAAGAAAACATTCTTAAAGAAAAACTCAAACAAGCACTAGTGTCAACTGCTAGAGTAATTTCTGAGGATTTTAAAAATAAAAATTCTACAGATGATAATAAAAATTCAAAAGAATTCGATATTTTAAATTTAGAAAGTATTAATTCTAAAAGTAATTTTATAAAAGCAAGAGCTGAATTTGACTCTGCTGCACTTAAAAAAAAATTTTCAAATAAAGCGATTTTTAAACAAAATTTACCTGTCAATTCATCATGCAAATCACTTTATTCTATTGCAGAAAAAGTTAGATATGAGTGTTTAGGATCTAAAATGTTAAAAGGTATAGAAAAAAATCTTAAAGAAAACTACCAACAGATGATTAATCTTAAAAGAAAGGATCAATTAAAAACTAGAGAGGATGTTTCTGTGATTGAAGCATTTGAATTATACATGCTAAAAAAGTTTCACAAAATAGATCTAAATCCATTAACAAACAAAATGTTAAATTTTTGGGAAAAAGATTTTGACAAAGTTATTGAAAAACATATTAATTTTTTAACAACAAATTTAGAGGATCAAGATAGATATTCATCAAAATTTTCACAAATTTTAAAAGAAATGGAAATATTTGAAAACGAAGAAAACGATGAAACTAAAGAAGATAATAAAGATGAGGGTCAAAATAATTCATCAAATGATGATCAAAAAAGTGATAATGAGGATAAAAGAGAACAAGATCAAAAAGAGGAAAGTGAAGCAAATTTAGACTCAGATTATAATATTGATGAATACAAGCTAGATGAACAACTTATTGATACAGATACTGATCTGCAAAAAAATGATCAAATAATCCAAAAGAAAAAAATTAAGGAAATTAACGTTGATTATAAAATTTTTACTAATCAATATGATGAAATTTTAAAAGCAGAAAATTTAGAAAATTTTGATGATGCACTTAAACTGAGGAAAAATCTTGACCAACAACTTATTGGATTTCAAGATGTAATAACAAAACTTGCAAATAAACTTCAGAGACAATTGTTAGCTAAGCAAAATAGGGCTTGGAATTTTGATCTCGAAGAGGGTTTATTAGATAGTTCAAAACTTCCAAGAATTATTATGGATCCATTTAATTCATTATCTTTTAAAAAAGAAAAAGATCTAGATTTTAAAGATACTATTGTGACTTTATTAATTGATAATTCTGGATCTATGAGAGGAAGACCAATTACTATTGCTGCTATTTGTGCAGACATTTTATCAAGAACGCTTGAAAGATGCTCGGTAAAAGTTGAAATCTTAGGCTTTACCACAAAAAACTGGAAAGGAGGACAAAGCAGAGAGCTTTGGAATAAAAATGGAAAATCAAAAAAACCTGGACGACTGAACGATCTTAGGCACATTATCTATAAAGGAGCTGATACACAATGGCGTCAAGCAAAAAATAATTTAGGTCTTATGCTTAAAGAGGGTCTTTTAAAAGAAAATATAGATGGGGAAGCTATCACATGGGCCTTTAACAGATTAAAAAAAAGAAGAGAGGAAAGAAAAATTTTAATGGTAATTTCAGATGGTGCACCTGTAGATGACTCAACATTATCTGTCAATTCTGGTGATTTTTTAGAAAAACATTTAAAAAAAATTGTTAAATATATCGAAGACAAAACAGACATAGAAATTCTAGCTATTGGGATCGGTCATGATGTTTCTAGATATTATGATCGAGCAATAAAAATTACAGACGTAAATGAACTTGGAGATGTAATGATTTCACAATTAAGTGCATTATTTGATAAAAAAATTCAACTTCATTAAAGATTAAATAAATCTTTATTTTTCCATCTGATAGTTACTTCTGCACCTCCGGGAGACTTGGAATTTCTAAAAATTAATCTAGCAAAATTTTTTTCAAGTAAAGTTTTTCCAATGAATAATCCCAATCCTAAACCAGATTTTTCTTTGTCTTTTAGTTTTAATGATTTTAAATATGGCTCTCCAATTTTAGGCAAAATATCATTTGGATAGCCACTTCCATCATCTGATATAATGATTTCAGTAAAATTTGAATTACTTTTTAAATTTATATAAACTTTATCTAAACTAAACTTATTAGCATTTCCAATAAAATTTCTTAAGCCATAAACAATTTCGATAGATTTTGTAATTTTTTTTGGATTTAAATCTTGATTCAAATTTAAAATAAATTTTTTATTACTTGTTTCTTTAAATGACGAAATGATATCACGTAAATAATCTCTAATGGATAAATCTTCATCTATAAAATCATCTTCTTGATTTGGATCCAAAGATAATTTTTTCAAAATTTCATTACATCTTTCTACCTGACTTGATAAAAGTTGAATATCTTGAATAATATCTTTTTGATCTTTGAGTTGTTTGGAAAGTTCTTGAGTAATAATCTTTATAGTTGATAAAGGTGTTCCTAGTGAATGTGCTGCAGCAGCCGCTTGACCTCCTAAGGATAACATTTCATGTTCTTGAGCCATTATCTCCTCCATTTTATTTAAAGCTTCTTTTCTTAACCTTGACTCTGAACCAAAAATAATTGCAAAATAATTAAGAAAAACTAAAGCAATTATTAACGCTAAAGGTATTGAATAATAATAATAAGGATCAACATGAAAATGATCACTCAATGGAGCAGGTAAATCCATGGAATAAAAAGTTAAAAATATGATTAATGAAATAGTGGTTATAACCAAAAATAAATTTGATCTTAGGCCTAAATTAGAGGAAGCAAAAACACTTGGAATAATTATAAAAATAATGAAAGGATTTACAACTCCACCTGTCAAGTAAATTAATCCACCTAATTGAAAAATGTCAATTAATAAAAAAATTAACGCTGATCTATCTGAGATTTGAGTTTTTACATAAAAAATAATTAGAAATAAATTACTTAAAACTCCTATTAAAATTATTAAATTTGAATAAATAAAATTAAAATTAAAATTTAAATAAAAGTAAACAAAATAAACTGAAAAAAGCTGTCCAATTATACCTATCCATCTTAAAGTAACATATGTAGACTTTTTTAATGAATAATATTTAGAAGTCTCAAAGAACTTCATTTTTTACACATCAAGATTTTGAACATTAATTGCATTAGAAATAATAAAATCTTTTCTCAACCCTACATCGCTTCCCATTAAAGTATGAATTAATTTTTGGTCTTTTTGGTTATCTTTAGAATATTGGACTTTCAATAAATTCCTTGTTTCTGGATTTAAAGTAGTGTTCCATAATTCCTCTGGGTTCATTTCTCCAAGACCTTTAAATCTTTGAATATTCATTCTTGATTTTTCATTTTCCAAACTTTTATAATATTCTTTTGAACCTTTTTTTATTTTTTTAAAATCTTTATTGTTATCAACAATGTAGCTTTCTAAGTCTTTTTCATCTTTAATATAAACGCCTTTTGATCCTTTGTTTATTTTAAATAATGGTGGTTGGGCCAAAAAGACATGGCCACTCTCAATAAGCTTATTGAATGGTTTATTATTAAAAAAAGTTAATAGTAACGCACGAATATGAGAACCATCCACATCGGCATCAGTCATTATAATTATTTTTCCATATCTTAAGTCTTTTAAATCAATTTCTTGAGCCTTTGGATCTAAACCAAGTGCATTTATAAGTGTTAAGATTTCATTGGAAGAAATCATTTTTGATAAAGCTCTTGTTCTATAATCTGAACCATTTTTATTTCCATTACCATTTTTATTTTTTTTTAAATCCTCAACATAAGTATTTAAAATTTTTCCTCTCAACGGTAACACGGCTTGATTAGTTCTGTTACGTCCTTGTTTTGCAGATCCACCAGCTGAATCTCCCTCAACAATAAATAATTCAGTTCCCTCTTGTTTTCCAATTTGACAGTCAGCTAATTTACCAGGTAAACCACTTAATTCAATTGCTCCTTTTCTTCTAACACTTTCTCTTGCTTTACGTGCAACATCTCTTGCTAGTGCTGCTTGAATAATCTTAAATAAAATAATTTTTGCAATTGATGGATTTTGATCAAACCAAATAGACAATTTTTCATTGATTACTGTTTCAACAATCATTCTTACTTCCGAAGAAACAAGTTTATCTTTAGTTTGAGATGAAAATTTAGGATCAGGTATTTTTATTGATAACACACAGGTTAGCCCTTCTTTAATATCATCACCTGAAATTGTTAATTTATTCTTTTTTAATAAATTGTGTTCATTAGCATATTTATTTATAACTCTCGTGAGAGCACTTCTAAAACCCAATAAATGGGTGCCTCCATCTTTTTGATATATATTATTTGTGTATGGATATACGTCCTCTGTATAAGTTGCATTCCATTTTAATGAGCATTCAATCTCAATATCATTTTTTTTTCCATCAATAAAAATTGGTTTTTTAAAAAGATCGTTATCATTTTTATTTTTTAAAACATCCCTTTTTATATCTAAAAAATTTACAAATTCTACAATACCTCCATCATACTTAAATTCATTCGATTTACTTTTCTTCTCACTATCATTAGTAAAGGTTATCTTGATACCCTTATTTAAAAATGCTAATTCCCGCATTCTCTTAATTAGTATGTTTCCATTAAATTTAATTGATGAGAATACTTCTTTTGAAGGTAAGAACGTTATTCTTGTTCCTGTTTCTTTTGATTTTCCTATAGCTTTTAATGGAGATTTAGCTTCACCATTTTTAAATTCAATAAAATATTTTTTTCCATCTCTATTAATCTCTAATTTTAATTTTTCTGATAAAGCATTAACAACAGAAACTCCAACACCGTGTAGTCCTCCTGAAACTTTATAAGAATCATGGTCAAATTTACCACCTGCATGTAATTGGGTCATTATAACTTCCGCGGCTGATTTTTTTTCACCTTTATGAATATCAACAGGTATACCTCTTCCATCGTCTTCTACACTTACGGTACCATCATTGTTTATTGTTACATCTATATTCTTACAATGACCAGCTAAAGCCTCATCAATAGAGTTATCGACAACCTCATAAACCATGTGGTGTAGGCCAGTACCATCATCTGTATCACCAATATACATACCAGGTCTTTTTCTGACAGCTTCTAGACCTTTCAGAACTTTAATTGAGTCAGCTTGATAGTTATTATTTTTCATTTTTTTGGAAAGATTAATAATAACATAAATTATACTATTTAAATACAGAAGTTTTCATATATGTTGGGTATTTACAAAACTTAATGATTAAAAAAGGTATAATTTTAGCGGGTGGTACAGGGACAAGACTAAGTCCATTAACAAAATCTGTTAACAAGCAACTTTTACCTATTCATGATAAGCCTATGATTTTTTATCCTCTTTCAATAATGATGTTAGCTAATATTAGAAAAATTTTAATGATCGTTAATCCTGGACAAGTTAATAATTTTAAGACCTTATTAGGAGATGGTTCAAGGTATGGAATTAATATTAGTTATAAAATTCAAGATAAACCTAGAGGCTTACCTGATGCATTTAATTTAGGTAAATCTTTCATCAATAATGAAAATGTTGCATTGATTTTAGGGGATAATTTTTTTTACGGCCAAAGCTTAACTCAAAAGCTTGAAAAATCAAAAAAACATAAATCTGGAGCGACAATATTCTTAAAAGAAGTTTCAACACCCGAAAACTATGGAGTGGCTAAAATTAGTAATAGAAAGATTGAAAAAATTGTAGAAAAACCCAAAAAATTCGTATCAAGAAATGCAATAACGGGATTATATTTTTTTGATAAAAATGTTTCCATTTATTCTAGTAAACTGAAAAAATCATCTAGAGGAGAATTAGAAATAACTGATCTCATAAAAGAATATAAAAAGAGAAACAGATTAAAATATGAATTAATAGGTAGAGGAGCTATTTGGTCTGATGCAGGTAAAATTGAAGATTTAAGTAATATTACAAATTATGTGAAATCTGTTGAAAAAGTTCAAGGAATAAAAATTGCATGTCTTGAAGAGATCTCCCTTTTAAAAAAATGGATTAACAAAAATAAAATAAAAGAAAACATAAAATTTTATGGAAATTGCGAATATAGCTCTTATTTAAAAGATATCATAAATTGAAAAAAAAAATTTTAATAACAGGATCATCAGGATTTATTGGGCATATATTTTTAAAGGATGCATTAAATAAAAAATACTATGTAGTAGATATTTTAAGAACAAAACACAAAAAAAATAGCAAATTACTAAGATTAAAAAAATTATTTCCAAAATCTTATAAATCAATTTTTTTTTCAAAAAAAAGTGATATTGAAAAAAAATTAAGAAATAAAAATTTCGACTTAGTAGTAAATTTTGCAACACTTTACAAAAATTCCCATTTAAATTCTGAAATACCAGAATTTATAGATTCAAATATAACTTTTCCATCCATAGTTTTAGATACAATTTCCAGTAATGTAAAAAAATTTATTAATTTCGGGACAATGATGCAACATTTAGATGGACTAAATCATACTCCTAAAAATTTTTACGCTTCTACAAAATCATCTTTTGAAATGATTTTAAATTACTATGCTTTTAAGAATAAAAAAATGAGATTTTATAATTTAAAATTATATGAAAGTTTTTTCGAAAATGATCACCGGCAAAAATTAATTCCTACACTTTTTGAAAATTTTAAAAATAATAAGATTACAACAATAAATTCAAAAAATTTGGAGTTAAATGTTATTCATGTAAATGATATTATTAATGCAATATATACAATTATAAAACACAATGTAAAAAGTGGAACCTATTGCTTAAAGAATCATAAAAATGTAAAGATTAAAAGTTTAATAAAATCGATAAATAATAATTCCAAAAAAAAGATAAAAATTAAGTTTTTACAAAATAGACTAATAAAACCTCAAAAAAATTCTATTAAGATTTTGCCTAAGTGGAAACCTGATATAAGAATCAGAGAAAAAATTGAAAATATATTTTTAAATGAAAATAGTTAAAACAAAGATAAAAGATTTAGTTCTTGTAAAAACCAACATTTATAAAGATAACAGAGGTTATTTTAAAGAAGTAGAAAAAAATAAATTGCTAAAGAAAAAATTTGTATTTGATTGTTTTTCTTTTTCCAAAAAAAATACAATACGAGGACTACATCTCCAATTAAATAAAAGTCAAGCAAAAATCATTTCTGTTGTTCATGGAAAAATTTTAGATGTAGTCGTAGATTTAAGAAAAAAATCTAAAACTTTTGGTAAATATTTTGCAATTGAAATTTCACAGAATTCAGATTTTTCACTTTTCATTCCTGAAAATTTTGCACATGGTTTTTTATGTCTATCAAGAAATTGTGGTGTTTATTATAAATGTTCAAACTACAGAGATGAAAAAAGTGAAACTACTATCAAGTGGAATGACAAATTTTTAAATATTAAATGGCCTATAAAAAAACCTATTTTATCTAAAAAAGATAAAGCTGGATTAAGTTTTGATCAATTTATAAAACTTTAGGAATTGGAATATGAGTAATGAATTTTCCACCACTTTTAATAAATTTCTTTTCTTTTCTAAAAATTTCATCTTTAAAATTCCATGCTCCTAAAAAGACGTAGTCTACATCTTTTTTGCTTAATTCTTTGTATTTTTTTATTTTTATTTTTGTACCTGGTAAATATTTATTTATCTTAAAAGAAGTAGTGTCATAAAAATATTCAATGGTTCCCTTTTTAATTTTACAATAATTTAATACTGTACAAGATTTAGCTGTTGCTCCATAGCCAATTATTCTTTTATTTTTTTTAGTTAAATTCTCAAATATTTCATTAAGTTTTATTTTTGAATAAGCTACCTTTTTTGCAAAATTCTTATATGTTGAGAATTTATGTAGTCCAAATTTTTTTTCATTTGCAAAATTTTTATTAACTCTTTTATTGATTTTATAAGTTTGATTTGTTTTTTTTTTTATAAAATATCTATTAGATCCACCATGCGTAGAAGTGTTCTCAATATCAAAAATCTCAAGGTTATAATTATTTAGTATCTTTTGTAATGCAATTGATGAAAAAACATAGATATGTTCGCAATAAAACTGATCATAGGCAACTTTTTTTAAACATTCCAAAAGTGACGGGTCCTCTAAAATTAAGACACCATTTTGATTAAGAGAAATATTTACAGCTTTAAATATCTCTGAGAAATTTTTAATATGACTTAAGGTATTAGCTGAATAAATTATATCAACTTTATCTTTTTTAGTAATTTTCTTTGCTAAATTCACATTCCAATATTCAGCAAAAGTCTTATATCCTTTTCGTCTGGTTATTTGTGCTAGATTTTTACATGGCTCAACCCCAATAATCATATTTTTATTAAAATTAGAGATAAAAGCGCCATCATTGCTTCCAATTTCAAGTACAAGATTTGGTTTAAATCTTTTTTTAATTTTATATGAAAATTTTTTAAAAGAATTTCTCATTGTAAATGACTCAGAAGATTTATAAGGATATTTTTCATTAAACATTTTTTCTTTTGAAACGGTATTTAGAATAGAAACAAGATAATTTTTAGGATTAAATGAGACTTGTAAATTGAATTTTTTTTCTCTTTTGTTCAAATTCTTTTGGTCTAAATAAGAATTTGCAAGTGGTTGAAAACCTAAATCTAAAAATTTTTTCATAAACTATTTTTTTAAATAATATAAAAAGAATTTAAATATTCCAAAAATAATTGATAAATTAATAAAGCTTTTCTTTAATTGAAATTTAACTATATTAAAGAAAAAAAAGATTAAATTCTGTAAAATTTTTCTAAAAATCTTTATGAATCTTAGTTTTCTGTGTTTATAATCAAAAACTAATTCGCCATAAATAAAATTTGATCTTCTAAGATACTCAGTTTTCAAATTATTCTCAGAAGATTGACTGCTCATATGTTTTGCAAAAACATTACCCACAATGACCATTTTGTATTTGAAACTATTAACTTTTTTCATTAGATCAATATCTTCCCAATACAAAAAGTAATCCTCATCAAAAAAACCAATCTTTTTTAGGTTTTTTACGTTACACATCATACATGCTGCTTTAATTTTATTTTTATAAATAATTCTTTTTTTTCTTAAATTTTTAAATTTTTCTGAAATTGTTGGAGTAACAAAAATGATATTCTTATTTTTTTTAAAAATTTTCGCTAAATTCAAAATTGAATTATTATCGATAATTATATCAGGCTGTGTGAAAAGCATATATTCAGTTCTAACTTTTTTAAGTAAAAAATTCGAAGCTCTACTTAGTCCAATGTTTTTGTTAGAATAGAAATATTTGAAATTTCTTTTTAAGTTTCTCTTAATTCTTTTTTTTGACTTAATACTTCCTTCCTGTTCAAATATTATTAAAGGTAATTTTTTATAACAATTTAAATTGTTTAATTTTTCGATCGGTGTTTTATATAGTGTTAATATAACGGTTATTTTATTATTCACTTGTATAGTTTTTAATATAAATATAATTTAAAATCACTTATACCTTATACTATCAATATTTCTTATGAAAATTTTTTGTTTATCTATATACAATAAAAATTATGATCAACTAAAAAAACTTGATTTAATTCCAGTTGGTCTTGGCAAAGAAACGTTTGGGTCCAAATGGTTAAACGATAAAGGGGAAAACAATATTTCTGAAAAAAATCCAAATTTTGGTGAATATACTTTTCATTATAATTTGTGGAAAAATAACATTATTGAAAAAAACTATAATGAATGGATTGGTTTTTGCACTTATAGAAGGTTTTGGACTAAAAATGTTGTAGAGAAATTTCATTCCTTCGATGATTTAAATAAATTTATAATAAAAAAAAAAGAATCCCAGTGGAATAATTATGACGTTATTCTGGGTGAACCTTTAATTTTCAAAAAGATTAAAAATCTAAAATTAATAAAAAAAAATATCTTTGAAGTAATAAAAAATCCAAAAGTTTTATTTAAAAATAACAGCCTAATGGATCAATTTAAAATTTTTCATGGATCCTTTTTTTTGGAAAAATCTTTAAGTCTTCTTTCTGAAAATGATAAAAATGGCTTTATTGAATTTTTAAATAGATATGAACTTAATCCTTACAATATGTTTATTTGTAAAAATACAAAAATTTTACATCAATTCTATAATGAAATATTTCCTTGGTTATTTAAATGTGAAAATGAATTTAAGAATTTTAACCTTGAAGGGTATGAAAAAAAAAGAATTTA
Organism: uncultured Pelagibacteraceae bacterium; assembly: GCA_902629695.1. Taxonomy (GTDB): domain Bacteria; phylum Pseudomonadota; class Alphaproteobacteria; order Pelagibacterales; family Pelagibacteraceae; genus Pelagibacter. The sequence continues at coordinate 92,385 of CACORY010000001.1, read as the reverse complement.
TGGATTTTTAGCTGAAAGATTTATGCCTTATTGGTTTAAAAAGAATTTTAAAACAACGACTTGCCAAATTACTTTTTTTGATAATTAAGAATATGTTAATTATATATGGCGGAGAGAATGGGATTCGAACCCATGATAGAGTTTCCCCTATACACGCTTTCCAAGCGTGCGCCTTCAACCACTCGGCCACCTCTCCTTTGCTTAATTAGCTATATAATCTTTAAATTTTAACAAATTATCTAGTAAATATTTAGGAAAACCTTCATCAATTTTAACTACTTCATATTTTTCATTTCTATTAAATAAATCAATTTTTTCTTTAATCTTGGCTCTAATTGTCTCAACAGATGAAAATTCCTCTGAGCTGTATTCATTATGAGCAAATGTTTTCAATTTTTTTGATATCATTTCTGGTGACATAATATTGTTAAAATGCCATCCAGCATTTTCAAAAATTTGAATATTTTTTTCTTTATCAAATCTATAAAACTTGTATATAAGATTTTTTTTTCTTACTTTTTCACGCATAAAATCGATTGATTTCAAATCTTTTTTTTTGCAAACTTTTGTTCCCTCCCAAGGACTTTCGTATGAATTAAATATATTAAACTTATAATTAAAAAATCTTTGTAAAAATATTCCATATTTTTTTTTTAAATCAAAATTTTTTAATACTTCAGGATTTAAGATTTCATCAGGATCAGAAAAAAAAATAAAATCGTTATCTTCAGCAAAATTTAATTTCTTAATAATGTAATCTCTTTGAATTGCTTGGTTTTGCCAAGCATTAGTATTCTTTGGAAATGGCTTTTCTATAACTATATGTAAAATTTGTGGATCATTAATATATTTTTTTTCTGGATCAAAATTTATTCCCTTTTTGTTATTTCTATGATCATATAACGATTCACAAACAATAAACTTATCTACATAATTTTTTAGCACATTATATCTGAAGTCAAACATAAAATTGTTATCAAAAAAAGTTATACAATCAATTTTTTTTTTCATTTACTATTTTTCTTTATTTATTTTTAAAACTCCAATAAATGCTTCTTGGGGTATCTCAACTTTTCCAAATTGTTTTGACTTTGCCTTGCCCTTTTTTTGTTTTTCTAAAAGTTTTCTTTTTCTGTCAGTAGCACCTCCGCCGTGAATTTTTGTTAAAACATCTTTTTTAAAACCTTTAATTGTTTCTCTAGCAATAATTTTACCCCCTATGGCTGCTTGTACTGGTATCATAAAATTATGTCTTGGGATTAAATCTTTTAATTTTTCACACACTTCTCTTCCAGTTCTTTGAGCAAAATCTTTATGTATCATCATAGCTAATGCGTCAACAGGTTCCCCATTTACCAGTATTCCAAGTTTTACTAAATCACCCTCTCTATGACCAATTATCTCATAATCAAAACTTGCATATCCACTAGTCATTGACTTTATTCTATCATTAAAATCGAATACGACTTCATTCAATGGTAATTCGTAAGTTAACACTGCTCTATTTCCCGAATAACTTAAATTAGTCTGTATTCCTCTTTTATCCTGACATAATTTTATTATTGAACCTAAGTACTCATCTGGTGTTATTATCGTTGCTTTAATCCATGGCTCCTCAATAAATTTGATGTGTGTAGGATCAGGTAAACTTGAGGGATTTTGTAAATCAACTATTTTTCCATTATTTAAGTTTACTTTATAAACAACGCCAGGGGTTGTTGTAAGCAAATTTACATCAAATTCTCTTTCTAGCCTTTCTGTAATTATCTCAAGATGGAGTAAACCTAAAAATCCACATCTAAAACCTAATCCTAGAGCAGAAGAAGACTCGGCTTCGTATGAAAAACTTGCATCATTTAATTGTAATTTAGCTAAGCCATCTTTAAGTTTTTGATATTCAGAACTATCAACTGGAAAAAGTCCACAAAAAACAACAGGTTTACTTGGTTTAAATCCTGGTAGAGCTTCGATAACTGGTTTCGACGCATCACAAATAGTGTCTCCTACTTTTGTCTCAGATAGAACTTTTATACCCGTAGTTATAAAACCAATTTCACCAGCATTTAATTCATTAATATCTTTTGGTTTAGGTGTGAACACACCAACTTTTTCAACAACATAATCTTGATTTGTTGATAACATTTTTATTCTCATATTTTTAATAATTTTACCGTTTATTACTCTGACTAATATTACCACTCCAAGGTATGTATCGTACCAACTATCAACCAATAAACATTTTAAATCTTTTTCTAAATTTCCTTTTGGCCCAGGTAATTGATTTACTATTTGTTCTAAAATATCATCTATCCCCTCCCCAGTTTTACCTGAACATGGAATTGCATTTTGCGTATCAATGCCGATAACATCCTCAATTTGTTTACTAGTTCTATCTAAATCTGATGCTGGTAAATCAATTTTATTTAATACTGGAATAATTTCATGATTAATATCTAAAGCTTGATAAACATTTGCTAAAGTTTGTGCTTCAACCCCTTGGGTGCTATCAACAATTAATATCGAACCCTCGCATGCATAAAGTGATCTACTTACTTCATAACTAAAGTCAACATGTCCGGGAGTATCTATGATGTTGAAAATATAATCTTTTCCATTTTTTGCCTTATAGTTAAGTTTTACTGTTTGAGCTTTGATAGTTATTCCTCTTTCTCTTTCAATGTCCATTGAGTCTAAAACCTGTGCCTTCATTTCTCTTTCACTTAAACCACCACACCTATGAATAATTCTATCAGCTATTGTTGATTTGCCATGGTCAATATGAGCAATTATTGAAAAATTTCTTATATTATCAATTGTATTCATTAAAGTTTTAGGATCTTATTTTAGCACCAGTCTTATCTTCAACTGTCTTTATAATAAGATTATTAATTTTTTCCAAATCGTTATCATTTAATGTTTTATCAAAAGATTGGATTGTTACATTAATTGCTATTGATTTTTGATTTTCAGGAATATTGTCGCCTTCATAAACATCAAAAACTTTTATATTGCTTATTAAATTTTGGTCTATATTAGAAATGGTATTAATTAAGTCTTGAGCGTTTACATCTTTATTTACAACAAACGCAAAATCTCGTTCTGATTTTTGGTAATCTGAAATAACAAACTTTGTTTTTTGATCATTTAATGATTTTTTTGGTAAGTTTAAATTATCTAAATAAATTTCAAATCCTATTAGTGAGTCTGTTTTTACATCAATTTTCTTCAAAATATTGGGATGAATTTCACCAAAATACGCGGCTACTTGGTCTTTTCTTTCATTTAAAAATAATCTACCTGATTTACCAGGATGATAATAATTAGGTGTCTCACTATCTATAAAAAACTTATCAGAGTTATAGCCTGCTTCAACCAATGTCTGAACTACATCTTTTTTTGCATCAAATACATCAAAATTTCTTTCTTTTTCAATCCAGGATAATCTAGATTTTTTACCTGCCGATAATCCACAAATGATTGTATTTTGTTCGCCAGGATTAGAGCCAGTAAAAACTGGACCTATTTCAAAGATTGATAGATCTTTAAATCCTCTATCAAGATTTTTGCTCATAAACATTATTAAATTTGAGTATATAGAATTTCTTAAAACTCCTAATTCGGAACTAATAGGATTTATTATCTTAATTTCTTTAAATCTATCTTTAAAATAATTATTGTAATTTGCGTCAGTGAATGACCAAGTAATTGTTTCCAAATAGCCTTTGGAAGCGATCGATCTCTGTAAGAAATGAAATAACTTTTGAGTTTGCGTTAAAGTAGATTTTGTTCTTTCTTTAATTGGGTCTATAGTGCTTATTTTGTCATAACCAATGATTCTCACCAATTCCTCTACAATATCAACTTCTTGTGAAATGTCAGGTCTCCATGATGGAATAGTTAATTTCAAATATTTTCTCTCTTTTTTCAATTTAAAACCAAGATCTTCTAACACTTTAAACATTTCTTTGGTGGAAATTTTAAAACCTGATACCTTTTCAAACAAATTAGGATCAAACTTGATAATTTTATTTTTAAAATTTTCAAATTTTTGAACATCTATTTTGCTTATTTCACCACCGCATATTTCTTTAATTAGAGAAGCTGCTTTATTTAAACCATCCTCGATAGAAAATGGGTCAATGCCCCTTTCAAATCTAAATTTTGCATCTGTATCAAGATTTAACTTTTTAGCAGTTTTTCTTATTGATATAGGGTCAAAATAAGCAGATTCTAATAATATATTTTTTGTATCAAATTCTGTACCTGACCTTGTTCCTCCAATAATTCCTCCCAATCCTAAAACGCCTTTATTATCGCTAATAACACACATGCCATTTTCTAATTTATATTTTTTGTTATCTAAGGCTGTAAATTCTTCACCAGATTTAGAGTTTCTAACAATTATACCTTTTTCAATTTTATCTACATCATATGCGTGTAATGGTCGATTGATATCAAGCATAACATAGTTGGTTATATCAACAATTGCGGAAATTGGTTTTTGACCAACAGAAACCAATTTATCTTTTAACCATTGTGGGCTTTCTGTATTTTTAACGTTTGTAATCAAACAACTTCCAAAAATACTACATCCTTGTTTTTTCTCTTTATTAATTTTTACTTTAAGAGTTTGTTTTATCTTTGATTTAATCTTTTCTTTTTTTATATCTTTTAATTTACCAAAACCAGAGGCAGCAAGATCTCTAGCAATTCCTCTAATACCTAAACAATCTGGTCTGTTTGGCGTAATTGATAAATCAATAATATTTGTTTTTGACTTTGAAAAGAAATTTTTACCAATATTTCTTTCATATTTAGATTTCAACAATTCTGTGATACCATCTTTTTTATCTGATAAATTTAATTCAGACTCAGAACAAAGCATTCCATAAGAAGTAATACCTCTGATTTTAGCTACTACTAGTTTTGTTTTAGTCTTAGGAATGATTGCGCCAGGAGGAGCATAAACGGTAATTAATCCCTCTTTTGCATTCGAAGCCCCACATACAACCTTTTTTATATTTTTATTTCCAATGTCAACATCACAGACTTTAAGTCGATCTGCATTAGGGTGTTTCTCGGTTTTAATGATTTTTGCTACTTTAAATAACTCATTCTCTGCAGATAAATTTTCTACACTTTCGACCTCTAGTCCAATATTCGTGAGTTGGTTTAAAAGATTTTTTTCTTTTAAATTTGTCTTTAAATGATCTCTTAGCCAATCAAATGTGATCTTCATCTACTCAAGCCTCTATAATTTGTTGGCACGTCTAAAGGATCAAACCCATAATGATTTAACCATCTATAATCACAATCAAAAAAAGATCTTAAATCATTAATTCCATATTTTAGCATAGCCAATCTATCTATTCCTATACCAAATGCATATCCCTGAAATTTTGATGGATTAACTTTTACATTTTTTAAGACATTAGGATGAACCATTCCACATCCTAAAATTTCAAGCCATTTATCACCCTCTCCTATTATTATTCTCCCATCTTTAATTTTGTATCCTATATCAACTTCTGCAGAAGGTTCTGTGAAAGGGAAATGACTCGGTCTAAATCTCATTTTAATTTTATCTACCTCAAAAAACTCTTTGATAAAGTAATTCAAACAACCTTTTAAATGACCCATGTTTACATCTTTATCAATATAAAGACCTTCGACTTGATGAAACATTGGAGAATGCGTTTGATCACTATCAGATCTATAAGTTCTTCCAGGTGCGATAATTTTAAAAGGTGGCTTGCTTTTTAGCATAGTCCTTATTTGAACAGGAGAAGTGTGTGTACGCAGTAATTTTTCTTTTTTTTCATCAAGATAGAATGTGTCGTGCATATCTCTCGCAGGATGATTATCAGGGGTATTTAATGCTGTAAAATTATTATATTCATTTTCGACATCAGGACCTTCCTCGACACTAAAACCTATTTCAGAAAAGATAGATGATATTTCATCAATTGTTTGTGATACTGGATGAATTTTACCTTTTAGAAATGGTCTCTCAGGTAAAGTGATATCAATTTTCTCCTTTTCAAGCTTTTCATTAATCTCAGCACTTTGAATTTCATCCATTTTTGAATTGATCAAACTCTGCAATTCATCTTTGATTATATTAAGATCAGAGGCAAATTTTTTTCTCTCTGACTCAGCTAACGTTCCAATTTTTTTGAATTGCAACGAAACTAATCCATTTTTACCAAATAAATCAGATTTGATTTGATTAATTTCTGAGAAATTTAATTTCTTTTTAAGTTTTGATAAAAATTCTTCTTTTATTTTTTTAAGATCTGACATTTTCACAGATTATTTCTTCAGGGAAATAAAACAATAGCGAAGATTAATTTAATGCAGATTGTGCTTTTTGGACTATAATTTTAAAGGCCTGTGGGCTATCATAAGCTATCTCAGCTAGAATTTTTCTGTCAATTTTTATACCACACTTATTCAATCCATTAATAAATTTAGAGTAAGTAAGACCTTCTGCTCTCACGCCAGCATTTATTCTTTGTATCCATAAAGATTTAAAATCTCTTTTCTTGTTTCTACGATCTCTATAGGCATACTGCATTGCCTTTTCCATTGCTTGTTTAGCAACTCTAATTGTATTTTTTCTTCTGCCCCATTGACCTTTTACAGCTTTAAAAACTTTTTTATGCTTTGCTCTGCTAGTTACGCCTCTTTTAACTCTTGCCATTTTAACCTCTTAAACTGTATGGCATATACGATTTTACAATTTTACCGTCTTGTTTTGACATCGTTGTAGTGCCCCTTAATTTTCTAATCTGAGAATTTGTTCTCTTAATCATGCCATGTCTTTTTCCAGCTTGAGACATAATCACTTTTCCCCTTGCTGAAATTTTAAATCTTTTTTTTGCTGAGCTTTTTGTTTTTAATTTTGGCATAATTGAGCGAGGTTATACAAAGAATGATAATATTTTACAACCTCTATTAAAGCCTATAAAGGCTGAATAACCATTATCATTTGTTTGCCATCAAATTTTGGATGTAATTCTACCTTTCCTATATCTTTCATATCCTCTTTAATTTTGCTCATAAGTTCATTTCCTAAATGAGAGTGCTGAAGTTCACGTCCTTTAAATCTAATTGTAAACTTTACTTTGTCTCCCTTAGCTATAAATTTTTTTGCATTTTTAACCTTAAATTCATAATCATGTGTCTCTGTAACTGGTCTCATCTTAATCTCTTTTAGAGATATAATTTTTTGTTTCTTTTTTGCCTGGTTTGCTTTTTTTTGAGCATCATACTTGAACTTTCCCATATCCATTATTTTACATACCGGCGGATTTGCATTTGGAGCTATTTCAATCAAATCAAGACCTTGATTTTTTGCCATTGTTATTGCTTCATTAGTATTTAAAGTTCCTAAATTTTCTCCATCGCTGGTAATTACTTGCACTTCAGGTGATGAAATTCTGTTATTGTATCGCGGCCCACGATCTTTGGTTCTTCTTTGAAAATAATTTTGTTTAAAATCTGCCACTTAATTTTGAGATACTTTGTTCAAAGCAGAGAATGTTTTTAAGAATTTTTTTAGTTCCATATTTTCTTGTCTATTAGAATCCAATCTTCTAATGGTTACTGAGTTAGAGTCAACTTCTTTTTTACCACAAATTAATAAAATCGGTATCTTAGCTAAAGAATGATCTCTTATTTTATAATTTAAATTATGATTTTTTAAATCAACAAATGAGCTCATGCCTGCTTGTTTAATTTGATCAGATACTTTTTTTGCATAATCATTAAAATCTTCTGAGATAGGAATTACCACTGTTTGTAAAGGTGATATCCAAAAAGGAAATTTTCCTGCATAATTTTCTATCAAAATTCCAATAAATCTCTCTAATGATCCAAATAAAGCACGGTGAAGCATTACAGGAACTTTTTTTGTGCCATCTTTATCTACATATGAAGCGTCTAGTCTGCCTGGAAGATTTAAATCTACTTGTAAAGTTCCACACTGCCAGTCTCTTCCAATCGCATCTCTTAAAACAAATTCAATTTTTGGACCATAAAATGCACCTTCACCTTTATTAATGCTATATTCTAATTTAGATGCTTTTACTGCTTCAAGTAGAGATGCTTCTGCTTTGTCCCAAACTTTATCTTCTCCAACTCTTACCTCAGGTCTATCAGCATATTTAAGTATTACATTTTCAAAACCTAGATCTTTGTAAATACTTAAAATTAAATTAGTTACCTCCAGACACTCACTTGTAATTTGATCCTCAGAGCAAAATATATGTGCATCATCTTGAGTAAAAGCTCTTACCCTTAATAATCCATGAAGAGCTCCAGATGGCTCATATCTGTGAACTTTCCCAAACTCAGTAATTCTTAAGGGCAAATCTCTGTAGCTCTTAAGACCTTGATTGAAAACTTGAATATGGCCAGGACAATTCATCGGTTTTATTGCAAAAATTTTTTCATCAGGTGTCTGAGAAGTATACATGTTTTCCCGATACTTTTCCCAATGACCCGATTTCTCCCATAATTGTCTATCCAACACCTCGGGAGTATTAACCTCTTTATATCCAGCTGCATCTTGTCTTGCTCTCATATAATTGATTAATTTTTGAAATAATGCCCATCCTTTTTCATGCCAAAATACAGATCCTGGACTCTCTTCTCTAAAATGAAATAGATCCATTTCTTTACCAAGTTTTCTATGATCTCTTTTTTCTGCCTCTTCTATTCTTTTTAAATAATCATCTAAATCTTTTTGTGAAGCCCATCCAGTACCATATATTCTTTGAAGCATCTCATTTTCAGAGTTTCCGCGCCAGTAAGCACCAGCTACTTTTGTTAATTTAAAATATTTACCAATTCTTCCAGTTGATAATAAGTGGGGACCTTTGCAAAGATCATACCAGTCACCATGATAATAAATGGAAACTTCGTTGTTTTCAGGTATCATATCAACAAGTTCAACTTTATATTTTTCTCCAAGCTTAGAATAATGTATTTTTGTTTCTTCTCGCCCCCAAACTTCTCTTCTAGTTTTTTCATCTTTTTCTATTATTTCTTTCATCTTAATCTCAATTTTCTCAAGATCTTTAGGAGTAAAAGGTTCTTCACGACTAAAATCATAATAAAACCCGTCCTTTATCGCTGGGCCAATTGCTAGTTTTGTTCCTGGGAATAATTCTTGAACAGCCATAGCCATTATATGTGTTGTATCATGCCTAATTGCATCAAGTCCCTCAGGATCTTTCGCGGTAAAAATTTTTACAGAGCTATCTTTGTCTATAGTGAAATATAAATCTCTTAGTTCTCCATTAACACTCATTATTAATGCTTGTTTAGCTAATGATTTACTAATTTTTTCAGCTATTTCTAACCCTGTAACTTTTTTTGGGAAATTTAAAGTGTTTCCATTTGGTAATGTAATTGTAACCATCTAATTAATTAATTTTTTATACTCTGAATAAGTAGAAAAACACATTTTTTCAACATTAAACTTTTTAATAACGTTTTTTCTACCTTCAATGCCTATTTTTTTCAATGAGGTTTCATCCATTGTTAAAGCACGCGTAATTTGTTTAGCTAATGACTTTGGATCACCAGACTCAAATAAAAATCCAGTTTTTTCATCGATAATTGTTTCATTAGATCCACCAATATTACTAGCTATTATTAGTTTTTGCATTGATTGAGTTTCAACAGAAACTCTACCAAATGCCTCTGGTTCAACAGAAGCTGAAACTACTATATCTGAAATTTTGTAAGCCAAAGCCATATCTTCACAATGATCAAAAAATTTTACTTGGTTAGTAATTTTGTGTTTTTTAGTTAAATCAATTAATTTTTTTTTATATTGATCTCTTCCTTGATCATTGCCCAAAATGACAGCATAAAATGCCTCATAACCAAGTTCTATATTTACTAAATTTATTGCGTTGAGAAATAATTCTTGTCCCTTCCAAGCAGTAAGCCGGCCTGGCATTAATATAATTTTCTTTTCTCTATTTAATCCCCAGTTATTTAAAAGTTTTTTTTCATCTTCCTCAATTTTTGTAGAGGGATCAAAATAATCAACATTTATGCCTCTAAATATTACTAAAAGTTTCTTTTTAACATTGATTAATTCAGAGTAATTATTTTTTATATGTGAAAAAATAAAATTCGAACCTGCTATAATCAAATTTGATCTAAGCATAATTGAGTTATAAAATTTTTTGATTTTACCTCGGAAATTATACGTACCATGATAAGTTGTAACAAATTTTCTACCCGTAAGTTTTGTTGCAAATAAACATGACCATGCAGGTGCGCGACTTCGAGCATGAACAATAGAAATATTATAAAACAAAATAATTCCAATTAATATTATTGCGTTTAAAAGTATCATTAGTGGATTTTTACTATGAACGGGTAATTTAATAATCTTAACTTTTTTTTTATTTACAAATTTAACTAATTCTCCTCCACTAGTTGCAACAAATGACTCACAATTATTTTCAGGTAAATAATGAGCAATATCATAACAGCCAGTTTCAGCTCCACCAAATCCTAGCCTTGGAATAACTTGTAGAACTTTTAAATTAGATGACATTTGGTATGATTATATAATAATAGATTTAACTAATAAACTTTTATGATTAAATTCAATAGTATAAGAATAAATAAATTACTAAAAATTAGATATTTAAAGATTTCTCAAAAAAAAAATACTTTTCTGATTTTTCTACATGGATTTATGTCAGATTTAGAGGGAAAAAAACCAAAGACTCTTAATACTTTTGCAAGACAGAATAAACTTGGATTTTTAGCATTAGAATATTCAGGGCATGGTAAATCTAGTGGTAAACTTACTGAAGGTAATATCTCAAAATGGACCCAACAAACAAATTATTTGATAAAAAAAATTGTAAAAAAAAATAAAATTATCTTTGTTGGATCAAGTATGGGTGCTTGGATAACTTTAAACCTAATTAGAAAATTTAGTAAACAAACTATTGGATTTGTTGGTATTGGATCTGCACCTGAATTTTTAGAAAAATTAATGTGGAAAAAGTTTTCAAAAAAAATGCAACGAGATATCAAAAAAAATGGTGTCATTAATTTAAGACATGGAAAATATGAATATCCAATTACCTACCAATTAATAAAAGATGGAAGAAAAAATAGAATTTTTAATAAATCTTATCTGCAAAATATTAAGATAACTATGATACATGGAAAAAATGATGAGTCTGTACCAATTATTTACTCTAAGAAAATTTTAAGACTTTTTAAGAATTCAGAAAAAAAACTTGTGATTATTAAAGGTGGTGATCATAGCCTTTCAAAACCAAAATGGCTCAATATAATAAAAAAAGAAATTAAATTAATGATTTAACTAACTTCTTGAATATCTAATTTTGAAGTTATTGGATATTGAAGTTTACCGATCATCTCTTTTGGACAAACTTGTACAAAATTTTCAACTTCCTCATCAAAATTTTTAATTATATTTTCAGATAAAAATGACTCTGTTTCTTCAAAATGCTCTTTTACTAAATCTTTAAGATACTTCTTCCAATAATCGGTTTCTACATTTTGCCAAACTACACTTTCTGGATTTACTTTTTTATCAAAGCTTTTTGATTTATCATAAATAAATGCCATACCTCCAGTCATTCCAGCAGCAAAATTATCCCCTACATCACCAAGAATTACAGCTGTGCCTCCTGTCATATACTCACAACCATTCGAGTCACATCCTTCAATCACTGTTATTGCACCTGAATTTCTTACTGCAAATCTGTCACCTGCTTGACCTGCTGCAAAAAGTTTTCCAGAAGTAGCTCCGTAAAGTACTGTATTACCAATTATTGTATTTTTATTTGAAATTAAATTACTTTCATCAGGAATTTTAATAGTTATTGTTGCACCAGACAATCCTTTTCCAACATAATCATTAGCGTCTCCTTTAAGATTTAGTTTTAAACCTTTTAAAGCAAATGCACCAAATGATTGACCAGCAGAACCTTTAAAATTTAAATTTAAAAAATTTTCTTTAAGTTTTTCATTTCCGTATTTTTTATATAAATGGTGTGAAATTCTTGTTCCTACAGCTCTATTGGTATTTTTAATTAAAAATTCTCTTTCAATTTTTTTTGAGTTATCTAAATATTTTTCAATTTCAGGCCAAATTTCTTGATCTAATGTATCTGGCACTTCATTTATAACTGTTAATTCACAGTATCTTTTATTATTTCCAGGATCCGCTTGCACAAATAAAGGATTTAAATCTAAATCATCTAAATTTGGCGAAGCTTTACTAACTTGCATTAATAAATCAGTTCTGCCAATTATCTCATTTAACGACTTGAATCCTAACTCTGCTAGAATTTCTCTAACCTCTGTGGCAATAAAAGTAAAAAGATTAACAATTTTATCTGGTGTTCCCGTAAATTTTTCTCTTAATTTTTCATCTTGAGTACAAACACCTACAGGACATGTATTCGAATGACACTGTCTAACCATTATACATCCCATGGCAACTAAAGCCGTTGTTGCTACACCATATTCCTCTGCACCCATCATTGCAGCTATTACGACGTCTCTACCAGTTTTTATTCCACCATCAGTTCTTAGTGTAACTTTGTGTCTCAAATTATTTAACGTCAAGACTTGATTAGCTTCAGTCAGACCCATTTCCCATGGAATACCAACGTACTTCACACTAGTCTGTGGTGTAGCACCTGTTCCACCGTTATGACCAGAAATTAGGATAATGTCAGCGTTTGCCTTAGCAACACCTGCTGCAATAGTTCCTACTCCTGAGGATGCAACTAATTTAACTCCAATTCTTGCTTTTGGGTTAATTTGTTTTAAATCGTATATTAATTGAGCTAAATCCTCTATTGAGTATATATCGTGATGAGGAGGTGGCGATATCAAAGTCACACCTGGCGTTGAATGTCTTAATTTAGCTATTTCCTCTGTAACTTTAAAACCAGGTAATTGTCCTCCTTCGCCTGGTTTTGCTCCTTGTGCAATCTTAATTTCAATCTCGTTACAATTATTTAAGTAATTTACTGTCACTCCAAATCTTGCTGAAGCAATTTGTTTCACTCTAGAATTTGCACTATCTCCATCACTCATTATTTTAAACCGACTTTCGTCTTCTCCACCTTCTCCACTACATGAAGCACCTTTTATTCTATTCATACCAATAGCCAATGTTTCATGCGCCTCTTTTGATAATGCTCCGTGAGACATACTTCCACTTCCAAATCTTTTTAAAATTTTTTCAATCGGTTCAACTTCAGAAATATCTATTTGTGGTCCAAGTTTTTTTTTTCTAAAATCAATTAAATCTCTTAGATTTATTGGTGGTAAATTATATATTCCTTCAACATACTTCTTATAAGCTGAATATGAGTTGGATCCTACAGCACTTTGTAGCAAATGAATTAATCTACCTTGGTATTGGTGTGTTTCACCATTTTTTCTATATCTATAAATACCACCAATAGGTAAAACATTATCCGTACTTTTAAATGCCTCCTCGTGAATTTGATGTATCTTTTTTTCAATACCCATCAATCCAATTCCTGAAATTTTAGAAGTTACACCTGGAAAATATTCATTAACTATTGTTCTGCTCAAACCTACTGTTTCAAAATTACACCCACCTCTATAAGAACTTAAAACAGAAATTCCCATTTTAGACATTATCTTAAGTAAACCAGCATTTACAGATTTTATATACCTCGATACACAATCATCAAAACTAAATTGACCAAATAATTTTTTTTCATGTCTTTGGTACAAACTATCAAAAGCTAGATAAGGATTTATAGTTGTTGCACCTACTCCTATCAAGGTAGCAAAAGAATGTGTGTCAAGAGCCTCCCCGGACTGTACATTAATTGAAACATATCCTCTTAATTTTTTTTCTATTAAAAAAGTATTAATTGCACCTACGCACAATAACATTGGCATTGGCAATTTATCTAGAGAGATTTCTTTATCACTTAAAATCAATTGGGTAGCACCTTGACGAACAGCAATTTCAGCTTCTTTTTGAATTCTTTTAATAGAATTAAATAAATTTTCTTTATGAGAGAATGTACATTCAATTAATACTGAGTTTTTACCAAAAAAGTTTATAAATTTATTAAATTGTGAATTAGATAATATTGGACTATTCAAAACATAAATATTTTCTTTAGTTAAAGTATCAAAATCTAATATATTGCCTAAATTTCCAAATCTTGTTTTTAAACTCATAACTTTATTTTCTCTTAATGAGTCGATAGGTGGATTTGTAACTTGACTAAAATTTTGTCTAAAAAAATGATAAAGAGGTCTATATTTGTCTGATAGCACTGCTAAAGGAGTGTCATCTCCCATTGAACCAATAGCCTCTTTAGCATCCTCTGCCATTGGGTGTAAAATTAACTCTAAATCTTCTATACTAATCCCAAATGTGTGTTGTCTTCTTCTAAGATCTTCTCCCTCAAAATTATTTTTCTCATTTGAGATAACTAATTTTTCATCTAAATCGATTATTTGAGAATTAAAATGTTTATACTCCTTAGCTAAGTAGTCTTTAATTTGATCATTAGAAAAAACTTTACCTTTTTCAATTCTTACACCAATAATTTCACCTGGACCAAGTCTTCCTTTTGACAAAATTTTTTTTTCATTAAGTTCTATCATCCCTGTCTCTGAACCTGCAAAAAGAAGTTTGTCTTTCGTGATTGCATATCTCAGAGGTCGCAATCCATTTCTATCATTTGCTGCAATTACCCACTCATTATCAGTTGCAGCAATTGCTGCAGGTCCATCCCAAGGTTCCATAGTGCTATTTAGAAAATTAAACAATTGTTGATGACTTTTGGGTAATGTTTTATTTTTTTTTGACCAAGCATCTGGGATTAACATTAATTTGGCTAATGGGGCAGGTTGTCCAGATTTATTTAATAATTCAAAAACATTATCTAATGCTGCTGAGTCTGAAACACCCTTTTGAATTACTGGTTTTAGATTATCTACATCATCAAAAAGAGGACTGCTCATTTCTTGCTCATGAACTTTCATCCAATTTTTGTTTCCCTTATATGTATTAATCTCACCATTATGTGCTACTGCTCTAAATGGTTGAGCCAAACTCCAGCTTGGTGCTGTATTTGTTGAAAATCTTTGATGAAAAATTGCGTATCTTGAAATGAACCTTTTGTCTTTTAAGTCTAAGTAAAAATCAGAGATAGCTTCAGCTAAAAACATTCCTTTATAAATAATTGATTTTGAGCTTATAGAGCTAACATAAAAATTATTTAGAGATAAATTAAAAGCTTTGTTTTCAATTTTTTTTCTTGTCTCATAAATTTTTCTTTCTAAATTTTTATCAAGTAAATTTTGATCATTTGATTTAAACAATACCTGAATAATCTCTGGCATTGTTTGAAAGGCTTTTTCTCCTAAAACTTTAGAATTAACTGGTACTTGTCTCCAACCATAAATGCTAAAGTTATTTTTTGTAAGCTCACTCTCTACAATTGTCTTACAACTCTCTTGTGCAGAGTAATCATTTCTTGGTAAAAAAATCATACCTACACAAATTTCAGAATTATCATAATCATGGCCAGTAACCTCTATTTTTTCTATGAAAAAATCTTTTGGTATTTCTACATGAATCCCTGCTCCATCTCCTGTCTTTCCATCTGCATCAACAGCTCCTCGATGCCAAACAGCTTTTAATGCCTCAATACCGTATTCAACAACTGCTCTAGATTTTTTTCCTTCAGTGGATGCAATTAATCCTACGCCACATGCATCATGCTCCATTTCCTTAGAGTAAACATGATTTCTTGTTAGTAATTCCAAGTTTTTTTTATAATTTAGCATTATGCAACTTTATTCTTTTTAAATTCGATATTTTCTAAGTAAGTCTTAATTGAAGAGGCTGCATCTCGACCATCTTTAATTGCCCAAACAACTAAAGATGCACCTCTTACTATATCTCCAGCAGCAAAAACTCCCCTTAAGTTAGTTTCCATTGTATCAAAGTCAGTTTTCAAAGTTCCCCATTTAGTGACTTGCAAATCCTGAGAGTCGAATAATAATGGTAAATCTTCTGGATCAAATCCTAGGGCCTTAATTACCATATCTGTCTTTATTTCAAAATCTGCTCCCTCTTTGATTTCTGGTCTTCTTCTTCCAGTTTCATCTGGTTCACCTAATCTTATTTTATTAACTACTAGATTTTCAATTTTATTTTTTCCTTTAAATTCTTTAGGACTTGATAACCAAACAAATTCCACACCTTCTTCCTCTGCATTTGAGACTTCTCTAGCAGATCCAGGCATATTTTCTTTATCCCTCCTGTAAAGACATTTAACAGATTTTGCTTTTTGTCTCACAGATGTTCTTACACAGTCCATTGCTGTATCACCACCACCTATTACAACAACATCTTTTCCTTCTGCATTTAATGTTCCGTTATCAAACAATTCTACATCATCACCTAGACCTTTTTTATTTGACGCTGTTAAAAATTCCATAGCAGGAAAAATATTTTCTAAATCATTTCCAGGTAAGTTCACTTCTCTGGGTTTATATACTCCTGTTGCAATTAAAATTGCATCATGTTTTTTTCTGAGTTGATCAAGAGTTGCATCTTTACCAACTTCAAAATTTTGAATAAATTCAATACCACCTTCTTTGAGTAATTTTGTTCTTCTTTCTACAACATGTTTTTCTAATTTGAAATTTGGAATACCATAAATCAGTAATCCTCCCGCTCGATCGTAACGATCATAAACAGTAATTTTATATCCACTCTTCCTTAATTGTTCAGCAGCTGCCAAACCAGCTGGACCAGCACCAATTATTCCCACACTTTGATCTTTTTCATGATTAACTGAAATTGGTTTAATCCAACCTTTTTCCCAAGCATTATCAGTTATATATTTTTCCACTGAGCCAATGGTTACTGTTCCGTGTCCTGATTGCTCTATGACGCAATTTCCTTCACACAATCTATCTTGTGGACATATTCTTCCACAAACTTCTGGCATATTGTTAGTACTTTGAGATAATTCGTATGCTTCTTTTAATCTTCCCTCAGCAGTCAGTTTTAACCAATCAGGTATATTGTTGCTCAAGGGGCAATGAACTTGACAAAAAGGGACACCACATTGAGAACATCTACTTGACTGCTCCTCAGCTTTCTTAGTGATAAAATCATCATATATTTCATTAAAATCATCTTTCCTATTTCCAACATCTCTTTTAGGTGGATTTTGCTGACCTATATTTACAAATTTTAGCATTTTATCAGTCATATATTTTAAAATTTACGGCAAATTATATATTGTTTTTATTATTAAAAGGATTATTTAGGTCAGTAAATTTGACCTAAAATTATTAATATTAAGCTAAAAATATATAAAATTTAATTTTTGCATACCTAATATGATTAAATCGAATTGTTTAAAATACATATTTTTTAAGTTACGACACTTTAATGTTTCAAGATTTTATAGAAATTCTTATTCTCTCTGCAATACAAGGTATATCTGAATTTTTACCAATAAGCTCCTCTGCACATTTAATTTTAATTTCAAATTTCTATGATTTTAAAACAAGCTCTTTATTAATAGATATTAGCCTGCATTTAGGTTCTTTGTTTGCAATCATGTTTTATTTTAAAAAAGATCTATTTGATCTCAAGAATAATAAAAAACTTTTAGGATTAATTATAGTTGGTTCAATTCCATTAATGATATTTGGATACATACTTCATTCTAGTGATCTTATATATTTCGTTAGAAATGTAGAAATCATTGCTTGGACAACATTATTTTTTGGTTTAATTCTTTATTTTTCAGATCAAGGCAAAACAGAAAAAAATATATCTAAAAACCTAAATTTAAAGTCAATTATATTCATTGGGATATTTCAAATTCTAGCTCTAATTCCTGGTGTTAGCAGAGCAGGAATTACGATAACCGCTGCCCGGTTTCTAAATTTCAATAGAGTAGACTCGACTAAGATATCTTTTTTGTTATCAATCCCAGCTTTAATTGGTGCAAGTTCAATTGGTATCACAGATGCATTTAAAGAAACTTTAGAGATAAGTTATTTATCAATTATTGCAATTGTTTTATCTTTTTTATTTTCGTTCATAACAGTTAAATACTTTTTAAAATATGTGAATAATTTTTCTTTAAATATTTTCGTAATCTATAGAGTTTTTTTAGGAATAATTTTACTTTTGATAATATATCTCTAAATTGTTTTTTTCATTAATGGTAATAATTGAGATAATAAAACTCCACATAATATAAAAAAGCAACCTAAAAGATTATTAATTCCCAATAACTGATTTAATAAGAACCATGCTGCTATTGTTGCAAATACTCCTTCTAAGGAAAAAATTATTGCTGCTGGAGCTGGTGTGATATTTTTTTGGGCATAAATCTGTAATACAAAAGCAAATCCACCAGATAAAATTCCAGCATACAAGATTGAATCAATTTCATTCATAATATTTCTGATTACAAACTCTTCATAGATGAGCCCGATTATAAATGAAAGCAAAGCAACTATTAAAGTTTGAATAGCTCCTAATGTTAAAGGTAAATTATATTTAGTAACAATTATACCCGTAAAAATAATATGTGAACTCCAGAATAAAGCACCAAGAATTACTAAACTATCTCCAAGTCTTACAGTTGCATCCTGAAAATTTGTCAATAAATATCCTCCAATCAGACACAATATTACTGATGGCCACACACTCCAATGTAGAGATTTCCTCCTATAAAAATAAATTATTATTGGAACCATAGGTACGTAAAAAATTGTAAAAAAGGCGGCATTAGCGACATCTGTATAAAGTAGTGCAACTTGTTGTAATGCCGAACCCAAAAAAAGTGATACTCCAATTAAAAACGAAAGAACTAAAAAAGTTTTTAAATCTATTTTAAACTCTAATCTAAATTTTTTTACTTCAAATAAAATTGCCAAAGGAATAATAGCTAAAAATCCAACAAAAAATCTTACCGCATTAAAAGTAAAAGGGCCTATATCATCCATGCCAGTATCCTGAGCAATAAATGTAGTCCCCCAAATAAACGTGCAAAGTAAAGCGCTAAAAAGTGATGTAGTTTTTGACATAATTTGGATTAAACAGCTAACTTATAAGCAAAATTTTTACCTAAATTTTCTTTTAAATCATTATTAAAACGAGCTGCCTCAGCTCCATCAATTATTCTATGGTCGTAAGATAAAGACAAAGGTAAAATTACTCTTGTTACAAATTTACCGTCCAAAAAGATTTGCTTTTTTTCAGATTTTCCTACACCCAAAATTGCAACTTCAGGAAAATTTATAATTGGTGTAAAAAAAGAACCTCCAATTCCGCCTAAACTTGTTATTGTCATTGAACCACCGAATAATTCTTTTTTATCAATTTTAAGATTTCTACATTGATCACTTAATTTTTTTAGTTCCGAACTTATAATATTTAAATTTTTATTATCAGCATTTCTAAGTTTAGGAACCATTAAACCATTAGGTGTATCTACAGCAATACCAATATGGTAATATTTTTTTACCGTCATTTTACCCTCATCAATTTCATCGATTGAACTATTAAAATTTGGAAATTTTTTTAATGAAGCGGTTAAAGCTCTAACAATAAAGGCTAAAGGTGTAATTTTTTTTTTTTCGCCTGTGTATATATCGGTTAAAGATGTTCTAAATTCCTCTAATTCAGTTATATCTGCTTCATCATGATTGGTCACATGAGGAATGTTGGTCCATGAATTCATTAAATATTTTGATGAAAGTTTCTTAATCCTTGGGATATCCTTAATTTCTACTTCCCCAAAATCAGAGTGTGCGTATTCTTGTTTAAGTTTTTTATTGTTTTTAATTTCAGGTTTTGGAATTTCATATGTTTTTGATGCCACAAATAACTTAATATCATTTTCACTAACCCTACCTTGACGTTGACTACCGTCCACACGATCAATATCTACACCTAATTCCCTTGCAAATTTTCTTACTTTCGGTGATGCTGCAGTTTTTCCTGAGAAGTCTTTTACTATTAGGTTTTGAGGATTAGATTTTTGTTCAACCTCTACTTTTTTTTCTTTATTAATTATTTTTGGTTGCGGGTTTGAGAGTTTTTTTTCAATTTCTTTCTCTTTAATCTCTAATTCTAAAATATCAGAGCCTTCAGAAACCTTGTCACCAATTTTTACTTTTAATGAAGAAACTATTCCACTTTCTGTTGAGGGGATTTCTACACTAGATTTATCACTTTCGATAGTAATGAGAGGATCATTCTTCTGAATTTCTTGTCCATCTTTGATTAAAACCTCAATAACTTCTACATCTTTAAATTCACCAATATTAGGAACTTGAATATTTTTTTTTGACATTCTATAATTTAGTTGGCATTGGTTTATTTGGATCAATTTTATATTTTTTTACAGCCTCTGTAGCATATTTAGATGCTATTAATTGCTCTTTGGCTAATACACTCAATCCATAGGTTACAACATGTTCCTTATCTACTTCAAAAAATTTTCTTAAATTTTTTCTTGTATCACTTCTACCAAATCCATCTGTTCCTAAAGAATAAAAACTTTTGTTTACGAAAGGTCTAATTTGATCAGAGTTCATTCTCATATAATCAGAAGCAGCCAAAACTGGTCCCTCTGTTTTACCTAAGCATTTTTCAACAAAAGATTTTTTTTGTTCTTTATCTGGATTTAAAAGATTATATCTCTCTACCTCTAAACCATCTTTTCTTAATTCATTAAAACTAGTTATGCTCCAAACTTCACTATCTATTTGGTATTCATTTTGAAGTATTTCTGCACCTGCAATCATTTCTCTTAAAATTGTACCAGATCCTAAGAATTGAATTTTTGTTTTTTTAAATTTATTAAATTCTTTTATTTTATACATACCTCGTAAAATTCCATCTTCACAAGATTTATCCGATGGCATAGCAGGATGAGGATAATTTTCATTCATAGTTGTAATGTAGTAAAAAACATTATCTTTCTTTTCATGCATCCTTCTTAATCCTTCTCTAAAAATAACTGCTAATTCATAATGAAATGTCGGATCGTAAGCTACACAATTAGGAATTGTTGATGCCATAAGATGACTATGGCCATCTTGGTGTTGTAACCCCTCTCCAGCTAAAGTTGTTCTTCCAGCTGTCGCACCAATTAAGAATCCCCTCGACTGACTATCAGCTCCCGCCCATGCAAAATCACCAATTCTTTGAAAACCAAACATAGAATAAAAAAGATAGATAGGTATCATTTCAATATCATGATTAGTGTAAGAGGTTCCAGCAGCAATCCAAGAAGACATAGCACCAGCCTCAGTTATACCTTCCTCTAAAACTTGCCCACTTTTTTCTTCTCGATAAGAACTCAATTGTGCTGAGTCCTCAGGCTCATATTTTTGCCCCTCATGTGCATAAATTCCAACTTTTTGAAAAAAACCTTCCATACCAAAAGTTCTAGCTTCATCTGGAATAATAGGGACTAGTCTTGGTGCAACATTTTTATCTCTTAACAGGTTTGTTAACATTCTAACTAATGCCATGGTAGTGGACATTTCCTTTTTTCCAGTTGACTCCTTCATATTATCAAAAATATCTTTAGGAGGAGCTTTTATTGGTTTTGCATATGTAGTTCTCTCTGGAATAAATCCTCCTAATTGAAGTCTTCTATCTTTGATATATTTTATTTCTGGGGAATTTTGATCTGGTTTATAATATTCAATATTTTTTACTTGTTGATCTGTTAAAGGAACATCGAATCTATCTCTGTAGTACATTAAATCGTCAACATCTAATTTCTTAGTTTGGTGAGTAGTATTTACACTTTCTCCACTTTTGCCCATTCCATAACCTTTAATAGTTTTAGCAATTATTACTGTTGGACTACCAATATTTTTAGATGCTTTATCGTAAGCAGCATAAACTTTATGTGGATCATGCCCACCTCTATTTAACCTCCAAATATCTTTATCTGAAAAACTTGAGACGAGTTCTTGAGTTTCTTTATATTTTCCAAAAAATTTTTCTCTCACATAAGCTCCATTTCGAGCTTTCATAGCTTGATATTCACCATCAACAGTTTCATTCATGGTTTTGACTAAATGACCTGTTTTATCATTTGCTAAAAGTGGATCCCAATAAGAACCCCATATTACTTTAATTACGTTCCATCCGGCTCCACGAAAGATACCCTCTAATTCTTGGATTATCTTTCCATTGCCACGTACGGGTCCATCTAATCTTTGTAAATTACAATTTATAACAAATATTAAATTATCTAATTTTTCTCTAGCAGCCAAACCAATAGCACCAAGAGACTCCGGTTCATCCATTTCTCCGTCACCTAAAAATGACCAAACTTTTCTACCCTCATCTTTTATTAAGCCTCTGTTAATTAAATATTTCATATACCTTGCTTGATATATAGCCAACATTGGTCCGAGCCCCATTGAAACAGTTGGGAATTGCCAGAAATTTGGCATTAACCAAGGATGTGGATATGATGATAATCCTCCAGGGTTTACCTCTTGTCTAAAACTATCTAATTGTTTTGTACTAAGCCTTCCCTCTAAATAAGCTCTCGCATACATACCTGGTGCACTATGACCTTGAAAATAAATTAAGTCTCCACCAAATTTATTATTTTTTGCTCTCCAAAAATGATTCATTCCAACATCATAAAGAGTTGCTGCAGATGCAAATGTTCCAATATGACCACCAAGTTCTGGAAATTTTTTATTAGCTCTAACTACCATTGCAGCTGCATTCCATCTTATCAATGACCTTATCCTTCTCTCAATATTTTGATCACCATTAGATTTTTTTTCCTCGCTTGAGGGTATTGTATTTATATATGGAGTATTTTGTGTATATGGAATGTTGGCACCTTCCATGTAAGCTTTATTAATTAATTCTTTAATTAAATAATGAGCTCTGTGATTACCATCCTTTTCAATAACAGCAGATAGAGACTCCAACCATTCACTTGTTTCTAATGGATCAATATCATCATCTTTTGAAAACTGAATTTCAGATTTTTCTTTTTCAATTTTTTCAATCTTTGGTCTTTGTTTTTTTTCTAATTCCAAAGCTTTTTCTGCCTCTTTAATCAAATTTTCTGTATTTTTGGGAATTTCTTCAGTTGGGTCTGAAATTTTTACCTTATTTATTATATTGATTAATAAATCTCCTTTTGAAACTTTGTCTCCAACTTTTACATTTATTGAGTCTACCTTGCCTGAAAATATTGAGGGTACCTCAACACTTGATTTATCACTTTCAATAGTAACCACGGGATCATTCTTTTCAATTTCTTGACCCTCTTTTACCAAAATTTCAATTACTTCCACATTCTCAAAATCACCAATATCTGGAACTAATAATTTTTCAGTCATTTGTTTAAGGCTTATACACCATAAAAGTTACTTATCTTCTAATTCTAACACATTATGTCCAATTTTTTGACATTCTTTAAGTGCATGCTTCAAAAATGATTAAAAAGTTATTAAATTTACTTATTCAACCAAAAGTTAGCCCGTGTATAGATGCTAAAACTTGGATACAAAAAATTTTATTAGAAGAGAAATACGGAAAAATTAATTCCTAAATTCTCTCAATACATAAAGCTATACCCATCCCTCCTCCAATACAAAGAGACACACAACCTTTATTTTTTTTTTGTTTAATCATTTCATGTATTAATGTTACCAGTATTCTTGCTCCAGAGGCCCCAATAGGGTGTCCAAGCGCTATGGCTCCGCCATTTACATTTACTTTTTTTGGCTCAATACCTAATTCCTTAATTACTGCAATACTTTGCGCAGCAAAAGCCTCATTAATTTCAAACAAATCAATATCTTCTATATTCCACTTGGCTTTATGAGTTGCTTTGCGTACAGCCTCTATAGGTCCAAGACCCATTAAAGCAGGTTCCACTCCAACTGAACTCCATGAAACTATCCTAGCCAGCGGTTTTATAGATTTTTTTTTTGCCTCATTTAAAGTAGTTAATAATAAAGCAGCAGCCCCATCATTTATTCCAGATGAATTTCCAGGAGTAACTGTTCCATTTTTCAAAAAAACTGTCTTTAATTTTTTTAAATCTGAAATATCTAATCCTTCTCTCGGATGTTCATCTTTACTCAAAAATGTACCATTTTGATTAATCTTTATAATTTCATCTTTAAATTTATTTTGATTGATAGCATTTTCTGTTTTTTTTTGAGATAATAATGCAAATTCATCTTGTTCTTGTCTGGAAATATTAAATTGTTGTGCAATATTTTCTGCTGTTACTCCCATATGATAATCATTAAAAGCATCTAACAATCCATCATTAATCATTGTATTTATCAAATTTTCTTTTGAAATACGTATTTTATCTTTATAAAAAATAGAGTGAGGGGTTATCGACATATTTTCTTGTCCTCCAGAAATTATATTTTTTGCCTCACCTAATTTAATAGATTGATAACCAGATATTACAGCTCTAAGTCCAGATCCACATACTTGATTTACAATATATGCTGGTTTTGAAATTGGTATACCAGCGTGAACTGCAGCTTGTCTTGCTGGGTTTTGTCCGGCACCTGTAGTTAATACTTGACCCATTATTACCTCATCAATTTCATTGCTGCTAAATTTTGATCGTTCTAAAATACCTTTAATAATTATTGATCCAAGTTCATGAGATTTGATATTTTTCAATTCTCCATTATATGCACCAATCGGTGTTCTTAGTGCGCATATAATGACTACTTCTTCTGAATTTTCAATCATAAAATATTAAATTTAAATATAATAAAAATAAATATACTATAATAAAATAAGAAATTAAATGCACCTGTAGCTCAACTGGATAGAGCGCTTGGCTACGGACCAGGAGGTTCTGGGTTCAACTCCTAGCAGGTGCACCAAAAGGGAAATTTATGTTTGATTGGCTTATTAATGCTTCTCTTCAGAGATCAGTTATTTACTTTTTTGTGATTATTTTTATTATTATATTAATCTTAACTTTTATATTGTAAAAAATGTCAAGTAAATTTGAACAAATAAGTTTGAAACCAGGTTTCATGAAACATAACGGTGGTGTCATGTTTAGAAATATTTCTGAGTCTGAATATGAATTTAAATCTTCTATTAATGAAAATCATTTAAACGCAGCTGGTATTACCCATGGAGGATACTTGTCAGCTTTAGTGGATGCTGGAGCTGGAACAGCCGCTCATCGATCAGTAGATAATGCCCCATGCGTAACTATTTCATTAGATCTTAAGTTTATTGGTGCTTCAAAATTAGGTGACGAAATAATTGGAAAGGTAAAAATTTTAAAAAAAACTAAAACATTAGTTTTTTTATTTTGCGAATTAAAAACTAATAATAAGATTATTACTTCTGCTTCAGGAGTTTGGAAAATATTAAAAATTAAACCTATTAACCTAGGTCCAGGCGGATAAAATATTTTAACAATAATTGATGTAGAAATAATTTTAATTATGCTAAAATGATTTCTCATAATTGTTAAAATGAGAACTTTTAATCCTACGATTCGGTCATGTTTTAGACTATTTTTGTTCTTTAACACTAACAACATCTTGTAGGTAAAAAAAAAGATATACCAAAGATAGAAATGAGAAAAAATAAAATTACTGCAGTTTTAGGTCCAACCAATACTGGTAAAACTCATTTAGCTATTGAAACAATGCTTTCATTCGACAGTGGTATGATCGGTTTTCCTTTAAGATTATTAGCTAGAGAGGTTTATGACAAAGTTGTCAAAAAAACCAATATTAATAAAGTTGCGTTAATAACGGGTGAAGAAAAAATCATTCCATCAAATGCGAAATATTTTCTTTGTACAGTAGAATCTATGCCAGTTGATAAAGAATTAGATTTTGTTGCGGTTGATGAAATTCAGATGTGTTCGGATCATGAACGTGGACACATTTTTACTGAAAGATTATTAAATACTCGAGGTAATAAGTTAACTATGTTGATGGGATCAAATACTATTAAAAACATTATTTCAAAATTAGATGAAGATGTAGAATTTATTAATAGAGAAAGATTATCAAAACTCTCCTACGTAGGACATAAAAAAATTTCAAGAATTGATAGAAAAACAGCCATAATTGCTTTTTCTTCTGAAGAAGTTTACGCGATAGCGGAACTCATTAGAAGACAAAAAGGTGGAGCTGCTATCGTAATGGGTTCTCTGAGTCCGAAAACAAGAAATGCTCAAGTGGATCTTTATCAATCAGGTGATGTTGATTTTTTGGTTGCAACTGATGCAATTGGGATGGGTATAAATATGGATTTAAATAACGTTTTTTTTTCAAATCTCAAAAAATTTGATGGAAAAAAATTAAGGAAGTTAAATTTATCAGAAATCGGTCAGGTTGCTGGTAGAGCAGGAAGATATCTTAATGATGGAAATTTTGGGATAACTGGTCAATGTAAGGAAATTAATGCAGAAGATGTTGATTTATTGGAAAACCATAAATTTGAAAATATTCAAAATCTTTTTTGGAGAAATTCAGATTTAGATTTTAATAATCCTTTATCATTAATTAGATCTTTAGATAAAAAGCCACTGTATGGATGGCTTAGGAAAGTGCATGAATGTGAAGATGAAAAAGCTCTTAAATTTTTTTTAAGAGACAAAAGTTTTGAAGATATCAATTTTAGCAAAGAAAAATTAAGTTTATTATGGGAGTGTTGTCAAATACCTGATTTTGTTAAAAAAACTTATGGTAATCACTATGATGTAATCAAAAATGTCTTTAATTACTTAAATAGTCAAAATGGCAAAATTTCTGATGACTTTATGCATCTACAGCTCATGAAACTTAACAAATTAGAAGGAAATGTTGATTCTTTATCAAATAGAATTGCAAATGTTAGAACTTGGTCTTATGTTTCTAATAAAAATAATTGGGTAGAAAATCAATTTTATTGGATAGAAAAAACAAAATTATTAGAAGACAAACTCTCAAATAGGCTTCATGAAGAACTTACAAAAACTTTTATTGATAAAAGAGCAAGTGTTCTTGCAAGGGGTTTAAAACAAGACATGGAATTTGAAACAAAAATTTTAGAAAATAATGATGTTATTATTGATGATCAATTTATTGGAAAAATTAATGGTCTAAAATTACAACTAGATTTAAAAAAGGGATCTCTTGAAACAGATGTAAAATCTCTTAAGAAAGCAGCAAGGAAAACAATTGGTCCTGAACTAAATAAAAGGATTAAACTAATAATAGATACCGGCCTTATAAATTTAAGTGATGATTTCAAAATTTATTGGAATGAATTTGCTATAGCAAGAATTTTACCTGGCAGAGATTATTTGTCACCTAAATTTGATTTAATTGTTGACGATATTATCGAACAAGATCAAAAACAAAAACTTATCCTTTTCATAGAAAAATGGATAAAAGAAAAAATTTCAATAATTTTAAAGAGCTTAATTGATTTAAAAAATCTTAAAGAAAAAAAATCCTCTGTAAAAGCATTGGCGTACCAATTATATGAAAATAATGGTGTTTTAAAAAGAGAAAATGTTTATGAATATATTAAAGATTTAGAACAAAATGACAGAAAAATTTTAAGGGACTTAGGTGTCAAATTTGGAAGGTATCACATATTTCTTTATAAATTAATAAAACCAGAAGCTGTTTCTTTAAGAACATTGCTTTGGAAAAATTATCATCAAAAATACTTTAATCTTAAACCGCCAACTTTTGGTTTAAATTTTTTAGATAACAATAAGATAAAGAATAAAAGTTTTATGTTGTTATGTGGATTTGAAAGTTTTGATAATTTTTATGTAAGAATTGACATTTTAGAGAGATTATTTATGCAAATAATTAGTTCGGACACTCAAAAAATAAAAAATCAACAAATTAAAATGATACCTGAAATGCTAAATTTGCTGGGATGTAGTAAAGATAACTTTAAAAAACTTCTTCAAAACATGAACTATAAAGTATTTCAAAAAGATGCAGATACATTTTTTACTTATGTCCCTAAAAAAATTAAAAGAAAAATATTCAATGAAAAAACACAAAAAGAAAGTCCGTTTGGTGTATTAAAAAATTTAGATTTAAATTAAATTTTATGTTTTTTAGAAAAAATAAGAATATAAGTGATAACGAGGATTTAATTAAAGTATGTGCATTGTTAGTGCATGCGGCAAAAATTGATGAAAATTACTCTACTGACGAAAAAAATATAATCAAAAAAACTATAAGTGAATTTAATAAGAAAAATGAAAATATAGATAATATTTTAAAAAAAGCTGAACAAATCGAGGCAAATTCTATTCAAATACTTGATTTTACAAAAGAAGTTAAAAATATGTCACACGAAAACAAAGTTAAAATTGTAGAAACTTTATGGAAAATTATTTATTCAAATCAAGAAGCTGATATTTATGAAACAGGATTAATGAGAAAACTTGCTGGATTGCTTTATATCGACAGTAGAACTATGGGAAATATAAAAGAGAAAATTAAGAAAGAAATTTCTGAATGACATATATAGTAAATGATAAATGCATTAGATGTAAATTAATGGATTGTGTTGAAGTCTGTCCAGTAGATTGTTTTTATGAAGGAAAAAATATGCTTGTAATTAAACCGGATGAGTGTATAGATTGTGGCGTTTGTGAACCAGAGTGTCCCGTTGATGCTATCACTGCAGATACTGAACCTGGGAGCGAAAAGTGGTTAGAGGTCAATAAAAAGTATTCTGAAATCTGGCCTAATATAAATAAAAAAAAAGATCCTCCAGTGGATCATGAAAAATATAAGAATGAAAAAAATAAGTTTGAAAAATATTTTAAAGAAAACATTTAAAAAAAAAGTTAAAAAAGTTAAAAAAAAAGCTGCTAAAAAAGTAAAAAAATCGAATAAGCCTTCAAAAAAAAAATATCAAATTAAAAGTATTCAAAAAGAAAAAAAGGGTATTATAAAAAAATTATCAAAATCTGACCCTAAAAAATCTAAAGATGTAAAAAATGAAAATTTAAGAATCCCAAAAAGTAATGAAGTTAAACCAGAGATTAAAAAAGTCAAAAAACAAGAAACCCAAAAAAAGGAGTATAAAGTAAAAGATTATGTTGTTTATCCAAAACACGGCGTAGGTCAGATTACTGAATTTAAAAAAATAAATATTGGTGGGATTGATGTTGAAACCTATATCATTAAGTTTGATAAAGATAAAGCTAACGGCATGGTTCCTGTAAATAAACAGACACATTTAAGGCCTTTAGCTACAATTAATCAAGTCAATAAATGTATTTCAATTTTGAAAAGTAAACCAAAAATTAAAAGATCAATGTGGAGTAGAAGAGCACAAGAATATGAAGCCAAAATATCTTCAGGGAAAATTTATGAATTAGCCGAAGTAGTAAGGGATCTAAATAAGGGCGATGATCTTATGGTTGATCAATCATACAGTGAAAGACAACTGTTTGAAAAAGCTTATGAAAGAATTCTGTCAGAGTTTCAAATAATTTTAAACATCTCAATTGAAGACACTCAAAAAAAATTAGATAAAGCACTAAAAAGAAATTTGGAAGCTCAACAATCTAAAAATGTTACACCAATTGCAAAAAGTGCTTCGACTGAAGTGCCTGAGGAAGATCAAATTTCTGATAATGATGAAACAATAGAAGATTAAAAAAAAACGCCTCTCACACATAAAGTTATGAGAAGCGTTTTAATTAAAGAATACTAAGTTATTATCTTCTTCTTCTTTTTTTAGCTTTTTTCTTAGCTTTTTTCTTAGCCTTCTTTGCTTTTTTTCTTCTCTTAGGCATCTTTAGCTCCCTTTTAAGTTAAACGAATCAAATTGATTCGCTATTACGTTATTTTTATTTTTTTATACACGTTATGTCAATTCTTAAATTAACAAAAAATTTTTTACAAAAACTAAAAAAAAAAATTAAATTATTTTGTTGATATGACTAAAAAAGATAGTGTTTATGCGTTAAATAATCAATTAATTTAATAAAGTTTTTCCAAATCCTTTTTGTATTTTTCTAAAATTTTTTTTCTTTTTAATTTTAAAGTTGGTGTTAACATCCCATTTTCAATTGTAAATTCTTCTTTAATTAATTTAAATTTTTTAACTTTTTCAATTAAAGATAAACTTTTATTTAAATTTTCTAAATAAAACTCAATTTCTTTTTTGTTTTCTTCGCTTTCAGTTACAATTAATGCAACTAAATAAGTTTTTTTATCTCCATAAACTAAACTTTGTTTAATTTTTTCATTTAAACATAATAAATTTTCAATTTTAGATGGGGATATATTATCTCCACCCAGGTTAACTATTATTTCTTTTTTTCTATCAGTTATCTTTAAATTACCTTCATTAGTTATCTCACCAATATCACCTGTATGTAACCAACCATCTTTTAAAATATCATCAGTTTCTTTTTTCATATTCCAATAACCAAGCATAACGTTTTCACCCTTAACCAGAATTTCTCCATCATCAGCGATTTTTACTTTATTCGTTTTAAAAGGTGGGCCAACTGTCTCAATTTCAATTTTTCCTGGGATATTACAACTTACAACAGGCGAAGTCTCAGTTAAGCCATATCCTTGTAAAGTTGGTAAGCCTATAGAATTCAAAAATTCACCTATTTTTTGGTCTAAAGCTCCACCACCGGATACAAACGCTTTTAACTCTCCACCAAACTGTTTTTTGATTTTTTTTCTCACCAAAATTTCACAAAAAAAATCTATGATTTTTTCCTTAAAACTTAATTCTTGATTGTTTAAATTTTTAGTACCTATTAAGATAG
This sequence comes from uncultured Pelagibacteraceae bacterium, assembly GCA_902629695.1. GTDB lineage: Bacteria > Pseudomonadota > Alphaproteobacteria > Pelagibacterales > Pelagibacteraceae > Pelagibacter. The sequence continues at coordinate 61,507 of CACORY010000001.1, read as the reverse complement.
TATTTTCTATCAATTTTTTTTTGAAACCTTTTTGTTTTGAAAAGTTGAGGAAAATTTTACTATATAAATTTTGGTAAAATCTTGGGACAGCAGTCATAATAGTAGGTTTTGCCAAAGCCATATTGGGTAGCAATTTTTCTAAACTTTCAGCATAATAAATTTTTGCTCCTAGTAATATTTGTACATATTGAACAGTATGTTCATACGAGTGAGATAATGGTAACCAAGTTAAAAAAACTGGTTTTTTATTTTTAACTAATGTATCTAAAATTTCTTGTGCACCTTCACAATTTGATAAAATGCCCCCATGGCTTAACATTACTCCCTTTGGATTTCCAGTAGTTCCTGACGTGTAAATTATACAAGCTAAATCATTTCTTCTTAAATTATTATTATAAAATTTTATACTTTCAGTTGAAGTCTTTATATTATATTCAGCTTTAGAAAAAATATTTTCTAAAAATTCTATTTCACCATCAAATTTATCCATTGAAATTACAATTGTATTTTCTTTAATATCATTTTTAATTTTTTCAAATTGTGAAAAATTAGATACAATACATACTTTGGGTTCACAATTATTGATTATATATTCATAATCTTTTTCAGAATAAGTTGTAAAAAGTGGAACAGTAACCCCGCCTGCATTCATTATTGCTATATCAGATATTAACCATTCAGGTCGATTTTCTGATAATAAAATACATCTATCGCCTTTAGAAATAATTTTTCCCAAATAGTTTGATAATATCTTTATTTTTGTATCAACGTTTCCCCACGAATATGTAAACGGCCCAGAATTTGTATCTGGTAAATCTTTATTTTTAAGTGAAACTAAAAAAGTCTCTTCATAAGCCTTTGCACCTTTGGGAAACTTTTCTTCATATTTTATAAAAAAAAGTTCTACTAAACTGTTAATTTTGTTTAATTCCATAACTTTGGTGGGCGAAGAGAGAATCGAACTCTCACTTCTTGCGAAACACGATTTTGAGTCGTGCGCGTCTACCAGTTCCGCCATTCGCCCTTAATTGTTTATTAATATTATAAATAGTATAAGAACTAAAATTATATTAAAACTAAAAAATGTTTAATAGTCTTTACAAAAAATGTTTAGATTTGGCAGCTCATAAAAGTTCTAAATATTACCTAGCAATTGTATCATTTGTCGAAAGCTCATTTTTTCCTATTCCGCCTGATGTAATGGTTATTCCAATGGTGATTTCGAAAAAAAATGATTTTATTAAAATTTTTCTTATTACAACAATTTCATCAGTCTTGGGTGGAATTTTAGGCTATCTGATTGGAGTATTTTTTTTTGATTTTGGAACACAGATTATGAGTTTTTATGGTTATGAAGATAAATTAATTGATATCAAAAACAATTTACTTAATAGTGATGGTTTTTATGCTTGGTTAGGTATACTTTTTTTAGCAGGTTTCACACCTCTTCCTTATAAAGTTTTTACTATAACGAGTGGCTTGATTGGCTTTAATCTTTTTATCTTTATTCTAATAAGCTTAATTTCTAGAGGATTAAGATTTTTTATGGTCGCATTCTTATCTTATAAATTTGGTGATTTATTTACTAAATTTATGGACAAACATGGTTCCAAATGGTTTACAATTCTTGGAATATTAATTGTAGTAATTGCTATAATAATCTATTTAATTTTAAAATCTAATGTCTAAATTAAAGAGAGAGTTATATCTAAAAATAATTTTTTTAATAACTTGTACTGCATTAATATCAGCATATTTTATAGAATATGTGCTTGGTTACCAACCTTGTAATCTGTGTTTAATTGAGAGAATTCCTTATGGAATGGGTATCATTTTAATTATCGCAATATTTATCTTAAAAAAAAATGAAGAATTCTTCATCATGTTATTAATTCTTACATTTATATTTTCTTTTGCAATTTCAATTTATCATTTTGGGATCGAACAGGGTTTTTTTCAGGAATCATCAGTTTGTGGTACAAAAAATTTTAATGAAAATATCTCTAAAAAGGATTTGCTTGAACTATTAAGTCAAGAAAGAGTAAGCTGCAAAGATGTGACATTTAGGATTTTTGGATTATCACTAACAAGCATTAATATTGTTATAAGTCTATTGCTGATTTTTGCATTGACTAAAATTTTTAATACTTATGAAAAAAACAGATAATAAAGTTGAAGAGTTTATTAGAGTAGACCATGCAGGTGAAAGGGGTGCAGTTAAAATTTATGAAGGTCAATTGTTAGCATTGAATACACTAGTAAAAGACGAAAATTTGAAAAAAACTATTGAGGAAATGAAAATTCATGAAAAAGAGCATTGTGAATTTTTTGAAAATGAAATTAAAAAAAGAAAAATAAGACCAACTAAATTTCTTCCTTTGTGGGATTTATTAGGAGTTGGTTTAGGCTTTGGCTCTACAATTCTTGGAAAGAAAGCTGCAATGCTTTGTACTGCGTCTGTCGAAGAAGTGATTGACGAACATTATCAAAATCAAATTAATCAACTTGGCCCAGAAGAAAAAAATCTCAAAAACAAAATTATTAAATTTAGAGAGGATGAACTACATCACAAAGATATTGCTTATGAAAAAGGGGCAACAAAAAAAGGTTTATATTCTTTAATGGATAAAATTATAAAAACTGGCTCAAAGATCGCAATTAATATTTCTGAAAAAATTTAGTTTTAAGCCTCTAATTCAACATCCCAATACAAATAATCCATCCAACTTTTATGTAAATAATTTGGTGGAAAATTTTTTCCATTTCGATGAAGATCCTCAGTAGAAGGTTGAAAAGGATATTGAGTGAGTTTCATCCCTGAAGATTTTAATAATTTTCCTCCTTTTTTAACATTACAGGCTGAACAAGCTGTAACAACATTATCCCAATTTGTTTCACCACCTTTTGATCTTGGTAACAAATGATCAAATGTTAATTCTTCTCCACTTCCACAATACTGACATGAAAATTTATCTCTCAAGAAAACGTTAAATCTTGTAAAGCTAGGTTTAGATTGCGGAACAATATAATCTTTCAGAGCTATAACACTTGGTAATTGCATGTTAAACGATGGACTTCTTACAATTCGATCATAATTACTTACTATAATAACACGATCTAAAAAAACTGATTTTACTGTATCTTGCCATGACCACAAAGATAAAGGATAATAACTTAAAGGCCTATAGTCAGCATTTAAAACTAGTGCTGGGCATTTTTCTAATGAAATTTCTTGTTCGACAAAGCTATTCATATTTTAAGTTTAACTTAAATAAAATTTATTTCAATATTAAGGAATTATTTTATTTTTTTTAAAATGTAATTTAATGCTATACTTGAGGCCTCAATAGGAATATGATGGTCGCAGTTTTTAATTAGATGTGTCTCTATACATATATTGTTTCTCATAAAAAAATCTTTAGCTTCCAACATATAATTTGGTGAAACTACTTGATCCTTTTCTCCATGGATTAATAAAGTGTTAGTAGAGTTTTTTATTCTTAATTTTAGATCGTTTTGATCGATTATTTTTCCAGAAAATCCTACTATGCAACTAAATTCTTTTTCAGCTGTTAAGCCTAAATTTATTGACATCATACATCCCTGGCTGAATCCTGAAAGACAAATCTGTTGATTTTTAAGACCAAACTCAGATTTAATCTCATCGATAAATTTTTTCAATTTTTTTTCTGCTTTTATAGACTCTTCTAATATATGTTTTGTATCATCATTTGTAAGATCAAACCATTGATAACCTGATGGATTAATTGAGCATGGTTCATGACCATTTGGACAAATAAATATTGTATTAGGCAAATATCTTTTCCAATTTAAAGATAGCATACTTATATCTTTTCCATCTCCTCCATAGCCATGCAACAAAATTATAGCACTTTTAATTTGAGCATCTTTTTTAGGTTTGATAAAGACTGTTTCTAGACAAAATGTCATACTTTTAATTTAATAATTATGTTTTTTTATTTTTAAAACACCCTACAATACATACATGGTTTCTGGAATATTTGTAAAATTATTATCTATCATATTATTAATTTCAGTTGGTGTAGTTCTCATTCTTGGAATTGGAACTTTATTTAAAGGAGGAGAAACTAGTAAAAAATATTCAAACAAATTAATGCAATTAAGGGTTTTGCTACAATTTATAGCTATAATAGTTCTTATTGGATTTGCCTATTTTTTTAAAAATTAATTATGTTGCTTTAACCACTCAAGAAATTTTTCATCTGAAAAATCTATAGATCCAATAATTCTGGCAAACTCATCTCCCTTTTTATTCAATAAAATTGTTGTTGGTAGGCCCCTTAAAGAAAGTTTTTTGGCTAAAGTTTCTGGATTATCAAAATATAAATTTAAATTTTTAATTTTTAAATTCTTGAAAAAACTCATAGCTTTGTTCAAGTTATCTTTTCCAATATTTATTGGAAATATTTTTAAATTATTCAATTCCTTATTTTCTTCAAGAAGATCAAGCGAAGGCATTTCTTCTTTACATGGAGCACACCATGTTGCCCAAAAATTTAACAAAATGACATTTCCTTTAAAACTATTGAGTTTTAATTCGTTATTCTTATCGTCTAAAAATGACAAATCATCATATTTCTTAGGCTCTTCATGAATAATTAAATTCTTAATTTCTGAAGCTTCAAGCGAAAAGGAATTTAATAACAAAAAAATAAATATTGTTAAAAATCTCATATTAAAAAGGTATAAGTAATTACCATGGTAAAAAATAAAAACAATCAGGCAATTTGGAACACTCGTATTAAAAAACAAATTTCATCAACTTTTCAAAAGATTGGAAGTTCAATCAACATAGATAAAAGACTGTTTAAAGAGGACATTCAAGGTTCAATTGTACATGTCGAAATGCTCTTCAAACAAAAAATAATTTCTTTTAGAGTTAAAAATAAGATTATCTATGGTCTTAAAAAAATTCAAAATGAGATTATAAAAAAAAAATTTGAATTTAATATGAACTATGAGGACATTCATATGAATATTGAGAAGAGATTGTTTCAAATTATTGGTGATGATGCTGGATATATACATACAGCTCGTTCAAGAAATGATCAAATAATTACAGATTTAAAAATATGGATGAGATCAAATACAGAAAAAATCAGTAATAATTTAGACAACATAATAAAAACAATTTTAAAGATATCAGAAAAAAATATTGAAACTATTATGCCTGGTTTTACACACCTTAAAAATGCTCAAGCTATATCTTTTGCACATTATTTGATGGCTTATGTCGAAATTTTTTTAAGAGATAAAAAAAGATTTAAAAATAGTTTAGATAATTTAAATGAAAACCCTCTAGGCGTTTGTGCTTTATCTGGAACATCATTTAATATAGATAGAAAATACACAACAAAAAAATTAGGTTTCAAAAGTCCAACAAATAATTCTATTGACACTATTTCTGATAGAGATTTTGTTTTAGATTTTTTATATAATTGTTCAGTCTGCTCAATGCATATATCTAGAATTGCAGAAGAATTAATAATTTGGAATTCAGATGGTTTTAATCTAATAAGATTATCTGATAAAGTTGTTACAGGCTCATCTATAATGCCCCAAAAAAAAAATCCAGATTTACTAGAATACTTAAGAGGAAAAACAGGCTTGGTATATGGTAATTTATTTTCAATGCTAACAATTTTAAAAGGATTGCCATTGTCATATTTCAAAGATTTACAAGACGATAAAGAAATTGTTTTTAAAGCAAATGATACGCTTATAAATTGTTTAAGAATTTTGAATGAAACTTTAATAAATGTAATTCCGAATAAGAAGAAAATGTATGAACTTGCAAATATAGGATATTTGACAGCTACTGACTTAGCAGACTATTTAGTTAAAAATCATTCTAAATCCTTTAGAGAAGCTTATCAAATAACGGCTCAGCTGGTAAATTTTGCGGAAAAGAATAAAAAAAAACTTGAGGATTTGTCTATTCAAGATTTAAAAAAAATCGAACCAAAATTAACAAATGATGTATTAAAAGTTTTTGACCTTAAAAATTCTATAAACTCAAAAAAATCTTATGGAGGAACAGCTTTTTATAATATCAAAAAAATGATATTGAAATATAAAAAAATAATATGATAAAAAAATTATTTATAATTTTAGTTCTAAGTACACTTTTTTTTGCATGTGGAAAAAAAGGAGATCCTGTATACAAAGAAAAAGACTCAAAAATACTCAACACCAAAACCAATAAGGTGTAATGATATACAAAAAAAAAGAATTTTTAGTAGATAATATTAAAACTAGTGTGCTGGCAAAAAAATATGCAACACCACTTTATTGTTATTCATTTAAAAAATTAAAACAGAATATCTTAAATTTTAAAAAAAATTTTAAATCAATAAAGCCAATGATTTGTTTTTCAGTTAAATCAAATCCAAATAAAACCTTATTGAGTGAAATTGGAAAATTAGGCTTAGGTGCTGATGTAGTTTCAATCGGTGAATTGATGAGATCATTAAAATCGGGGATAAAACCTAATAAAATAGTATTTTCTGGTGTTGGAAAAACATCAAATGAAATTGAATATGCTGTCAGAAAAAAAATATTGCTAATTAATGCAGAGTCTAAAAGTGAAATTTTAGAAATTGAACGTATTGCAAAAAAAAATAATAGAAAAGTTAATATTGGGATTAGACTGAATCCAAATACAGATGCTAAAACTTTAAGTAAAATTTCAACTGGGAAAAAAGAGAATAAATTTGGTGTAAACGAAAAAGTTTTTTTAGATTTAGTAAATTACTCAAAAAATTCTCAAAATTTGAAATTAAAATGTATAAGTGTACATATTGGTAGCCAAATACTTGATATTGATCCATATAAAAAAATGCTTAAAGTTTTGGAAAAGATAATAGAAAAATCAAGATATCAATTTCAGTTTGTTGATCTTGGGGGAGGAATGGGAATTAATTATAATAATAGCAAAAAAAGATTAAGTCTTAAAAAATATTCCATATTAATAAAAAAATTTTTAAAAAAACAAAAATGTCAAATAATTTTTGAACCTGGTAGATCTATAATTGGCAATTCAGGGATTTTGATTTCAAAAGTGATTTATATTAAAGAAAGTTCAAAAAAAGATTTTGTTATTTTGGATGCAGCTATGAATGATTTTATGCGTCCAGCATTATACAATGCAACTCATAGAATAATACCTGTTAAAATGAGTATTAAAAAATCAAAAAAAAGATATGAATTCGTTGGTCCGATTTGTGAAAGCACTGATAAATTTGCAATTTTCAAAAATTTCCAAAAACTCAAAGAAAAAGATTTAGTCATTATTTTAGATGTAGGAGCATATGGAATGTCTTTAAGCTCAAATTATAATTTAAGACCAAAAGTAACCGAACTTCTGATTAAAAATTCTAAAATAAGAATTATTGGTAAAAGGCAAAAACTTAAAGACTTAATATAGGATTGAATTTAAGTGTTTAGAAATACAATTTTTTTAATTTTTTTCTTTTTTGGAATAATTTTTATTTCTGTAATTTTTTTACCCTCTTTATTAATGCCTAAAAAAGTTGTTATCTTTGGTGGAAAATTAATGGGTTATTGGTCTAGTTTTTGTTTAAAATTTTTTCTTTCAACAAAAATTACAATTAGAGGACTTGAAAATATTAATAAAAATCAAAAATTTTTTATTGCTGCATCTCACCAATCTATGTTTGAGACTTTTTTTCTTCAAACAATTTTTAATGGTCCAGTTTTTATTCTAAAAAATGAACTTTTACAAATACCAATATTCGGATGGTATCTTAAAAAAATAGGTTCTATTTCAATCAGAAGAAACAAAATTACAAAAGAAAATTTAGGTTTTCTTGATGATATTATTAAACATGTGAATGAATCTTACAGACCTTTAATAATTTTCCCACAAGCAACTAGAGTTCTACCATATGAAAGACCTCCTTTTAAAAAAGGCGTTGGAAAAATTTATGAACAATTAAAAATAGAATGTCTACCTTTAGCGATTAATTCTGGTGTAGTTTGGCCCAAAACTGGAAAAAAAAAATCTAATAAAGAAATTATAGTTTCCATTCTTAGTCCAATAAAATTTGGTCACGATAAAGAAACTTTTTTAAAAATTTTGGAAAAAAATATATATGATGAACTTAATAAAATTTATTAACCTTTCATAGGCATTATGACAAAAATACTATCAAAATCACCAGGATCTTTAATTAATGCTGGAGAGCCAGTATCATTCAGAAATAGTTCAATTTTATTTCCATCTAATTGTGATGCTACATCAATTAAGTATCTTGAATTAAAACTAATCTCAAGTTCATGATCAAATTTGACTGGTAAAGTTTCTTTACCATCACCACTATTTGTATTATTTACAGATAAATTTAATATATCTTTTGCTAAAATAAATTTCACGCTATCTTTTTTGTCTAAAGAAACAGATGCCACTCTGTCTACAGAGTCAATAAAAAGTTTAAGATCAATCTCTAACTTTTTTTGGTTATTTTTTGGTATGACCTGAATATAATTTGGAAATTTTCCATCAATTAATTTTGAAATTAAAATACTATTTTTTAATTCAAATTTTATTTTTGATTTAATATTAGAAATTTTTACGTCACCATCATAACTATCAAGCAGTGAGCATAATTGAAAAATAGTTTTTTTTGGAAGGATTATTTGTTCAAAATCAATTTTCTGATCAAGTCTTATTTTAGATATAGACATTCTATGGCTATCAGTAGCTACTGCGGTTAAATAATTTTTATCTTCAACCTCAGTTTGGTGAAAAAAAATTCCACTTAAATAATGACGCGTTTCATCACTTGAAACAGAAAATTTACATTTATTTAACAATTTTAATAATTGTTTCGATTTTATAGAGAACTCATTATTATTAAAATTTTCTTCAGTAAGTGGGAACTCAGAAGCATCAATACAATTTAAGTTAAAAATAGATTTTTCAGACTCAAGTTGTAATTTGGTTTTATCATTTAAAGTTAAATTAATTTTTTTTCCAGAAGATATTTTTCTTATTATATCATACATTATTGATGCCGTTGTGGTTGTTTTTCCCTCTTCTAGAATTTCAATATCTTGAATTTGATGAATGAAGATTAAATCAAGATCTGTTGCAGTAATTGTTAATTTTTTATTCTTGGCCTCTAATAATATGTTAGATAGGATTGGTAAAGTACTTCTTCTCTCAATAACACCTTGACAAAAATTTAATGCTTCTTGAAGATCTTGCTGATTAAGGTTAAATTTCATTTTCTTTATTATTGTAAAGTATCTGATTCTTTAACTTGTTAATATTATCCACCATTTCAGGATTTTTTTCTTTTAATTTTTCAATAGTTTTTACTGAATGAATTATTGTTGTATGATCTCTATTTGAAAATTCACGGCCAATTTCAGGCAAAGACTTTGAAGTTAAAATTTTCGTTAAGTAAATTGCTGTTTGTCTTGGTCTAACTAAATATCTAGATCTTCTTGATGACAACATTTCATTTTTACTAATTTTAAAAAATTTACAAACTACGGTTTGAATTAATTCTATAGTAACTTTATTTTCAGATAAATTTAATAAATCTTTAAGCACAACTTTAATTTCAGATAAATTAGGAATTTTTTTATAAATTCTTGAAAAAGAAACTACTCGATTAATTGCACCTACTAATTCTCTTATGCTTGTTGTAATTTCTGTGCTAATGAAATTTTGTATGTCTTTTGTAATTTTAATTTCTTTTGAATGTAGATTGTAAAGTTCCTCAGTTTTAGCTTCAACAATTTTTTTTCTTAACTCAAAATCTGGTTTTTGAATATCAACAACTAAACCTCCAGAAAAACGAGATTTAATTCTTTCTTGTATTCTTAATAATTTATTAGGAGCTCTATCGGCTGAAACTATGATTTGTGAACCTTTCTCAAGTAAAGCATTAAAAGTATGAAAAAATTCTTCCTGCATAGCTTCTTTACCATTCATAAACTGAATATCATCTATTAATAAAATGTCTGTATTTCTGAAATAATCCTTAAATTTAACCATTTCATTTGCTTTAATGGATTTTACAAATTGATACATAAATCTCTCTGCAGATATAAACATTACTTTTTTATCATTCTTTAATTCTATGCCAATAGAATTTAGCAAATGAGTTTTGCCCATTCCAACTCCTCCATAAATATATAATGGATTATATTGTGCAGAGTTCTCTGATACTTTTAATGATGCTTCGTAAGCCAATTTATTACTACTTCCAGTAATGAAATTTTGAAAACTTTTATTTGGATCTATCCTATTATATTGAAGATAAGTATCTTTAATAAAGGAAACATTTTCATTATTTTCTAAAACTTTAAAATTTCCATTGTCTTTGTTCTCTTTTTTAGTATTTTCCTCAATAATTTTGAATTCTATTCTAATAATTTCTTTTTTAAAATTTTTAATAATTTGTAAAATTTGATCTAAATACCTTGAGGTGATCCAGTCTCTAATAAATCTGGTTGGTACAGATAATAAGATATAATTATTAAATTCTTCAACAAAGTTAATTTTTTTTAACCAGCTTTCATAAATATCTTTACCGAGTTTTAATTTCATGTCATTTTGAATTAAAACCCAATTTATGTTAGGTGATTTTAAAGAATGAAGGTTATTGTTCGAAAAATTATTGGTCATTTATAAAATTTGGAGAAGCCTGAGTTAAAGCTATAATAAAAATCATTACAACAAATAATTCAAAATTTTAAAAAAAAAATAAAATCTACGATTGTGCAATTAAAAGATGTTAAAAAATAAAATCTAAGATTGCACAATCAATTGATGTATCTAAAAAAAAAAATTTGAAAAATTTTTAAAAAAAAAATAAAATAAAATTTATAATTGAAAAGAATTGTTAAGAATATTTACTAAATCTAAATATTGTATTTTGATGTTTAATTTTATCAGATTTTGTAGCTTTTAAAGTTGTATAATGACCAAACAACCTTAGGTATAAATTATAAACTTGAAATTTTTTTAGTTATTCTGGAAACATTTCTTGAAGCATTTTGCTTTTTAATAATGCCAGTTTTAGCAATCTTCATTAGTTCTGAATTCAACTTAGGTAAGAATTTAAGAGCTTCTGATTTCTTTTTACTATTAATCAATAAATTCATTTTCTTTAATGCATTTTTATATCTACTTTTCCTAGCTTTATTTACAGCTGTTTGTTTCGAAATTCTTCTAATTCTCTTAATTGCAGATTTTGTGTTCGCCATATTGGCAGGGGTATAACTTGAGATTTTATATTGGTCAACGAAATAATTAATTATATTTGGCATATATTACAAAAAAAAGTAGATCTGTTTGTAATTATTTTTTTTTGTATAATTCCATTACAATGTTGTCGCTTACAAATTAATCCATTCCTCTCATAAACATTAAAATTTTTTTGAAAACCTCCTTTTTTGCCTGAGGTATTTTTAAAATCTCTTATACTTGAACCACCTTTTTTAATTGCTTTAATAAGAACTTTTTTTGAATTAATTAAGATTTTTTTATAATCTTTTTTCTTAATTAAATCTGCTTGTTTAAAAGGATTTATTTTACTCAAAAACAAAATTTCACTTGCATATATATTTCCAATTCCAGAAACAAAATTTTGATCTATTAAAAAATTTTTTATATTTTTTTTTTTACCTCTAAAATATGAAGTAATATATTTCAAATTAAATTGAGGTTGAAATGGTTCTGGTCCAAATTTATTAAATCTCTTTTTTAATAAAGATGAACTTTTGATAATTTCAAAAAAACCAAATCTTCTAGGATCGTTGTAAATAACTTTCAAATTTTTAAAAATAATTTCTACATGATTGTGTTTTGTCGGTAAAGTTGGAGAACTATAAAAACTTGTATTAGTAAATAAATTCTTTTGAATATTATTTACTATATGTATTGTCCCCGACATGCCAAGATGAAGCAAACAATATTGATCATTTGATAAACATAAAATCAAATATTTAGAAAACCTTTTTACATTTATTATTTTTTTATTCTTTAAAAAAGTTACAAAATTTGAGGGTATTTTAAATCTTAAATTTCTATTTCTGACTATTACTTTTTTTACCTTTTTATTACTAATCTTTTTATTTAGTGATTGTCTTACAATTTCTACTTCTGGTAATTCTGGCATTTGATACTATATTGATTATATATTTTTTATTATGCAACAATATCTACAAAATAAAAAAGGACTAGTACAAAATGTTTTTGATCAGGTCTATGATCGGTATGACCTAATGAATGATTTTATGTCATTGGGTATTCACAGATTATGGAAAAAAAGTATGCTTAATATGATGAATCCATCTGCAAAACTTAAATTAATTGATGTTGCATGTGGAACCGGAGATATAGCAAATCTCTTTTTAAAACATGTAGATAAAAAATCTGAGATCACATGTATTGACCCCAATAAAAAAATGATAAGTAAAGCTAAAGAAAAACTAAAGATATATAAAAATATAAATTGGATTATAGCACCAGCAGAAAGAATTCCAGCTCAAGATAATTCATTTGATTTATACACAATAAGTTTTGGTTTACGTAATACTAATAACTTAAAAAAATCTCTTTCCGAAGCTTTTCGTGTATTAAGACCTGGTGGTAGATTTTTTTGTTTAGAATTTTCAAAGATACAAAATTCTAACTTTAATCTTATCTACAAAAAATATTCTGAACTATTGCCTTTAATTGGAAAATTTATTGTTGGTGAAAAACAACCATATGAGTACCTTATTAAGAGTATTGAAAACTTTGTAAATCAAGAGGAATTAATAGATTTAATGAAAAAAGAAGGTTTTGAAAAATGTTTTTATAGGAATTTATCTGGTGGAATTGTTTCTATACATAGCGGATGGAAAATTTGATGATAAAAAAATTTATTATTTTATTTAAAATTGGAAGAAAAGTAGCTAAATCTGATATATTAAATATAGTCACAAAATTCCAAGAACCACCTTTTGCAATTAGAATACTCTTTAAAATTTTGTCTTTTTCATTTTCTCAAAAAAAAGAAATAGATACTCAAAAAGACGAAGGCGAAAGATTATCAAATTCATTAGAGTCCATGGGAACAACTTTTATAAAACTCGGTCAATTTTTAGCTACAAGACCAGATATAATTGGAGAGGAGCTGTCAAAAAAACTTGAAAATCTTCAAGATAAATTACCACCATTTTCACTTCTTCAAGCAAAAGAAATAATTAAAAAAGATTTAGGTGAAAATACTTACAATTCTATCATTAATTTAGGTGAACCTGTTGCTGCAGCTTCAATAGCTCAAGTTCATAAAGCACAAATAAATGATAATGGAATTATTAAAGATGTTGCTATAAAAATTTTAAGACCAGATATTAAAAAAATTTTCAATGAAGAAATTGATGCAATAATGCTTTTTGCATTTTTAATTGAATCTTTTATTAAAAAAACAAAAAGATTGAAATTAGTTGAAGTAGTTTTTTTACTAAAAGAGATTACAAATCTTGAAATGGACTTAAGATTTGAAGCAGCTGCAGCCAATGAATATGCTGAAAATACAAAAAATGATGTTGGCTTTAGAGTCCCTCAAATATATTGGAATTATACCAGTGAGAACGTCATGACTCTTGACTGGGTAGATGGAATATCAATAAGAGAAACTGATGAACTTAAAAATAAGAATTTTAATACTGAAAAAATTGCTGAAGATGTAATTCAAAACTTTTTAAGACATGCTGTAAGAGACGGTTTTTTTCATGCTGACATGCATCAAGGAAATATATTTATAGATAATGATGGTCAAATTGTACCTATAGATTTTGGAATAATGGGTAGATTGGATAAAATGAGCAAAAGATTTTTAGCAGAAATCTTATTTGGTTTTATTCAAAGAGATTATCGTAAAGTTGCAGAAGTACACTTGATTGCTGGACTTGTTCCTAAAGAAGTACCAATTAATGATCTTGCGCAAGCTTTAAGATCAATTGGAGAGCCCATTTTTGGACAAGCTGTAAAAGACATTTCTGGTGGAAAATTATTAAAACAATTATTTGACGTAACAGAAAAATTTAATATGCAAACACAACCTCAGCTTTTAATGTTACAAAAAACAATGGTTGTGGTAGAGGGAGTAGCAAGAAAATTAAATCCAAATACTAATATATGGACTACATCTAAACCTGTTCTTGAAAGTTGGTTAAAAGAAACGAAGGATCCAATGACAAAAATTAATGAGACTCTTCAAAACACATCTGAAGTAATTAAAAGATTACCAGAGTTTCCAGAAATTATGGATAAAGCAAATCAAGCTCTTACTTATTTAGCAAGTGGACAAATACCCAATAACTCTAACTCTTACACTGCTTTAAACACTCAAAAAAATGAAATGACTGCTTTTAGAAATCAATCTATTATTGGTTTATTAATCCTTGTAATTTTTGGTCTTTTGATATTTTAATTATTTTCATGAAAGATTTAATTAACAAAAAAATCCTTTTCATCATTTGTGGAGGTATTTCAGCTTACAAAAGTCTCGAGACAATAAGATTGTTAAAAAAAGATAATGCTGAAATAAAAACTATTTTAACAAAAAGTGCAAAAGAATTTGTAACTCCACTTTCAATTGCCTCTTTATCTCAAGGTAAAGTTTACGATGATCTTTTTTGTATAGAAAATGAAGCTGAAATGGATCATATTTCTTTATCGCGATGGGCAGATATTATTGTTGTTGCACCAGCTACTGCTAATACTATTGCGAAATTAAGTCATGGTTATTCTGAAGATTTAGCTTCAACTGTGATACTTGCTTCTAATAAACCAATTTTTTTAGCACCTGCAATGAATGTTAGAATGTGGAACCATAAATCAACTCAAAATCATTTAAAGACTCTTAAAAGTTACGGGTATGAATTTATTGGTCCGATAATTGGTGATATGGCTTGTGGTGAATATGGTGAAGGTAAAATGTCTGAACCTATAGACATTTATAAAAGAATTTACAACTTTTTAACTAACAAAACAAAAAATAAAAAAATTAAAGCGCTTGTTACAGCTGGACCAACTAATGAGTATATAGATCCAGTAAGATATATTACGAACAAATCGAGTGGAAAACAAGGATACGAAATAGCTAAATCATTGTTTAATAGAGGATTTGAAACAACTTTAATATCTGGTCCTACTAACATTGAAATAACTGAACATATCAAGCTTATTCAAGTTGAAACAGCAGAAGAAATGTTTAAAGCAACTCAGCAAAACTTGCCAACTGATGTTGCCATATTTACAGCAGCGGTGTCAGATTTTAAGGTAAAAAAAAAATATAATAAGAAAATTCCAAAACAAGAAAATCTGATAATTAATCTAGAAAAAAATATTGACATATTAAATTATGTTTCAAATCATAATTCTAAAAGACCTAAACTAGTTATAGGTTTTGCTGCTGAAACACATAACCTTGAGAAAAATGCAATAAATAAACTTCAAAACAAAAATTGTGACTGGATAATAGCCAATGATATTTCAAAAAAAGAGGGCGGTTTTGACAGTGAATTAAATGAAGTAATTATTTATTACAAAAATATAAATAATAAAAAAGAGAAACTTTCATTAAAAAACAAGTCAGAGATATCTGAAGAAATTGTAGATAGAATAGTTTCTCATATAAATTAATGGCTAAAGTTCTAATAAAAAAATTAGATTCAGCTGTACAATTACCTGCATACAAAAGCACTGGAGCATCAGGTATGGATTTAATGGCGTTTATAAAAAACCCGATAAATGTAAAGCCAAATTCATCTTCATTAATTCCAACTGGATTGTCTGTTGCTTTTTCTGAAAATTTTGAAATTCAGATAAGACCTAGGTCGGGACTAGCAGCAAAAAATAATATAAGTGTTTTAAATACGCCAGGAACTATTGACAGTGACTATAGAGGTGAAATCAAAGTAATCATTTATAATCATAGCAATAAAGACTTTATAATCAATAATGGTGATAGAATTGCTCAAATGGTATTCACGCCAGTTGTAAAAATGGAGTTAGAGGAAACTAACGAATTACCTCAAACTTTAAGGGGAAATGATGGATTTGGTTCAACTGGTAAATGAATATTAAATTAGATAAGAAACAACTAGATAGATTTTCAAGACAAATTATTTTGAAAGACATAGGTATTTTAGGTCAAAAGAAAATTTTTCAATCCAAAGTTTTAATAATTGGTATGGGAGGATTAGGTTGTCCTGCTGCAGAATTTTTAACAAGAGCAGGCGTAGGTACTATTGGAATAGTTGACTATGACGATGTTGAACTGTCAAACATACACAGGCAAAGTTTATATGATTACGATGATATAAATAAATCTAAGGTAAAAGCTGCTAAAAAAAAGTTAAATAAAATAAATTCTAAAACAAAAATAAATTGTTTTAAAACAAGATTAAACAAAATAAATTTTAAAAAGATAGCTAAAAACTATGATTTTATTGTAGATGGATCAGATAATTTTAAAACAAAATTTATCATAAATGATCTAAGTCTAAAATTAAAAAAATTTCTTGTTACAGGTGCAATTAGTAAATTTGATGGTCACATTTTTACTTTTGATTTTACAAACAAAAATACTCCATGTATTAGATCTTTTTTTCAAGATAATACAATTACGGATGATATCTTAAATTGTGAATATGAAGGTATTTTAGGAACAGTAGCTGGTATTATAGGCACAATACAGGCTAATGAAATTTTAAAAAAAATCTTATCTATTGGCAAAGACTTAAATGGCTTCATATTAATCTTAGACTTTTTGAATCTTAATTTTAGAAAAGTAAAACTTAAGAAGTTAAAAAATGTGCATAAATAAGATTTTAAAAAAAGTTTTAATATCAATATTTATCTTATTTATGATTTCAAATTGTTATGCTGAAGAATTTTTTTTATCTTTAAAAAAAAATAAAGTGAATGTGAGATATGGGCCTAGTTTTGACTCTCCAGTAAAATTTATATACAAAAAAATTAATTTGCCTATTAAACAAATAGATACTAAAGAAAATTGGAGAAGGATAATAGATTTAAAAAATAATAGTGGTTGGATACATCAATCTCAATTAAAAAAAAATAACTCAATTATTCCTACTGAGGATAAAATCTTATTTAAAAGGCCATTAGTTTTTTCAAAACCACTCGCGAAAATCAAAAAAGGAAGGGTCTTAGTTTTGTTAGATTGTGAAAATAATTGGTGTAAAGTTAAATCAGATAAATTTAAAGGCTGGATAAAAACAGATAATATTTGGGGAAAAACTAAATAAAATCTAATGATAGTGATTTTATTGTGTTTTCATTTAATCTTGTCGAATGAGAATATTCTTTATGGTTAATACCAATTTCAATTTGAGATGAGTTTGATTTAAATTTTTTAACTTGATCATCTGTAAATTTAAAGTGAATAAATTGAACAGATGATGCTTTTCCCTCCGCAAATGCTCTATCAACATCCATCTCTGGTATTGCTTTAATTAATTCTTCCCCTACTTTTAAGTAAACCATTTCTTCTATACCTCCTACTTTCCCTAAGAAAGCTGCTCTAGAAACTGGATTATCTATTTCAAACATCAAAGTAGCTGTTAATTCTTTTCCGTTTGGCACTAAAGGGTTGTAGGCAGTAAGTTCATCTTTAAGTTGTTCATCCCCACCTTTTTCAATGTAAAGCATTTCTTGAACTTGAGCTAGCATTGTTTCAAAACTCTCAAAGTAAAAGGTAGCGTAAGGACCAAGAGGTATCCTACGGTCTTTTTTAAATTCAACAATTTTTTTTCTTAATTCTTTTCTTTGTTGAGTGTAGACCTCCAAGGGCATGATGTCTTCTTTTTGAATTACTCTTTTCTCTCTTGGCATAATCGTAATCTATAACTTTTAGCTACTAGATCGATAGGATGTAGTGCCTCATCATTTAAAATATTTAAGTCAACTTATAACAATTTAAATTTTGCCTACTAAAAAACTGTCTAAAGACAGATTTTTATTTATACTTGAATTTTCAAGATAATAGTTAATTTTGAATATTTAATTCTTTGATTTGCTTGCCCACCACTTATCTAAAATAAAGTACCAAATAGAATTTGCTATTGGTTCTACTATAGCGTCTGTTAATGCTACAGTAAAAGATACATCTGCAACTAGCATTAAAACTGTTATCGCAATTATAAAATGTCCGATTGTGTAAATTATAGTTCTTAATAAAGAACCTTTGTTATTTTGATAAATGTTTTGAGCTACTTGAACTATGCCGTTTGTAATTTCCATTATTCTTTAAAAGGACTTTCTAGGACACAAGCAACTAAATGTACCCTTGCTTGTTCACCACCATTAAAGAAATTGTGATATTTAGTGTTATTAGTTATCCATACTTTGCCATCTGCTGGAAGATGTTTTGCAACATTTTCAATAACCATTGAACAGCCTTTATTAGTAATAATTGGCACATGAAGTCTGCATTCTGGATCTTTGTGCCAACTCAATGTTGATCTAGGTTCTTTTAATAATAACCTTACTCTTCCCAATTTAAATTTTTTACTTAATGTTTCGTACACCTCTTTAAAATAAGTTTTTTCAAACTCAGGAATTAGTTGAGTATATTTTGACTCATCTATATCAATATCTCTTGAAACTTCTTTCCCACTATCATCAGCAATAGTCCAATATTTTCCTCTTATGTTATTTCCTTTAATTGAATTCTCATCATTTGGTATTTGATTAATCGGAATAGCTCCAAAATGAGTGACACCTGGAGAATTAAAATTTTTATCTTTTAAAATTTTATCTAAATCATCTCTCAATTTTGAAATATCGAAATTTAAATTAGGAACTTCATAAAAGTCCTCAAAACTTACAGTTGTCATATATATATATTTCTTAATTGATTAATTTAATTTTAAATCAAACCTATCCGCGTTCATAACTTTAACCCATGCAGCTACGAAATCCTTAACAAATTTATCTTGAGAATCTTCACATGCATAAACTTCTGCTAAAGCTCTTAATTGTGAATTTGAGCCAAAAATTAAGTCAACTCGTGTAGCTTCCCATTTAGTTTTTTTTGTTTTTCTATCCGTGCCAACAAATTTTTGTTCAGATTTATCAGTTTCTTTCCATGTTGTATTCATATCCAATAAGTTTGTAAAATAATCATTTGTAAGCGTTCCTGGTTTTTTTGTAAAAACACCGAATTTTGAGTTATCAGAATTTGTGTCTAAAACACGCATACCACCTATTAAAACAGTCATTTCAGGAGCTGTAAGACCCATTAATTGTGCTTGATCAATCAATTTTTCCTCAGAAGATACATTTGATGCCCCGCCTTTTAAATAATTTCTAAAACCATCTGCTTGTGGTTCTAGTAATCCAAATGAATTAATGTCTGTTTGGTCTTGTCTCGCATCTCCTCTGCCAGCCGAAAAAGGCACATTAATTTTATGACCTGCTTTTTTAGCGGCCATTTCTATGCCAACACCCCCAGCCAAAACAATAAGGTCAGCCATAGAAACACTTTTCTTTTTACTATCAAATTTATTTTTTACATTTTTAAGAACAGAAATAACTTTTGAGAGTTTTGTTGGATTGTTAACTTTCCAGTTCTTTTGTGGTTCTAATAAAATTCGAGCACCATTAGCTCCACCTCTCTTATCTGAACCTCTAAAAGTTGAAGCAGAAGCCCAGGCAGTAGAAACCATTTGAGAAATTGATAATTTTGATTTTAAAATCTTTGATTTTAAATCTTTGATATCTTTTGATTTTAATTTGTATTTTGGTTTATCTATTGGATCTTGCCAAATTAATTCTTCTTTTGGAACGTCACTTCCTAAGTAACAAGCTTTAGGACCCATATCCCTGTGGGTTAATTTAAACCAAGCTTTAGCAAATGCATCATGGAACTCTTTTGGATTTTCATGAAAATGTCTTGTAATAGGTCCATAACTTGGATCAACTTTTAATGAAATATCTGTAGTTTGCATCATCGGAGGATGAAACATATTTTTATTGTGAGCATCTGGGACCATTTTAATTTCTTGTCCATTTTTTTTTGGTGTCCACTGATGAGCGCCTGCTGGGCTTTTTGTAAGTTCCCATTCATGACCATATAGACAATCCAAGTAACCCATATCCCATTTAATTGGATTTTGAGTCCATGCTCCCTCTATACCACTACTTATTGTATCAACTCCTTTTCCAGATTTATAACCACTATTCCATCCAGTTGCTTGATCTTGAATTTTTGATGCCTCTGGGTCTGGACCTTTATGAGACTCGGAAGCTGCTCCGTGTGATTTACCAAACGTATGACCTCCAGCAACTAATGCTGCTGTTTCATAATCATTCATTGCCATTCTTCCAAATGTTTCTCTGATATCATGAGCCGCAAGCAAAGGATCTGGGTTTGCATCGGGTCCTTGAGGATTTACATATATTAATCCCATATGAGAAGCTCCTAAAGGCTGCTCTAAATCTCTTTTCCCACTATATCTTTTGACATCTAACATTTCTTTTTCGGAGCCCCAATAAATATCATCTTCTGGCTCCCAAATGTCTACTCTACCAGCTCCAAAACCAAATGTTTTAAAACCCATTGAATCCAATGCTACGTTTCCAACCAATATAAAAAGATCTGCCCAAGATATTTTTTTTCCATACTTTTGTTTAATCGGCCACAAAAGCAATCTTGCTTTATCTAAATTGACATTATCAGGCCAAGAGTTTAATGGCGCAAAACGTTGATTGCCTGTTCCAGCTCCACCTCTGCCATCACCTGTTCTATAAGTTCCTGCTGCGTGCCAAGCAAGTCTGATAAACAATGGACCATAATGTCCATAATCTGCTGGCCACCAATCTTGGGAGCTGGTCATTAATTTTTTCAAATCTTTTTTTAAAGCTTTAAAATTTAGTTTTTTAAATTCTTTTGAATACTTAAAATTTTTATCCATTGGATTAGATAGACTTGAGTGTTGACTTAAAATTTTTAAGTTCAAACTATTTGGCCAAAAATCTCTGTTACTTTGACCTCTTCCTGCAGAAAATTTTGCTGGGGTACCTGCTCCAGTAAACGGGCACTTGCTTAACTCGTTTGCTTTAAAAGATGTATTTTTAAATTTTTCAGTACTCATAGATATCTCCTTAATTATTAATTTCTAGTTTATAACGATTCTAAAAAAGTGTCAATTGTATAAAAATGACCCTATATATTTTTTGAAATTAATCCTCTAGCTTTACTAGAACTTCTACAGATTTAATTTTTTTTCCGTTGATTTGCTTTAAAATTTTTATTGGCCCAACTTCAGAAGCTTCTAAATCAATTAATTTTTCATCCTTCAAATCATAAAAATGATGATGGTCTGAAACGTTTGTATCAAAATAAGTTTGATTTGAGTTAATTGGTATTTGTTTTAAATATCCTTTTTTTTCAAAAGCATGAACAGTATTGTAAACAGTAGCTAAAGAGATTTTATTATTTAATTGTTTCCTAATTTTATTTGCCAGGTCGTTGATAGTGAAATGAAATGTTTTTTCAGTATCAAACAAAACTTCACATATTTGGAGCCTTTGTTTAGTTGGCCTTAGTCCTGAATTTCTTAGTTTTTCAATGTATTTCACTTCTAATATACTTTTTGTTATAATTATTCTAAACTACATTAGATATATTATATATTGATAAAATCAAGTAAATAAGAGTACTCAATTTTATGAAAAAAAATTCATACTCATATGAAGATCTGATTAGTTGTGGCAATGGCCAATTATTTGGTCCAGGTAATGCTAAATTACCTCTTCCACCAATGTTGATGTTTGATAGAATTACAGAAATAAATGATGGCGACGGAGCATTTAAAAAAGGATCACTTAAAGCTGAATTAGACATTAAAAAAGATCATTGGTTTTTTGATTGTCATTTTAAGGAAGATCCTGTAATGCCTGGCTGTCTTGGTTTAGATGCAATGTGGCAGTTAGTAGGATTTTTTTTAGGATGGATTGGAAACCCAGGGAGAGGTAGAGCTCTTGGTGTCGGCACTGTAAAATTTACTGGAGAAGTTTTACAAAATGTAAAACTTGTAAAATATAAAATTGATATGAAAAAAATTATGTCACCAGGTGGAACTACTGTTGGTTTAGCTAATGGAGTTCTTTTGGCAGATGATAAAAAGATATACTCAGCAGAAAGTCTAAAAGTAGGATTATTCAAATAATGAGAAGGGTTGTAATTACAGGTTTAGGCATAGTTTCTTGTTTGGGTAACAATCAAGAAGAAGTTTATCAATCACTTTTAAACTCAAAATCTGGTATTACTTTTTCTGAGGAATACAAAGAACATAACTTAAAAAGTCATGTTCATGGAAAACCAGATATTAAACTTGAAGATCATGTTGATAGAAAAACTATTAGGTTTATGGGTTCTGGCTCAGCTTATAACTATATTGCAATGAAAGAGGCAATTAAAGATTCTGGCTTAGAGGAAAATGAAGTAAGTAATTTTAAAACTGGAATTGTAATGGGTTCTGGAGGTCCCTCTATCGAAAATGTAATTTTAGCTGCAGATAAAACTAGAGCTAAAACTCCTAAATTAATGGGCCCATTTATTGTTCCAAGAACAATGGCAAGCACAGCTTCTGCAACACTAGCTGTACCATTTAAAATAAAAGGAACAAACTATACAATGAGCTCAGCTTGCGCAACTAGTGGACACTGTATTGGAAACTCTATGGAATTAATTCAAATGGGTAAACAAGATATTGTATTTGCGGGAGGTAGTGAAGAAATTCATTGGGCAATGACTGCAATGTTTGATGCTATGACTGCTTTATCATCAAAATATAATGATACTCCAGAAACAGCATCAAGAGCATATGATAAAACAAGAGATGGTTTTGTGATTGCGGGTGGAGGTGGTGTTTTAGTTCTTGAAGAATATGAACATGCCAAAGCTAGGGGTGCCAAAATATATGCGGAATTAACGGGTTATGGAGCAACTTCGGATGGATACGATATGGTAGCCCCGTCTGGTGAAGGTGCAGTAAGATGCATGCAGATGGCAATGGCTACAACTAAAAATAAAATTGATTATATCAATACTCATGGAACTTCTACTCCGGTTGGAGATATCACAGAGTTGAATGCTGTTAAAAATACTTTTGGAGACAGTATTCCAAAAATTAGTTCAACTAAATCTTTATCAGGACATCCATTGGGAGCTGCATCAGTTCATGAAGCAATTTATTGCTTAATTATGATGAAAAATGATTTTATTGCTGGATCTGCAAACATAAATGAAATGGATGAAGAAGCAAAAAAATTTCCTATAGTTGCTAAAACAGAAAAAGGGGTAACTTTAAATACAGTTATGTCTAATAGTTTTGGTTTTGGTGGAACCAATGCTGCATTAATTTTTGAAAAGGTCTAATTATGAGTTTAATGAAAGGTAAAAAAGGATTAATCATGGGAGTTGCCAATGAGAGATCTATAGCTTGGGGTATTTCACAAAAACTAGCTGAAGCTGGTGCAGAACTTGCATTTACTTATCTAGGAGATGCTTTAAAAAAAAGAGTAATCCCTTTAGCTGATAAGTTGAACTCAAAAGTAACATTTAGTTGTGATGTTGAAAAAAAAGAAGAAGTAATAAAATTATTTGAGGATATAAAATCACAATGGGATGGAATTGATTTTGTTGTTCATGCTGTTGCTTTTTCAGATAAGTCAGAATTATCAGGTGAATATTTAAATACTACTAGAGAGAATTTTTTGAGAAGTATGTTGATTTCATGTTTTTCATTTACCGAAATAGCAAAAGAAGCATCTAAAGTAATGAAAAAAGGTGGAAGTATGTTAACTTTAACTTATGAATCCACTAAAGCAATTCCAAATTATAATGTAATGGGTGTTTGTAAATCTGCTCTTGAGGCAAGTGTAAAATATCTTGCTAGGGATTTAGGTGCCAAAGGCATGAGAGTAAATGCAATAAGCGCAGGCCCTATTAAAACATTAGCTGCATCTGCAATCGGAGATGCAAAATTCCTATATAAATGGAATGAAGATCATTCTTTCCTAAAAAGGAACGTAGATATCCATGACGTTGGAAATTCAGCATTATACCTACTAAGTGACCTTGCAAACGGAGTAACTGGTGAAATTCACTACGTAGATGCTGGATATAACAAAGTTGGAATGCCCGATCCAAAGAATATTACTTGATAAAAAAGTGCATTCTGCTTCCAGGTGTCCCCGAAAATTTACTCAGTTGCTTGTTTCATAGAAAGTTTTACTTTACCTCTGTCAAAACCAATTACTTTAACTTTTACTTCATCACCTTCTTTTACAACGTCTGTAACTTTAGCAACCCTTTTATTCGCAAGTTCTGATATATGGACAAGTCCATCTTGTTTACCTAAGAAATTAACAAATGCACCAAACTCCATAATTTTCATAACCTTGCCTGAATAAATCTTATTTAATTCAGCTTTTGCAGTAATGTCCTTTATCATTTGCATTGCAATGTTTCTGGATTCTTCGTCTGGAGCAGCAACCGTTACTACACCTTCATCATTTACATCTACTTTCGCACCTGATTTTTCAACTATCTCTCTTATTGTTGCTCCACCTTTTCCAATCACAGCAGCAATTTCTTTTTTATCAACATTTATTTTTTCCATTTTTGGAGTGTGTTTTCCAACATTTGCTCTTGAAGCAGATAAAGCTTTATTCATTTCTCCTAAGATATGAACTCTTCCATCTTTAGCTTGACTTAAAGCTTGCTCCATAATTTCAAATGTAATACCAGTAATTTTAATGTCCATTTGAAGTGAAGTAATTCCATCTTTAGTTCCCGCAACTTTAAAATCCATATCTCCTAAATGATCTTCATCACCTAAAATATCTGATAAAACAGTAAAATCGTCACCTTCTTTGATTAGGCCCATCGCTATACCTGCAACTGGTTCTTTAATCGGAACTCCTGCATCCATTAATGCTAAAGATGTTCCACAAACAGTAGCCATTGAAGATGAACCATTAGACTCAGTAATCTCCGAAACTATCCTAAAAGTGTAAGGAAATGCTTCTTTTGATGGTAATGAAGAATGAATAGCTCTCCACGCTAATTTACCATGACCTATTTCTCTTCTACCAGTTCCAATCCTCCCTGTTTCTCCAACTGAGAATGGTGGAAAGTTATAGTGAAGCATAAATCTTTCTCTTTGCAATCCATCTAAGCTTTCAATTCTTTGTTCATCATCAGAAGTACCCAGGGTAGCTGTTACAATTGCTTGTGTTTCTCCTCTTGTGAATAAAGCAGAACCATGAGTTCTTGGTAAAATACCAACTTCACAAGAAATAGGTCTTACATCAGATAAGCCTCTGCCATCAATTCTGTTCTTATTTTTTAAAATATCGGTTCTTACAATTGATTTTTCTATCTTTTTTAGCTCAGAATTTATATCTAAATCTGTATAATTTTCATCTTCCTCATAAAGTTTTTTAGCTTTATCAGTTACTTCAGAAATTTGATTTGACCTATCTTGTTTGTCTCTTGTTGCAAAGGCTATTTTAAGATCCTCTGTAAAAGTTTCTTCAAGTTTTTTCTTAACTTCAGATAGATCTTTCTTTTCAACAGTCCATTCAGGTTTTCTACATTCTTTTGCAAGTTCCTCAATCATTTTAATTACAGGAACAAAGCCTTCGTGACCAAATTTAACTGCATTTAACATTTCTTCTTCTGTTAAACAACTTGCCTCTGACTCAACCATAAGCACAGCATCTTTTGTGCCTGCTACAACTAAATCTAATTTTGATTTTTCTAATTCTGCTTTAGATGGATTTAAAATATATTTTCCATCAATATATCCAACTCTAGAAGCACCAACAGGGCCCATAAATGGCATTCCCGATATAG
Source organism: uncultured Pelagibacteraceae bacterium (assembly GCA_902629695.1). GTDB lineage: Bacteria > Pseudomonadota > Alphaproteobacteria > Pelagibacterales > Pelagibacteraceae > Pelagibacter. Next base: position 35,540 of record CACORY010000001.1, on the reverse strand, counting down.
CTAATGCTGCTGATGAAGCCGTGATTGATAAAATATCTGCTTCATTTTCTTTATCGTAAGAAATTACAGTTGGTAGTAATTGAACTTCATTTTTGAATTCATCAGGAAATAATGGTCTGATTGGTCTATCAATTAATCTAGATATTAATGTTTCGCTTTCAGTTGGTCTTGCTTCCCTTTTAAAATACCCACCTGGAATTTTTCCCGCTGCATAGTATTTTTCCTGGTAATTTACAGATAATGGAAAATAATCTACATCTGGATTAACTTTTTTTGCTCCCACTACAGTTGCTAAAACAACCGTTTCTCCACATGTTGCAATTATCGCTCCATCTGCTTGTCTTGCCACTTTGCCTGTTTCTAAACTTATCTTTTTCCCTGCTACTTCAATTTCCTTCTTATATACTTTAAACATTTCATTTCCATTTCTTTTCGTTCTTTTCGTTCCATACCGTTCTATCTATCTTGATTTTTACTTTCTCAAATTCAATTTCGACAGTACATTTTTGTAAGAATCTACCTTATTTCTTTTAAGGTAATCTAACAATTTTTTTCTTTTGTTAACTGCTTTTAGTAAACCAACTGAGGAGTGTTTATCTTTTTTAAACTGCTTAATGTGCTTAGATAAATTCTCAATTTTTTCAGTTAATAAAGCTATTTGTATTTCAGATGAGCCTGTATCCTTGTCATGGATAGCCAGTTCTGATGTTTTTTTACTCATATCTACTTTCCTATTTATTTGTTTGTTTAATTAAATTTTCTATTTTTTCTGCATACTCAAAAGACTCATCTTTATGAAAGAGAATTTTTGGTAAAAATTTTACTATTACTTTCTGTGAAAGGATTTTTCTTATCAAAAATGAGTATTCTTTTAATATTTTAACAACTCGATCTGCATCCTTTCCACCTAAAGGTAAAACATAAGCTTTTGCTATTTTTAAATCTTGACTCATTCTAACTTCAGTAACAGTTATATTATTAGTTTCTAAATTCGGCACTTTAGCCTCATTTCTTAAAAAAATCATACTTAAAGATTGCTTAATCATTTCCCCAACTCTCAATTGTCTTTGTGAGATTGGTTTTCCTATTCTATCAGCCATTATATTGTCCTCTCCTTTGATATTACATTAAAAGCCTCAATAGTGTCATTTTTTCGAAAATCCATGTAATCCTTTAAAGTTATACCGCACTCTTGACCATTATTAACCTGTTTTACCTGATTTTTTTCTCTAAAAATACTTCCAATCTTCCCGGTAAAAATAATTGATCCATCTCTAATTATCCTAACATTTGAGTTACTTGATATTTCGCCATCTGTGATTTTTGATCCTGCAACTTTTCCTGCTCCTGAAACTTTAAATATTTCCAAAATTTGCGCAGTTCCAGTGACTTTTTCCTCTATATCTGGTGTGAGTAAACCAGACATTTTTTTCTTAATAAAATCCAAAACTTCATAAATAATATTATACGAAATTATCTTAATATTTTCATTTTCCGCCAATTTTTTTGCTTCCTTGCTTGGCTTTACATTAAAAGCAATCAATACAGCATTAGAAGCCTTTGCTAAAGTCACGTCAGTTTCTGTAACCATTCCAATATCTGCTAAGATGATTTTAGGTTTTACCTCATCATGTTTTATTTGGCTTATAGCGTTTTTAATTGCTTCTGAAGAACCATGTACATCAGATTTAATAATTAAATTTAATTCCTCAGAAGATTTATCTGAAAATGCAGACTCTTGAGTTGCAAACGATAAAGGATTCTTATTCTCTTTGCTTTCTTGTGCTCTATTTTCACTTAGTACTTTAGCTTCTTTCTCTGTGTCTAAAACTATAAAATCGTCACCGGACTTTGCGGCTCCGTTAATTCCTAAAATTTCAACTGGTGTTGAAGGTAAAGCTTTATCTATAATTTTTCCCTTATCATTTACAATTGCTCTTACTTTGCCCCATCTTAAACCACTAACAAAAAAATCTCCTTTTCTTACAGTTCCTGATGTTACGATTATATTAGCCACAGGTCCTTTGCCAATATCAATTTTTGATTCCAAAACAATACCAGTTGCTTTAGATTCGAAATCGGTTTTTAAATCTAAAATTTCTGCTTGAAGGATTATAGACTCAACGAGTTTATCCAAATTCAATTTTGTTTTTGTTGAAATTTCAACCATTAAGGTATCACCTGATAAATCTTCAGCTACCAATTCATGTTCTAAGAGTTGATTTTTAATTTTTTGTGGCTCTGCCTCTGGTAAATCACATTTATTTATTGCGACAACTATTGGGACATTTGCCGCTTTTGCATGCTTGATAGACTCAACAGTTTGAGGTTTTACTCCATCATCAGCAGCAACTACTAAAACTACAATATCAGTAAGTTTTGAACCCCTTGCTCTCATTTCGGTAAAAGCAGCATGTCCTGGCGTGTCTATAAAAGTAAGTTTTTGTGAATTGCTCTCAATCTGATAAGCGCCAATATGTTGAGTGATTCCTCCAAACTCTCCAGAAACAACATTAGCACTTCTTAAAACGTCTAAAACAGAAGTTTTACCATGATCTACATGTCCCATAACAGTAATTATAGGTGGTCTATTTTTTAAATTTTCTGATCTTGACTCTTTTATTTTTTTTATAATTTCTTCTGCTTTTTCTTCCCTTATCGGATTATGCCCAAATTCTTTTACTAAATATTCTGCGGTATCTGCGGCTAGCGTTTGATTTATCGTGACTGTAACACCCATTCCAAACAAATGTTTAATAACATTGCTTGACTGTTCTGCCATTCTGTTGGCTAACTCTCTTACAGTTATTGCCTCAGGGATGTTAACGTCTCTTTTAACATTCTTTAAATTTTCATTATTTTGATCTTTATTAGAATTTTTAAGCTCTTTTTGTCTCGCTCTTTTTACAGATGCTAAACTTCTTTCTCTTGTTTCAATCTCATCACTTAAAGCTCGAGATACAGTAAGTTTAAATTCTCTTTTTTTAGAGCCTAATTTTGATTTTTTATCTTTATTATCTATATCACCTTTTAATCTCTTAGTAGCCCTTTGCTCAGCTAGTTTGCGTCTCTCAAAATCAGATTGAATTGGTGGTAATTGAGATGAAAATTTATTGTTTAAAATATTATTTTTTTTAAAATTTGAAAAAGTAGGTTTTGACCCAGATGATTTTGTAAAATTATTTTTTTTTATTGATCGATCTGATTGCTTATCTATAAATACAGTCTTTTGGCCTTTTGATCTAGTTGTTTGAAAGCTTCTGATCTTTTTTTTTGGATTTCCAGAAATAGTAAGTTTTGTTTTTTTGTTTTCCATTTCTCATCCTCTAATCTTTATAAACAATATTTCTAGCAGACATTATAAGTTCATCCGCCTCATTTTTAGATAACGCGAAATCCTCTAAATATCCTTGGATTTTTACTCTCTCACCTTTAATAACATCAAACCCTCCAGTTAATTCATCAGATGCTAAATCCGCAAAATCTTCAAGATTCAATATCTTTTGCTCACCAAGTGTAACTAGCATTCCAGGGGTTAGGCCTTTTAAATTTATGAGATCGTCAGCTAAACCTAAATCTTTTATTCTTTGTGCAATATCTTCTTGATCTTTTTGATAAAATTCTTTTGCTCTTTCAATTAATGCTTTAGCAGTGTCTTCTTCAATACCTTCTATTTTTGTTAAATTTTCTAAATTTGTATCTTTAATATCATCAATTGTGGAAAAACCCTCAGCTACTAATAATTGACCTAGAGTTTCATCTAATTCTAAATTTTTAACAAAATTGTCTGTCTTCTCCTTAAATTCTTGCTGTCTTCTTTCCGAGTCTTCCTGATCAGTCATTATATTTATTTCATAGTTTATAAGTTTTGTTGCTAATCGAACATTTTGGCCTCTCCGACCAATAGCTTTACTTAAATTATCTTCTGTGAGTATTACATCCAACTTTTTTCTATCTTCATCAACGTTTACTCTCTGAACTTCAGCAGGAGATAATGAATTTGAAACTAATGTTGCTGGATCTTCTGACCAATTAACAATGTCAATTTTTTCTCCTTGTAATTCATTAACTACTGCTTGAACTCTTGAACCTCTCATACCTACGCAAGCACCTACTGGATCAAGTGATGTATCAACAGCCTTAACACAAATTTTTGCTCTACTACCAGGGTCTCTTGAAGATGATTTTATTTCAATTAATCCATCGTAGATTTCAGGTACTTCCTGAACAAAAAGTTTTTCCATAAATTTTGGATGGGCTCTTGATAAAAAAATTTGTTGACCTCTAGTTTCTCTTCTAACATCATAACAATACGCTTTTAATCTATCCCCAGGTTTAATATTTTCCCTCGGAATCAATTCATTTTTTTGAACAATAGCCTCTGTTCGTCCAAGATCCATAATTACGTTTCCAAATTCTAATCTTTTTACGATACCGCTTAAAATAGTGTCTTTTTTATCTATAAAATCATTAAATTGTTTTTCGCGCTCTGCTTCTCTTACATTAAAACTTATAACTTGTTTTGCAGTTTGTGCAGCAATTCTTCCAAAATCAAATGATGGGAGGGGTTGAAGAATTTCATCACCAATTTTTTTATCTTTATTTAATTCATTTAAATTAATTGCATCCTCCAACTTTATTTCTGTATTTGAATTTTCAGGATTATCCGCAATTATTAATTTTCTAAATATTTCAATATCTCCATTTTCTCTATTAATTAATACTTTTATCTCATTATCATAACCAAATTTTGATTTAGCTGCTTTAGCAATCCCTGTTTCCATTGAATTTATAATTAACTCTTTATCAATAGATTTTTCTAAAGCTACAGCTTCAGCAATTCTTAAAAGCTCTAATTTATCTGCTCTTTTATTTAACATATTTTACTCTTCTCCAAAAAAAAATGGGCCAAAGCCCATTTTAAATAATTCGACAATGTTGTTAAAATATATTCAAGTTTTTTAATTATTCAATATAAACTATTTAGAAAAAATACTTAATTTGTCTGTATTTTCCCATGAAAATGAACCATCTTTTTCAGGATCTCTTCCAAAATGTCCATAAGCAGATGTTTTTTCATAAATCGGTTTATTTAAATTTAGCATTTCTCGGATACCTCTAGGACTTAAATCGAAATTTTCAATTATTTTTTTTTCAACATATTTATTTTTTTCAATGTCTCCATCAAAAAGATTTACATAAATTGATAAAGGTTTTGATACGCCTATAGCATATGCAAGTTGAATTAAGCATTTTTCAGAAATTTTTGAAGCAACTACATTTTTTGCAATATACCTTGCAGCATAAGCAGCTGACCTATCAACTTTTGTTGGATCTTTTCCCGAAAAGGCCCCACCCCCATGAGGCGCGGCACCACCATAAGTATCAACAATAATCTTCCTACCTGTCAAACCACAATCTCCATCAGGTCCTCCTATTACAAAGTTTCCAGTTGGATTAACGTAAAACTCTTCCTCTTTAAAATCTTCCATAAAAATTTTTGGAATTGAATTAACCATATAAGGTCTTAGTAATTCCTTAACTTGTTCTTGATTTACATCAGGAGAGTGCTGAGATGAAATAACAACTGATTTTACTTTTATAGGTTTTCCATTTGAATATTCGAAAGTGACCTGACTTTTTGAGTCTGGTTCAATGTTTTTTAATTTACCAGATTTTCTATCAATAGCCATTAATCTTAAAATTTTATGAGAATAATGAATAGGAGCTGGCATTAAACCATCTGTTTCATTGCATGCATAACCAAACATAATACCCTGATCTCCAGCACCTTCATCTTTATTACCAGCTGAGTCTACTCCCATGGCGATATCTGCAGATTGAGAATGTAAATGACTTTCAATTTTTGTTGCTTCTTTCCAAGTAAAACCGTTTTGGTCATATCCTATATCTTTTATACATTCTCTAACTTTGTTTATTAATTCATTTTTTTTTATTTCAGGTCCCCTGACTTCACCCGCTAATACAACTTTATTCGTAGTAGTAAGTGTTTCGCATGCAACTCTTGAGTAAGGATCTCCTGATAGATATGTGTCAACCACCATATCTGAAATTCTGTCTGATACTTTGTCTGGATGACCTTCAGAAACTGACTCGCTAGTAAAAAGAAAATTTTTTAAATCACTCATTTTTGAACCTATTAAATGAAAAAATTAAAAAAATATACAATAAAATTAATATAAAGAATATCTTATTTCCATATTTAGAAAATACTGTTTGTCCTAAGTCTCTTCTTTTATCAAAATCAATAAAACCATCTTTTCCATAATCTATTTTATTTTCAATTTCACCCAACGGATTAATTATTACCGCAACACCATTATTAGAGGATCTAATTACGTATTTTCCACTTTCTATTGCCCTATAAACACTATGAACTAAATGTTGTTTTGGACCAATAGATTTTCCAAACCAACCATCTTCAGAAATATTAAAGATATAATCAAAATTAAAATTTGTTGTTAATTTACCACTATAGATTATTTCATAACAAATTAACGGTAGGAAACTTAAATTTTCAAAATTCTTTTCCATTTTAATTATCTTTCTTTTTTCACCTTTGGAGAAAGATCCAAAATTATTAGTTATTGTCTTAAAACCAACCTTATTTAAGAAATTTTCCAATGGTAAGAATTCTCCAAAAGGTACTAAATTCACTTTGTTATAATTTTTAATTAAATTTAGATCACTATCAAATACAGAAAATGAATTATAATATTCGTATTCTCCATCATTCATAGACTTCGTTGTTATCCCGAGCCCAATCAAATGATTTTTATTAAAATTTTTTTTAAATAAATCATTATAAAAAATTAACTGATCTTGATAAGTGTCAGGTACAATCCCCTCAGGCCATAAAAAAAAAGTTTTTTTTTCAGGATCTGGAGAACTTAAATCTATTAATTCAGAAATAACATTTTCTGTATCAATCCTTTTGATAAATCTATCTAAACTTATATTAGAGCCGATAACTCTGATTGTGTAAGAATTATTTTTTAGTTTTTTACTTAAAAAACTTTTTTTATGAAAGGCACTATATGTAATCAGTAAAATTGGAAACAAAATCAGTAAAGTACAGACTAAAATTTCTTTTTTTGATTTTCTCAAAATATAAACTGCTGGTACAGTAAAAAAACTAATCACTAAAAGATTAAATGAGTACGTACCTATAACTGAGAGAAAACTTAAGAAATCAATATTTCCTGAAAAACTATAAATTATTAAATTCCAAGGAAAACCAGTTAATACATTTCCTCTAACATACTCAGTCAATCCAAATAATAGTGAAAAAAGTAAGAAGGCGCTTGTTACATCTCTAAAATTAAAAATATAAAAAACAAGTGTAACTACCCCATAAAATAATCCTAAAAAAGCTGGAATAATTATAAGTGCAATTGGTATTAAAAAATTGAAATTTTCATCAAATGTCAAAGAAATAGTTATCCAATATATATTTGTTAGAAAATAACCAAAACCAAATAACCAACCATATAAGAAAAAAAATTTTTTTCTATTTTTTATGAATGATCTTTTAAATAAAAAAATAAAAAATATGCTAAATGTAAAGAAATTTACAATAAAAAAATTTAATGGAGGAAGACTCAAGGAGCTTAATGCTCCCAGAGAAGATATTATTAAAACATCAAATATAAATTTTTTTTTCAATTTAATTTATAAATTTTTGAACAGATTTAAAAATTTTTTGTTCCTCATTTTGCATTTTTATATAATCATTTTTTTTAATATGATCAAAATCTAATAAGTGCAAAAAACCATGAATAAAAATTTTAACAACTTTCTCTTTAAAAAAATATGTACTTAATTTCTTGGGTTTATTCATATAATTATAACTAATTATAATATCTCCTAAATAAATCTCCTTAGCTTTTTTTTTTTGGTGAAAAGGAAATGATAAAATATCTGTATGATTATTCTTATTTCTAAATATTCTGTTCAGTTTTTTAATATTTATATTATTGGAAAGTAGGAGAGTTAAATAAACTTTTTTATTGGTAAATTGAAACTTTTTAGGAAAATATTTGCAGATTTTATTAAAAAAAATTTCTTTTTTTTTTAATTTCTTTGACCAAGAATTATCCTCTGAAAGTACATTAATTTTGATCATCACTGTTAGAATATGCTTTGACAATTTTTGACACTAAAGGATGTCTAACAACATCTGAATGGTCAAAGTCTACAACTGAAATTTCATTTAAATGAGCAAGTAACTTTTTTGCTCTTTCTAAACCTGATGTATTTTTATTAGGTAAATCAATTTGAGAAGGATCACCATTCACCACAATTTTAGAGTTTTCTCCAATTCTTGTTAAAAACATTTTAATTTGGGTATCTGTAGCATTTTGAGCTTCGTCAAGAATTGCAAAAGAATTTTTTAAAGTTCTACCTCTCATAAATGCCAGAGGAGCGATTTCAATATCACCAATTTCAATCATTCTTTGAATTTTTTCAAAATGAAATAAATCATATAGTGAGTCATACAAAGGTCTTAGGTATGGATCAACTTTTTCTTTCATATCACCTGGAAGAAAACCTAGTCTCTCACCAGCTTCCACTGCAGGTCTAGATAAAATTATTCTTTCTATTTTTTTTTCAAGCAACATTGTTAGACCAATTGCAACAGCCAGAAATGTTTTGCCCGTTCCTGCGGGTCCTGCTGAAATAATAATCTCTTTTTCTCTTAAAGCTCTGACATATTCTTTTTGTTTTTCAGATCTTGGTATAATAGATTTTTTTGGAGTTTTAATGATATCTGTAACATTTGTATTTTTTACTTTTTCGTTTATCATAAATTGATCAATCGATGAAAGAACATCCTTATTTTCTATACTACCATTATTTAAAAATTGATTCACTAAAAATTGAATTGCATTTTTCACAATTTCATTTTTTTCATTCGTAGATTTTATTAAAATTGAATTTCCTCTAGAATAAAGACTAGCACCAGTAATTTTCTCTAACTCTTTCAGATTTTTATTAAACTCTCCTACAATTCCCATTAATAAATTATTGTCATGAAATATGACACTTAAAGTATTATTTTCTGAGTAAACAAATTTTAAGCTTGTTTGAATATTTTTTTTTACTGTACCGCTCAAATTTAAGCTACTTTCAATTTTATATTTCTTATAATCTCACCAAAAAGTGTGTTTTGATTACTTTTGTTTATTTTTACTTTCACAATCTTACCCACATCATCATCATTAGCATCAAATATGACTGAAGTCATGTACTCTGATCTACCAAAAAATTTACCAATTTCTTCAGTTTTATTTTCAACTAAAACATCAATAATACTATTCTCTAATGATTTGTTCATTTTAATTTGTTGACTAAATAATTCCTTTTGAATTGTCTCAAGTCTCTTTAAAGATATTTTTCTGTCAGTTAATTTTAATTTTGAGGCGGTAGTTCCCGGTCTAGGACTAAATATAAAAGAATAAGAATTTATAAATTTTATTCTTTTAATTAGATTAAGTGTATCATAAAAATCATTTTCATTTTCTCCTGGATAGCCAATAATAAAATCGCTTGAAAATTTTATTGAAGAATTAATTTCTTTTAATTTATTATAAACTTTTAAGTAATCCTCGATAATATGCTTCCTGTTCATTAGTTCCAAAACTCTATTAGAACCACTTTGAACTGGTAAATGAACTAACGGCATTAATTTTTTAGATTTACTGTAAGTTTCAATTAAATCATCTGTCATATCTCTTGGATGTGATGTGGTATATCTAATTCTTAAAATTTCTGGAATTTTTTCAATTTCAATAATTAAGTCTGATAATCTGTAATTTTCATTCCTGTATGCATTTACATTTTGTCCAAGAAGAATAATTTCTTTAACTCCATTATTTGCTAATATTTTTGCTTCACTCATAATTTTATCAAACGGTCTAGAATATTCTGGTCCACGTGTGTAAGGAACAACGCAGAAATGACAAAATTTATCACAACCTTCTTGAATAGTTAAAAAAGATGATATTTTTTGAGAAGAGTTTTTAATATTTTCAAAAAAATTAAATTTTGAAATGGCATCAAATTCAGTTTCTTCAATTCTTTTTTGATTTTCTAAATATTCTTCAATCTTATTATTTATCTTGTGATAAGCTTGAGGACCAACAACTAAATCAATATATGGCTCTCTTTTTAACATTTCCTCATTTTCAGCTTGAGCAACACACCCAGCAACTATAACCATTGGCTTTTGTTTTGATTTAAATTTCTTTTTTACTCTTCCTATCTCATGATAAACTTTTTCTTTAGCTTTATCTCTGATATGACATGTGTTTAATAAATAACAGTTGGCTTCATCAATATTATGTGTTTTCGCAAAACCAATTTCTTTAACAGTATCAAAAATACGATTTGAGTCGTATTCATTCATTTGACATCCAAAAGTTTTAATAAATATTTTTTTACTCATTGTTTGAGTTAATCTTAACACCGTATAATTCTAGTTTATGATCTACTAATTTATACCCATGTTTTTCAGCAACTTTTTTTTGGAGTTTTTCTATTTCATCATCTACAAATTCTATGATTTCTCCAGTCTTAACATCAATTAAATGGTCATGGTGACTTTCTATCATTGCTTCATATCTAGCTTTGCCACCTTTGAAATCATGTTTAGTTAATATTCCGGCTTCTTCAAAAAGCTTAACGGTTCTATAAACTGTAGCTATACTTATCTTTGGATCAATTTTAGACACTCTTTTATAAAGCTCATCAACATCTGGATGATCAGACTCACCATAAGCCTCTTTTGACTCAGAAATTATTTTAGCAATAATTCTTCTTTGATCTGTAAGTTTTACACCTTTATTTAAACATTTTTCTTCTATAGTTTCAGACATAACTAATTTTAACTCAAATAAATAGGATTAATCAAATTTTTTTTAATTTTTAATTTTTGACAAAGATCAGGTATATTTTCATATTTATAGTCATTTTTTTCCTCAAAATCCTCAAAACTAAAACAATAATAATCAGTTTTATTGACTAAATGAATTGCCTTAACAACTGATAGTGAATTTCTTATTCCAGCAAAGCTACCAGGGCCTCTATTAACATAAATTTCTAAGACTTTACTTAGATCTAAATTTTTCGAAAATAAAAATTTATTAATGTATAAAGCCAATTTTTCATAATTACTTTTACTATTTTCATATGTAATATTATAATTGGTATTATAATCAATTATCATGAGTAAAATTTTATCTTTTGTAGCATCTATTATCAGCTTAGTCATTTTACAATTTTATTTTATAACTAATTCTAATTCACAAATAAATAATAGCAAATATTATCCAGATGATAATGGTATTTTGTCTTTAATGTATCATCGATTTAATGAAAATAAGTATCCATCAACAAATATAAGGATGGAAATTTTCAAAGAACAAATGATAACAATAAAAAATTTAGGGTACGACTTTTTAGATCCAAAAAATTTAATTGAAGAGTATGATAAACCAAAAAACACTAAAAAAATTTTAATTACAATCGATGATGGATTTAAATCTTTTTACAATGAGGCATGGCCTTTTTTGAAAAAAAACAAAATACCATTCATACTTTTTGTTTCAACTGAGCCTGTTGGTAAAAGAGGATATATGTCTTGGGATGAAATAAAGGAAATTGATAAATCTAGTTATGGATATGTAGGACATCATTCTCACACTCATGAATATCTCATAGAAATGGATAATAAAAGCTTTATCAAGGATATTGAAACTGCAACTAAAATTTTTAAAAATGAGTTGGGATATGTCCCATCAATTTTTTCATACCCCTTCGGAGAATATTCGTTATTTATGAAAAATTATATTTCAAAAAATTTTAAATTAGGATTTGGACAACATTCAGGAATTATAGATTTAAATAAAGATAAGTTTGAATTACCAAGATTTCCAATTAATGAAAAATATGGTGATCTAAAAAGATTTAAGTCACTCATTAACTACTATCCCTTACAATATAAAAATTTAAATCCTGAAGAAAAAAAATTAAATAAGAATGTCAATCCACCAAAATTTTATGTAGAATTTTATCCTGAGCAAGAAAATATAAAAAATATAAATTGTTACTCAAATGAAGGCGATAAATGGGAAAAATCCAAAACAACTTTTAAAAATAATATTTTATCAATTGAATTTAGAGAACCATTTGTTCCAAGAAGAGGTAGAATAAATTGTTCTCTGAATGACAAAGGTAAATGGCGATGGTTTGGAACTCAGTTTACAATAGTTGATAATTAAATTAAACTTTCTAACTCAATACTAGATGGTAAAAGCTTAGCATCATCAAAATCTTTTAGATTATTTTGTTTGATAATTTGTTGAAGAACTTCAACATATTTTTCACCTGTTTGGGCATACTCGTCTAAGAATTTTGATAAAATAAGACTATCTAAACTTTTTCCTTCATCTCTTAATTTTGCTCTTGCTTTTCTAAAAGCTTTATAAGAAGAATGAGTATTTAAATTTCTCTGATAAGCTCTTACTGAAGCTTGTAAAACATTAAATTTCATAACTTTGTGTCCTTCATTTTTATCTGAGTCTTTCGGTTTTAAACCCTCACCTGACCAAGTCCATTGACCAAATAAAGCATTACCCTCTTGAGCAAACCTTGATGTACCCCAACCTGTCTCCTTTGCTGCTTGTGCTAATGCTAATGATACAGGCACTTCATCCATTCTTATTTTTAAAACAGATAAGTCTTTTGACGGGACTCCGTATTGTTTATATTTTTTTTCAAGCCATTTTTTTTCTAAATTCGTATTATTACTTTTATTAATAATAGAGAATAATCTCTTACGATCTAATCTGATATTATTATTTTCTTTTAGAATAAGAGGTAAAACTATTTGAATAAAAAATTCTTTTCTTTTTTTTGAATTTTCAATTTTTTTTATTTCATTAGGTAATAAAGTTAAAGCAACAGGTTTTACTAATTTTTTTTTTCTTACATCTTCAAGAGTATAGTTGGTATCTTCAAAAAGCTGCTTTATAGTGGCTGCATTTAGTCTTACAGTATCAGTTTCAAGTTCATTTAAACTAAAAATATCAACCAATAAATCATTTTCGTTTAGAACTTGGTCATCTTCTTGGTTAACAATTTTATTGTTTAAAGTGTAAGCTAAAATTGTTTTTGAGTTATTCTGATATTCTACATTTTCATTTTTAGTAAAATCTATAATCTGTGGCATCGAATAAAAAAAGGATATCAAAATAATTGAACAAATCAGAACTCTGGGAAGAGAACCTAAATTTTTTTGATCAAAAAATCTTAGAAATCTAATATTTCGACTACTATATAATCTTCTTTTCATAATTTTATTCTGCCTCAACCTGCTTTATTTCAGGAATATAATGGCATAATAAATTTTCTACACCTTGTTTTAGTGTCATTTTTGAACTTGGACAACCAGAACAACTTCCTTGTAACTGAACTCTCACAACACCATTTTCAAAATTTTTAAATTTAATGTCTCCTCCATCTTTTGCAACAGCTGGTCTAATTTTCTGATCTAAAATTTGAATAATCTTTTTTTCTATTTCTTTTAAATTTTTCTTATCTTCATTTAAGCTTTTATTAATGACATATTCCTTGCCGCTTGAATAAAAATCATTAATTAAAGAAATTACTATATGTTTAATTTCATCCCATGAAACATCATCATATTTATTGATAGAAATAAAATCTTTGCCTAAAAAAATTCCCTCAACTCCATTTACAGATAATAAGTTTCTTACTAATTCATTATTAGTCTCATCTTTTCTAGTTATTTCAAATGACCCTTGATTTGAAACAGTCTTTCCTGGCAAAAATTTTAACGAGTTAGGATTAGGTGTATTTTCAGTTTGAACAAACATGATTAATATATAGTTCAAAATTAAAAAATTTAAACTAGATAATATTTTTTTAAAAACCCACTATTTCATGAATTTTTTTAATTTTTTTACTGGCTATTTCGTTAGCTTTTTTAGATCCATCGGAAAGTATTTGATTTAAATATTCTTTATCATCTTTCAATTTTTTAATTTCATTCGATATTGGATCTAAACAATCAACTAATAATTGTGACAAAAAATCTTTAAATTCAGAAAAATTTTTTCCAGAAAAAGTATTTATAATTTTTTCCAAACTTTCTTCTGACAAACTCGAATATATTCCAATCAAATTATTTACTTCTGGCCTTTTTCTTAATTCATCAATACTCGATGGCATTGGTAAAGTATCTGTTTTGGCTTTTTTAATTTTGTTTACGATCTGATCTTTTGTGTCTGTTAAATTTATTCTGCTTAAATCTGATAACTCTGATTTACTCATTTTTTTTTGACCATCTTTGAGACTCATAATTCTTGAAAATTCTTTTTGTATTAAAGGTTCAGGTACTTTAAAAAATTCCTCAACATTAAAATCTTTATTAAATTTTTGGGCTATATCCCTGCAAAGTTCTAAATGTTGCTTTTGATCGTCTCCAACTGGAACATGAGATGCATCATAAAGTAATATATCTGCAGCCATTAAAACTGGATAAGAATATAATCCTATACTAGCTTTTTCCTTATCCTTTCCAGCCTTTTCTTTAAATTGTGTCATTCTATTTAACCATCCCATCCTTGCAACACAACTTAAAATCCAAGCAGTTTCTGAATGAGCAGGTACTTGAGATTGATTAAATAAGATGCTTTTTTTTGGATCAATTCCACAAGCAATAAAGGTTGCTATAGTTTCGAGAGTATTTTCTTTTAACTCTTTTGGGATTTGTTTAGTTGTAATAGCATGAAGGTCAACAACACAAAATATACAATTATTATTATCATCATTATTTAATTTTACAAAATTTTTTATAGCACCAAGATAATTGCCTAAATGTAAATTACCAGTAGGTTGGACACCTGAAAAAATTATTTTTTTCATAATCTAATACTTTAATTTAAGATCATTATAATTAAAAGCTTTGATAAAATAGGATGCAACTAAATAAAATAATATACATAAAATCACTGAAAAAATCATAAAAAAAGATTTAAAATTATAATCATAAACTAATTGATTTTCAAAAATTGATATCAGATACATAAATAATATTCCCATTAAAATTGAAGTAAAAATAATTTTTATAAATTTAATTATAAATATATTATTAAAAGAGAATAAATTTTTATTTTTCAAAAAAATAAATAAAATAATTGCATTAAACCAGGATGATATAGATGTAGCGATAGGTATGATTATAAAACCAATATCTTTAAAATAATAAACACTGATAAAAATATTTAGGAGAACTGATGCGAATGAAATATAAAAAGGTGTTTTCGTATCATGATTTGCAAAAAAGAAACTAGAAAAAACTTTTATCAAAGCAAAAGCTGGTAGACCATATCCAAAATAATGTAAGGCTTTTGCAGAATTTGATACTCCTTCTTCTGAAAAAGAACCGTAACCAAATAATGCTGAAATAATTTCTTGTGATCCAATTAATAAAGCAATAGTAGCTGGTACACTTAAAAACATACTCAATTCTAGGGCTTTATTTTGAATTAAAACAATCTTGTCTTTTTTTTTAAGATAAACATATTTTGATAATTGTGGGAGAATTACAACTCCAATAGCTATCCCTGCAATTGCAAGATTAATCTGATAAATCCTATCAGCATAATACAAATACGATACTGCACTAGCTTGAAAGGAGGCAATTATTGTTCCCACAAGTATATTTATTTGAGTTACACCAGAGGAAAAAACACTTGGTAAAAGTTTTTTAAAGAAAATTTTTACTTCTTTTGTAAATTGAAATTTAAAACTGAAACGTATTTTGTAAAATTTTTTTACAAATCTATATAAGAAAATTAATTGCAAAAAACCCGCAATAGATACACCATAAGAAAGATAATACACAAGTTGATCGTTAAGTACTTTTGAAAAAATTAATATTCCTATTAAGATTATATTTAGAATAATTGGAGCTGCAGATGCGGCTGCAAACTTATTATGAGAATTCAAAATAGCGGAAAAAAATGAGGCCAGACTAACAAACAATAAAAATGGAAAAGTAATTCTTGTCAAATCAGTTGCTAATTCAATTTTTTTTATGTCATTTATAAATCCTGGTGCAATCAAACCTACAAATGCTGGCATAAATAACTCAATAACAAAAACTAGAAATAATAAGCCTAAAAATAATAAGTTAAAAATTTCTCCAGCAAAATTAGTGGATTTAGTCTTTCCTTTAACAAGTTGAGAAGTGTAGCTTGGTACAAAAGCTGCATTAAATGTTCCCTCTGCAAACAATCTTCTAAACGTGTTAGGTATTCTAAATGCTACAAAAAATGCATCTGCCAAAAAACTTGTTCCAAGAAAAATTGCGATTAAAATATCTCTCAAATAACCGAGTAATCTGCTGATAATAGTATAAAAACCAAAAGTCCCTGTTGACTTAACTAAGTTCATAAATCATATTAGTCTTAATTTTACCCCATTTGTACACCTAATTAATAAAAATGAAAAAAACAAAAGTTGATCATTATACAGATAAAGAAGCTTTAGAATTTCATAGTCATAAAAAACCAGGCAAGATTGAAATATCTTCCTCAAAAAATATGACAACAAAAAGAGATCTTGCCTTAGCATATTCACCAGGTGTAGCAGCTCCAGTTCGAGCTATTAGCGAAAATCCTGAGGCAGCATTTGATTATACAAGTAAAGGAAATCTTGTTGCTGTAATTAGCAACGGTTCAGCAATACTCGGTATGGGAAACTTGGGTGCTTTAGCTTCAAAACCAGTTATGGAGGGTAAAGCAGTTTTGTTTAAAAGATTTGCGGACATAGACTCTATAGATCTTGAAATTGACTCATCAGACCCAGACGAGATAATTAATAGTATTAAAAATTTTGCTCCTAGCTTCGGTGGAATAAATCTTGAGGATATTGCAGCGCCTGATTGCTTCATCATCGAAGATAAATTAAAAGAAATATTAGATGTGCCTGTTTTTCACGATGATCAACATGGTACAGCAATTATAACTACCGCAGCTTTAATAAATGCTTTGGATATAAGCAAAAAAAAAATAGATAAGGTCAAAATTGTAGTCAATGGTGCTGGGGCCTCTGCAATGGCCTGTACTAATTTATTTAAAAAAAGTGGTGTTCCTCAAAAAAATATCACAATGGTTGACCGTACAGGTGTAATTTTCAGAGGAAGAGAAAATTTAAATCAATGGAAATCTAGTTGTGCTATTGACACTAAAGATCGAAGTTTAAATGATGCGATTAAAGATGCAGATGTTTTTCTAGGTTTGTCAGCAAAAGGAGCATTAACAAAAGACATGGTAAAAAAGATGTCTAAGAATCCCATAATTTTTGCATGTGCAAATCCAGATCCGGAAATTACACCTGAAGAAATTGAAGAAGTTAGAAATGATGCAATTATTGCAACTGGGAGATCAGATTATCCAAATCAAGTAAATAATTTAATTGGCTTTCCTTATATTTTTCGAGGTGCATTAGATATAAGAGCTAAAACTATTAATGATGAAATGAAAATTGCAGCTGCACATGCAATTGCGAACCTAGCAAAAGAAAGTGTACCCGACGAAGTTGTTGCGGCAATGGGCGGCGAACGACCTTATTATGGTAAAGATTATATTATACCATCTACATTTGATCCAAGACTAATAAGTGTAATACCTGCAGCAGTTGCTAAAGCGGCAATGGATACCGGAGTTGCAAGAATTAAAATAAATGATTTTGAAGTCTATAAAGATCAACTTAAACAAAGATTAGATCCCACTGTTACTATCATGCAGGGGGTAAATTCGTATATAAAAAAAAAGCAAAAAAGAGTGGTTTTTGCAGATGGTGAAGATGAAAATATGCTGAAAGCTGCCATTGCTTTTAAAAAATCAAAATTAGGAATACCTATATTAGTTGGAAAAGAGGAATTGATTAAAAATCAAATAAAAAAAATTGGTTACAATGAAAACTTTGATATTGAAATTGTGAATTCCAAAGACAAAGCTAAAAGAGATAAATACGTTAAATATCTTTTTAAAAAACTTCAGAGAGAAAAAGGTATGTTAGAGTGGGATTGTGACAGACTGGTCAGGAACGATAGAGTAATATGGGCATCTTGTATGGTTGCGTGTGAAGATGCAGACGCGATGGTGACTGGTAATACTAGGAGATATTCTTCTTCACTTGAAAAAGTAATTAAAGTTGTGGATCCTAGACAAGGAGAAATTATGTTTGGTCTTAATTTAATTGTTAATAGAGGTAAAACAATTTTTCTTTGTGACACATCAGTTATAGAATATCCAGATGCAAAACAATTAGCTGAGATGGCAAAATCTGCTGCTAGAGTTGTAAGACTTTTTGGATTTGATCCTAAGATTGCATTCCTATCCCATTCTACTTTTGGTGAACCAGCTACCGATAGAACAAAAAGATTAAGCGATGCTGTTGAAATTTTAAAAAAAGATAATGTAGATTTTAAATTTGATGGTGAAATGCAGCCAGATGTTGCCTTAGAAGAAGTATATAAGGAACTGTATCCATTCTCTGAAATTGTTGGAAGTTCAAATGTTTTAATAATGCCAAGTCAACATAGTGCTGCTATATCTTACAAAATGATTAAATCTATGAGTAGAGCTAAAGTTATTGGACCTTTATTAGTTGGATTGGGACAACCAATAGAGATAGCACCTCTAAGAAGTTCAACATCAGATATTATCAATCTAGCTTCAATTGCAGCATACTCAGCAGATGTAATCAAGTATCAAAAAAGCTAATTTTTTTGAATTCTTAAATTTTCTACAAGCAGAATACTAGCAATAACATCTTTTACATCTAAAACTTGTTTTGCTTCGTCAATAACTTTATCTTTTTCATTTGAAGTCATTGCAATACCGTAGATATAAATTTTCTTTTTATAAGTATCAATTTGATAATTTGTTGATTTAATTTCTTTATCTAAAATTAGTGCAGTTCTTAATTGTGATGTTATCAGAAGATCTTTTGCAGACTGTTTGAAGTTAAAATTCTCTTTAACTTTAATATCATTCCTTACAGATCTTACACCCTCTGTTTCCCAAGCCATCTTAGTTAATTTTAATTTGTCCTCAGGATTTTCTACTTTTCCGGTTAAAAAAATTCTACCATCTAAAACTTTTGACTTTACAGACAATAAGTATTTTTTATCTAATAAAATTATTCTTGCGGATAAGTTTTTTTGCATAATTGAGTCATCAATTTGGGTTCCAACAGACCTTGGGTCTAAAGCGACACTAACTCCGGTTCCGAACACGCCCTTGGAAGAAACACCAACACAACCTGATAAAATTATTGCAATAAATAATAATATAAATTTATTTTTCATTTTTAAGTTTTAAACAATAATTATAAATCTCTTTTTTTGAAACTTTATGTTTAAAATTTATAAGATTAGATATTTCCTTCATGCTTAATTTATTAATTATTAAATCTATTATCCTTTTATCTGATTCATCTAATTTTTGTGAAGTACTTTTTTGTAAAATTTTTGGAGAAATCACTATTGTTAATTCTCCTTTCATCTCTATTTTGATTTTATCTAATTTTTCTACTGGAATTTTTATATACTCCTCATAAAATTTTGTCATTTCACGACAAATCAGAATTTGTCTACCTGAAAATATATCTTTTATATTTAAAATCTCTTTTTTAAATTTATTTGATGAAATAAAAAAAATTATTGAACAGTTTAATTGAAATAAATTAATCATGTCTTTTTTCAGATCTTTAATTTTTTCTGGGAAAAAACCATAAAAATAAAATTCATTTGAAAAACCACTAACTGAAATTGCTGTCGTAACTGCTGAAGGACCAGGAATAGGAATTATTTCAATTTCTTTTCTCCTGCATTCGTCAATTAAAATTGCACCAGGATCAGATATGTTCGGAGTTCCTGCATCAGAAACTAATGATACGACTGATCCTGATTTTAACAATTGTATTATTTTTGTAAGATTTTTTTTTTCATTAAATTTGTGATTTGAGATTAATTCTGCATGTATCTTATATTTATTAAATAATTTTTTTGATACTCTGGTATCCTCACAAAGTATAAAATTAGATTTCCTAAGAACATCAATTGCTCTAAATGTAATATCATTAAGATTTCCTATTGGAGTAGATATTAAGTATAGCCCTTGTTTTGTATCTATTTTTGATGATGGTACATTTTCAGACATAATTTTAGGTTAATAATATAATATAATTAATATGAATAAAATTTTTAAAATTGTTTTATTATTGTGTTTTAGTTTTTTATCTGTTTACAAGACATCTAATGCCTCAAATGAAAAAATCAAAATAGGGCTTTTAATACCATTAACTGGTGATGATAAACTTTTAGGTAAACTATTAATTCAGTCAACACAAATAGCACTTGAGGACATTGGAAGTGATGAAGTAGAAATTTATCCTCGAGACACAGCTTCGAACCCAAAAAAAACTTTAGCCTCAGCAATTGAGTTGAGAGAATTGGGAGTACAAATAGTCATTGGACCTATCTTTTATAAAAATTTAGTCCATTTGAATGAATTACAAAATATGACTTTTTTATCTCTCACAAACAAAACATTAAATTTACCAAATAACGTTATAAGCACCGGTGTTAATGCTACATCACAGTTGAATACAATCAAAAAATTTATTGAGGATAATGAAATTAAAAAAACTATCTTACTCACACCAAATATAGATTATGAAGTAGAAATTAAAAAAGCATTGAGAGAGTCAAAAATCAAAATCTTTAAACATTATATTTACGATACTGAGCCAACTAAATTAACTGCTCAGATAGAAAAAATTACAAATTATAAAATAAGAAAACAAAATCTAGCAGATGAAATAAAAAGGGTAGAAGAGTCAGATCTTGCTGATAAAGAAAAGCAATTAGAAAAATTAGAAAAAAAATATACTATTGGAAATGTAAATTTTGACTCTGTAATAATATCTGACTTTAGTGAAAGTTTAAAAAGTGTAATTACCTCTCTTTTGTATACAGATGTTTCCCCAAAAGAAAAATATATTATTACATTTAATCAATGGTTTGATGAAAGTTTATTTAAAGAAAAAGCCATACAGCCCATAAGTTATCCATCGATTAGCAATAAAAATTTGATAGATTTTGAAAAAAAATTTTTTAAAGAATTTAAAAATAAACCAAATCATTTATCACTTCTAAGTTATGATTTAGTTGGACTTATATACTTCTTATCATTAAATAATGAAATAACAGATTTAAACAAACTTTTTAAAAAGAAAAATTCATTTAAAGGAAAAATAGGTATCTTTGATATAAAAGACAATAGAATTTATCACAGACTCAACTTTTACCAAATTAAAGATGGTGATCTTATAGAAATTTTTTAATTTTTTTAAAAGCTTTATAACGGTGATCTAATTTATACTTTTTTGAAGGTTTCATTTCAGCAAATGTTTTATTTTTTTTTAAAGGTATAAAAATTGGATCATAGCCAAAACCATTTAAGCCTTTTGGTTTACTAGAAATAGTTCCCTCAACTTTTCCTATAACACAAACTATTTTTTTATTCAGATTGCTTAAAGATAATGCACATACAAATCTTGCTCTAATTTTATCTTTCTTCCAATTAACCTTTTTTTTATTTAATTCAATATAAACTTTTTTGATCGCTTTCTTAAAATCTCCTTTTTTGCCGCCCCATCGAGCAGAATAAATACCAGGTTTTTTTTTTAAAACATCTATCTCTAAACCTGAATCGTCAGCAAGACAGATTAAGCCTGTTTTTTTTGAAAAATATTTCGATTTGATAAGTGAATTTTGTTCAAAAGTTTTACCGTTTTCTTTAGGACTCTTGAGTTTAAAATCAAGTGTGGAAAAAATTTTTATGTATTTAGGTAATAAATCTCTTATTTCTTTGAGTTTTCCTCTATTATTGGTCCCAATTATCAATTGTTTAATATTTTGTTTTACCATCTAGAAATATAAAATTTTCTTACCATATATCCCTTTATGGAAAAAGAAGAAAACTTAACAAAACCATCTCAAAATCAAAAAGATGATGACACAACTGAACAAGAGATAAAAAATTCAGAGAGTGAAACAGAAGCTAAAGTTGACGAGAAGTCAGAATTAACCCCAGAGCAAAAAATACTTGAGCTTGAAGATAAATTAGCAAGAACTTATGCTGAGATGGAAAATCAAAGACGAAGATATGAAAAAGAAAAAGAAGATGCTTATGAATATGGGGGTTTTGCTTTCGCTAGAGAGGCTTTATCTTTAATTGACAATCTAGAGAGATCAAAACAAATTTTACAAAATGATGAAAGTTTAAAAAATTCTGATGCCTTAAAGAAAATATTAGATCATATAGAAATAATTAATAAAGATTTAATTTCTATTTTTTCAAAAAATAATATTAAAACTATAGAAAGTTTAGGAAAGAAATTAGATCCTAACTTTCATCAAGCAATGATGGAAATTGATGATGATAATAAAGAACCTGGAACTATAGTTCAAGAAATCCAAAAGGGCTTCACTATTAAAGATCGATTACTAAGACCTTCTTTGGTTGGTGTATCAAAAAAAACCTCAAATAAAGAGGAAAAACCTGGAAAAAATAAAGAGAATTTAGAGAAGAAATAATGTTTATATCAGCTTGTAGAATCAGATTTAACCCCTATATGAACGCTTAGAGAAAAAAAATATGAGTAAAATAATTGGAATAGACTTAGGAACAACCAACTCTTGTGTTGCCATTATGGATGGTAGCCAAGCTAAGGTTTTAGAAAATGCAGAAGGTGCAAGAACAACTCCATCTGTTGTAGCTTTTACTGATGAGAATGAAAAATTAATTGGTCAGCCTGCAAAAAGACAGGCTGTCACTAACCCAGAAAATACCATATTTGCTGTAAAAAGATTAATCGGAAGAAATTTTGAAGATCCAACCGTAAAAAAAGATATTCAAGCTGCACCATTCAAGATTGTAAACTCAGATAAAGGTGATGCTTGGATTGAAGCTAAAGGAAATAAGTATTCTCCGTCTCAAATTTCTGCTTTTATACTTCAAAAAATGAAGGAGACAGCAGAAAAATATTTGGGTCAAGCTGTGACTAAAGCAGTTATAACTGTTCCCGCTTATTTTAATGATGCTCAAAGACAAGCAACCAAAGACGCTGGTAAAATTGCAGGATTAGAAGTTTTAAGAATTATAAATGAGCCAACTGCTGCATCACTTGCATATGGTTTAGATAAAAAACAAAATAAAAAAATTGCAGTTTATGATTTAGGAGGCGGTACTTTTGACGTATCAATACTTGAATTAGGTGATGGTGTATTTGAGGTAAAATCAACTAACGGTGATACTTTTTTGGGTGGTGAAGATTTTGACAATTCTATTGTTGAGTATTTAATTGGTGAATTTAAAAAAGATTCAGGAATAGATTTAAAATCAGATAAACTCGCTTTACAAAGACTAAAAGAAGCTGCAGAAAAAGCTAAAATTGAACTCTCTGCTGCTGAACAAACTGATATAAATTTACCTTTTATCACAGCTGATAAAACTGGTCCTAAACATATAAACTTAAAAATGACTAGAGCAAAACTTGAAGCTTTAGTAGAAGACTTAATCGCTAAAACTTTACCACCATGTAAAACTGCTTTGAAAGATGCAGGAATAACAGCTAATGAGATCGATGAAGTTGTTATGGTTGGAGGAATGACTAGAATGCCAAAAGTTATTGGGGAAGTAAAAAATTTCTTTGGAAAAGATCCAAATAAAAGTGTCAATCCTGATGAAGTAGTAGCTATGGGGGCTGCAATTCAAGCTGGTGTTTTACAAGGAGATGTTAAAGACGTTTTATTGCTTGATGTAACTCCATTATCACTTGGTATAGAAACTTTAGGTGGAGTATCAACAAAACTGATTGAAAAAAACACTACTATACCAACAAAAAAAAGTCAGGTTTTCTCAACAGCAGAAGATAATCAACCAGCTGTATCCATTAGAGTTCTTCAAGGAGAAAGAGAAATGGCAACAGACAATAAATTGTTAGGAAACTTTGAGCTTA
This sequence comes from uncultured Pelagibacteraceae bacterium, assembly GCA_902629695.1. Classification (GTDB taxonomy): domain Bacteria; phylum Pseudomonadota; class Alphaproteobacteria; order Pelagibacterales; family Pelagibacteraceae; genus Pelagibacter. Next base: position 11,396 of record CACORY010000001.1, on the reverse strand, counting down.
TAGGTATAGCACCTGCGCCAAGAGGAGTACCTCAAATTGAGGTTACGTTCGATATAGATGCAAATGGTATAGTAAATGTATCTGCGAAAGATAAAGGGACTGGAAAAGAGCAAAAAATTCAAATCCAAGCATCAGGGGGTCTAAGTGACGAAGAAATAGAAAAAATGGTTAAGGATGCTGAAGCAAATAAGGAAGCTGATAAAAAGAAAAGAGAGGCTGTGGAAGTTAGAAATCAAGCTGATACTTTAATTCATTCAACAGATAAAAATCTTAAAGAACATGGTTCTAAAATTTCTGATGAGGAGAAAAAAGCAATTGAAGATAATTCTTCTGCTCTTAAAGAAGCTCTTAAAGGTGAAAACATTGATGACATAAAAAAGAAAACAGAAGCTTTGGTTCAGTCATCAATGAAACTTGGAGAAGCAATATATAAATCCCAACAAAATACAAAACCAGATTCAAATAAAGATGATGGTAATGATAAAAAGGAAAAAAAAGACGATAATGTAGTTGATGCAGATTTTGAAGAAGTAAAAGACGAGAATAAAGAGAAAAGCGCTTAACTGACATCTATTTGTCCAGGTTAAATAAATGGCTAAAAGAGATTATTACGATGTTCTCGGCGTAAATAAAAATGCTTCTGCTGATGAATTAAAATCCGCCTACAGAAAACTAGCCGTAAAATATCATCCTGATAAAAATCCTGGAGACAAGGCTGCTGAAGATAAATTTAAAGAGGCAAGTGAGGCTTACGGTATACTCTCTGATAAATCAAAAAAGGAAAATTACGATAATTTTGGTCATGCTGCATTTGAAAATGGCGGTGGTGGGAAAGGTGGTTTTGGCGGTTTTGGTGGTTTTAGTAGTTCTGACTTTTCTGATATATTTGAGGACTTCTTTGGTGATTTTGGTGGAGGGGGTAGACGAAGTTCAAGAAAAAGTTCTAACAATAGAGGTTCAGACCTCAGATATGATTTATCAATATCTTTAGAAGAAGCTTACACAGGAAAAAAACAAAATATTCAATTTTCTACAACTGAAAAATGTAACACCTGTAAAGGTAATGGATCTAAACCTGGTTACAATCCTGATAGGTGTACTTATTGTGGAGGAAACGGCAGAGTTCGTTCAAATCAAGGTTTTTTTACAGTTCAACAAACTTGCCCTCAGTGTGCTGGTAATGGAGAAGAAATAACAAATCCATGCAGTGATTGTAATGGTCAGGGAAACAAACAAACTTCAAAAAAAATATCTGTAACAATTCCAAAAGGTGTAGACGATGGAACAAGAATAAGACTAGCCGGTAAAGGAGAAGCAGGTGTAAGAGGTGGTACTACTGGAGATTTATATTTGTTTATAAATGTAGAATCTCATGATGTTTTCAAAAGATCTGATGTAAATTTATTTTATGAGTTTCCAATTTCTATTGCAGATGCTGCGTTAGGAACAACAATTGAGATACCAACTATTGATGGAGGAAAAGCGAAAATCAAAATACCTGATGGCACACAAAACGGTAAACAATTTAGGCTAAAAGGTAAAGGTATGCCTTTTATGAGGAGAGGCGATTTTGGAGATCTCTATGTACAAGTAAAAACTGAAATACCTGTATCATTAAATAAAGAACAAAAAGAACTATTAGAAAAATTTAGAAAAATAGATAATGAAAGATCAAATCCTAGTATTAAAAAATTTTTTCAAAAAGCTAAAAGCTTTTGGAAAAACTAATGAATGAATTTAGATCAAATAATTCCAGCGATTGCTTTAATTGCAGTGTTAATATTAGTACTACCAAGTTTTATTGAAACTAATTTAGAAAAAAAAACATTTTTCAAAAATCTGAGTATTTGGACTATTATTGTTTTATTTCTTGTGATACTTTTATATCTACTCTTCTAATGAAAAAAATAAACTTAGCTATCACTGGATGTATGGGTAGAATGGGTAAGCAGATCATTTCTTCTGTAAGATCTGATAAAAATTTTAGAATTGTTGCTTTAACAGAAATGAATAAATCAAATAAAAGAATCAATAATGTAAGAATTTCTCAAAATACTCTTGAAACCTTTAAAAAGGCAAATGTAATAATAGATTTTTCAATACCAAAATGTACTTTTGAAGTTTTAAAAATTGCATCAAAATTAAATAAAAAAGTTGTAATTGGAACAACTGGTTTTACTAGAAAAGAGGAAAATTTAATAAAAAAATTTTCAAAGGAAATTTCAATTTTAAAAGCCGGAAATATGAGCTTAGGAATTAATCTACTAATGTATCTAACTGAGATTGCGTCAAATTCATTAGGTAAAAATTTTTTAAGTAAAGTATTTGAAGTTCATCATAAACATAAAAAAGATTTTCCATCAGGTACTGCTCTTATGTTAGGAAAAGGTATAGCTGTTGGAAGAAATAAAAATTTTTATAGTTTATTAGGAAAGAAATATTTGAATAAAAAAACATTTCCATTTTCTAATAAGATTAATTTTAATTCTCTTAGAAAGGGAGAAATTATTGGTGAACATGAAGTAAAGTTTTCAAGTGGAAAAGAAATTATTACCTTGAATCATGAGGCTTTTGACAGAGCATTGTATTCTGAAGGAGCTCTATCAGCAGCAAAGTGGATTATGAGGAAAAAATCAGGACTTTATTCCATGCGTGATTTAATGAATTTCAAATAATGAATGAAATTCAAAAAGGCAAAACAATTTCTAAAATTTTAAATCAAACATATCCAAAAATTAAAGTTCCTTTAAAAAGTCGAAATGTTTTTACACTTTTAATCTCTGTTTTGTTATCTGCACAGTGTACCGATGTAAATGTAAATAATGTAACTAAAAATATTTATCCAAAATACTATAAACCTCGTCACTTTGTAAAATTAGGAAGAAAAAAAATTGAAAAATTAATTAAAAAAATTGGTATTTTTAGAATTAAGGCTAAAAGTATTTACAATTTATCGAAAATTTTAATAAATCAATACAAGGGCAAAGTACCCAACACGTTTGAGGAATTGGAAAAATTGCCAGGTGTAGGCCATAAAACTGCTAGTGTTGTTATGTCTCAAGGTTTCGGACATCCTGCGTTTCCAATTGATACACATATTCACAGACTTGCTCAAAGATGGGGACTAACTAATGGTAAAAACGTTGTACAAACTGAAAAAGATTTAAAAAGAATATTTCCAAAAAAAAATTGGAATAAACTTCACTTACAAATTATATTTTATGGCCGGGAATATTGTAAAGCAAGAGACTGTTTTGGAATAACTTGTAAAATTTGTACCTCTTGTTATCCTAATAGAAAAAAACCAATAAAAACAAAAAAAGCATAAATGAAAATTATAGGTATAGGTAATGCAATTGTAGATGTGATATGTAAAGTTAACGAAGATTTTCTCTCTAAAAATAATCTTACAAAGGGAACTATGAAGTTAACTTTTGACGAAAATGAATTTAAAACTTTACTTTCAAAACTGAAAATTGAAAAAACTGTTGCAGGTGGCTCTGTGGCTAATTCTATTGTAGGTCTTTCACAATTAGATAATAAAGTTGGATTTATTGGTAAAATTAATGATGATGACCTTGGAAATAAATATCAAGAAGGCCTTGAAAAAGAAAAAGTAAATTATTTTTACTCTAAAAAAAAAGAATTACTACCGACTGGAACTTGCTTAATATTAATAACCCCAGACTCAGAGAGAACAATGTTTACATATCTTGGAATAGCTGGGAAAATTAATGATGTTGATATTAATGAAAAAGCCTTACAAGAGAGCGACATGATTTTTTTAGAGGGTTATTTGTGGGATGAAGGTGAGCCTCAAAAAGCCTTTAATAAAGCTATTAAATACTCAAATAAAGTTGCTATGACTTTATCTGATAAATTCTGTGTTGATAGACACAGAGTAAACTTTTTAGAGTTAGTCAAAAATAAATTAGACATAACCTTTGCGAACGAACAAGAGATAATTTCCTTAATAGAAGCTAAAAATTTTGATGATGTAGTTACCTTTGCAAAACAGATTAAAAAACTAGTTGTAATTACAAGAGGTGAAAAAGGAGCGATTGCTATATTCGGTGAAAAAACTATAGAAGTAGGTGTAAAAACAAATTTAAATATTATAGATTTAACTGGTGCGGGTGATTTATTTGCCGCTGGTTTTCTCCATGGATATATAAATGGACTTCCAACAAAAGACAGTCTAGAAAAGGGTACTGAATTGTCATCAAAAATAATTCAACAAATGGGAGCTAGACTTTAAAGTTATGAAAATAATACATAAACTTTTCCCTACCCCAGTATTTCAGTTTAGGGTAAATAACTTTGAAAATCTAAATAAACAACTCTCCGACTATATCTACGAACTTAAAAAAAACGATGAAAAAGGAATACAAAAATCAAACGTAAATGGTTGGCATTCAAAAAATTTTAAAATTGAAAAAGATAATGTGCCTTACAATTTTGTAAAAGCAATACATGAACATGTAAAAGAAGTAATTGTTGATGGTTATGGCTGGAAGTATATTCCAGAAAAAGTTGGTATTTCTGAAATTTGGGCAATCATAAATAAAAAAGGGACATTTAATCAATCACATAACCATCCTGGATCATATTTAAGTGCTGCTTATTACGTAAAAGCTCCTGAAAATTGTGGTAATATTCATTTTTATGAACCTAACGAAGTTAAAAAATTTCACACTCCACCGGTTGAAAAAATGACTGAACTAAGCAGTAGTGGTTTTAGTGTTAAACCAGAGGAGGGAAATCTATTAATATTTCCATCTTATCTTTATCATGATGTTGGCAAAAGTTTATCTAATGAAGATAGAATTGTGATTAGTTTTAATGTAAGCATATTACCCATTAAGAAATAAGATCTATTTTTTTTTTCTTATAAAGCTACCTTTGCCTTTTTTAGGTTTTACAACTCTAGGCTTATATTTTTTTGTAAATAAATCCTTTGCAATAATGTTTTTTCTTTTCAATAAATTATATAACCTTCCTTAGTACTTACTATAAAATTATTATCATTAAATTTTTCTTTTATTTTTTTTCTAAGTCTATAAATATGCGTTTCTACTGTATGAGTTTCTAATTCTGATCCATATTCCCAAACCTCTTTTTGAAGTGTATCTACAGAAACGGGTGAAGTTGATTTGTTTAAAAAAATTATTAAATTTCCCTCCCTTTCAGTTAAGTTTAGCTTTACACTTTTCTTTGAAATTTGCCTTGAATTTAAATTCAAATTATAAGGTCCTATAATTAAATCAGATTGAAGATCAAATTTTTTTTTCAAAAATTCTATGTTAATTATTTCGATTATTTTAGATATTTTCAGAGGTAAATTTTTTAAAACTAAATAATGAGGTTTAATTACATTCTGTTCTTTCGAAATTACTAAAAAGTCTCCTGTAAATTTTTTTTTGATATCATTAAGATTATTTCTATCCGCTTGAATTAAATCAAAATTCAAAACTTCACTAATTTCATTTAAAATGTTAAATAATAGAGATTGTTCAAAAATAATTAATTTTTTTTGACTCATACTTTTTAAGATATGTTAATTACACTCAAAAATAAAGGTACTCTTAACTATAAAAATTTTTTTTTTAGATGTGCTATAGGTAAAAATGGTCTTACTTCTAACAAAAAAGAGGGGGATAAAAAAACACCTAAAGGTACATTTAATTTAGATAAATTATATTATCGAAAGGACCGATTAAAAAAACCCAAAACAAAACTAAAATGTACGCCAATAATTAAAAAAATGGGATGGTGTGATGATATTAATAGTAAAAAAAATTATAACAAGTTAATAAATATAAATAAGAAAAATAAAATAAAGTATGAAAAAATGTACCGAAGAGATAATAATTACGATTTGGTAATTCCAATCAAATTTAATTTTAAGAAAACAAAACTAGGTAAAGGCAGTGCAATCTTTATTCACGTGACAAAAAATTACAAACCAACAGAAGGGTGTATTGCACTAAAAAAAAGTGATTTATTAATTTTAATAAAGTTAATTAATAAAAATACAAAAATTCAAATTACTTAGATCTTTCACCAAAAATCTTGGAGCCCACTCTTATGTATGTTGCTCCATTATCAATCGCTGAAATATAGTCGGATGACATACCCATACTTAGATCACTAAATCCAAACTTCTTATTTAACTCTTGCATTTCTCTAAAATATAACTCTGTTTTATCATCATTTGGTGGTATGCACATTAATCCAATGATATCTAAATCAAAATTCTTTTTACACAAACCCAAAAAGGGTGCTAAATTTTCTTTATCAACACCATTTTTTTGAATTTCGTTACCAATGTTTACTTGAACAAATATTTTTGGTTTAAAGTTCTTTTTTTTTTGCTCTAGTGAAATTTTTTCAGCTAATTTCATACTATCTAATGAGTGAATGAAATCAAACAAGGGTAAAATAAATTTTACTTTATTAGTTTGTAGTTTACCAATAAGATGCAACTTAATCTGTTTAAAATCACTCTTAAGAGAGCTCCATTTCTCAACAGCTTCTTGTACTTTATTTTCTCCATAATGAACATGCCCATTATTTATTAAAGGAATAATCATATTAATAGGAAAAGTTTTTGAAACAGCAATTATATTTACCTTTTTTTTCTTTGATTCAATTTCACTTTCAATAATATTAAGATTATTTATTATTTTTTGATCCATGGATATTTACTACTTTACAGATAAATTTGAAGAAAGTGAAATTCAAAGTTTGAATAAAAAAATACATATTATTTATAGAAATTATTCACAGGTAAAAAATGAACTTTCAATCAAAAAATTGGTAAAGTTCTGTAAAAGAAATAATAGAAAAATTTTTATCTCAAATGATGTTAATTTAGCATTTAAGTACAATTTTGATGGTATATATATTCCAGCGTTCAACAAGTTTACATGTTCTCAAAAATTCAAAAAAAAAACTAATTTCAAAATAATTGGATCTGCGCACAACTATCAAGAAATTTTAATAAAGGAAAAACAAGGATGTGAAGAAATTTTTATTAGTCCTATATTCTTTAACAAAAAAAATAAATCTTTTTTAGGTGTTATAAAATTTAACAACTTAGCTTTATTTTCAAACCGAAAAATCATTGCACTTGGGGGTATTAATCAAAACAATATCAAAAGACTTTTATGTACAAAATCTAAGGGCTTTGCTGGTATTTCAGGCATAAAAAAAACCGGCCTAATATAATTAGGCCGGTTTAAATAAATTATTACGCTATATTAAAACGCGAAAGATACAGATAGCTCTGTTTCTTCGTATTTCACAGCAGCAACACCTTCTACGTTTTCTGACTCGTATAAAGAAGCAGCTATAGTCATACCACCCATTGAGTAGGCAGCTTGAACAGCTGACATTTCTTCTTCTTGTAACGCAGCAGTAGCACCGATAGCATTTGTTTGCTCATTTTGTACTGAGTAAGAGAAAGTCATATCACCCGCTGAATAAGCAAGTGCATAACCATCACCATCAGTGTCAGCAGCATTTGATGCAGCATTGTGATAGAACTCTTGGTAACCAACTGTTAGTGGACCATTTGAATATTTCACATATCCAGTAGCACCTGATTCACCTGCTCTAGCGTTAGTATCTCCAACATCGGTAAAACCACCACCAATTGTTAGACCACTTTCGTGAGCGATTGCAATAGTAGCACCTTCACCAGAAGCACCGTCACCACCAACAGCACCTGCTGAAGGAGCATCAACGTTAGCTTGTGGATCGTAGTCAACTGTAGCACTAATTGTAGCACCCATCATTTCTACTGCAGGAAGCTTGTATGTGATTGAACCTGAGTTCAACTGAGATCCAAAGATATTGAATTCAGAAGTACCAATTGTTCCATCCCATGGCTCCTCATAAGCAGCTGGCAATACGTCATCGATACCATTAGTTGATGCACCACCTACGTCGTTGAATTGTAAAGTTCCAAAAGAACCCATACCAACAGCTAATTGAGTTGAAGAGTTAGTCACGTTAGCGTCTGTATCTAGTACATGTGAAACACTTACAGTCCAACCCATATCTAGCTCACCTGAACCAGAAAACGCGATATCAGTGTCAACACCAATACCTTTACCGTTACTTGCTTCAGAGGCAGCTTCATTACCTTGAGCTGAAGAGAATACCGCTTGTGATTCTACTGCTACTGATGCTTCAAATGCTTGCGCAGATGTTGCAAGAGCCATAGAACCAGCTAAAGCTGATAACCCTATTTTTCTTAAATTATTCATAGTTATCCTTTCTATTAAATATTCATATGAATATTGGCCTTTTAACGTGTTTTTGTATGAATTTGCTAATTTAAAGATTTTAAGAAGATTTTTTTTCGCCAGTGTTGCAAAATAGCAACACAAAAAATTAAGGTTTTATTTATCTATTTTACCAATATAACACATTTAAAATGAATAAATTTGCCTTGAACAAATTTTTTAAAAAAATAGCATTTTTTGGACTAATATTAATGTTTTTGGGCAGTTGTGGAGTAAATCCTTTTGACAGAAAAGATCCAATAGAACCTGATGCTCGTAAAAGAGCTAGACAAAATGTTGAGGAAGGAAAAGGTTTTTCAATAAAAGGTGCAATTAGTGGAAGAGGTAATACAAATTTTGAGTTCGCAACTTCAAATCCCCTGTGGAGAGCAACTTTAGATACCCTAGATTTTATGGTTATTTCTACAGTTGATTATGCCGGAGGTTTAGTTATTTCTGATTGGTATTCAGATAATAATCCAAACGAGGCAATTAAAATTACAGTAAGATTTTTATCAAATGAGGTACGTGTAGACTCTTTAAAAATTTTAGTTCATAAAAAAACTTGTGTTAATTCAAACTGTGTAGTTAAGCAGATTGATACTGATTTAACAGCAAACATTAGAGAAAAAATATTAAAAAAAGCTGCAGTTTTAACTAAAACAGCAGAAGACAAGAAAAAAAAGAAAAAAAGAAAAAGCGACATCTCTAACGAACGATTTTAAAATTTTGTGCTAAAATAAATCTCCAGTGAATAGATATAATTTCAAATCAATTGAAGAAAAATGGCAAAAATTTTGGAAAAAAAATAATAGTTTTTCAGTCAAAACTGACAAAAATAAAAAGAAATTTTACTGTTTAGAAATGTTTCCCTATCCTTCAGGAAAAATTCATATGGGTCATGTAAGAAATTATACTATTGGAGATGTGCTATCTCGTTACAAAATTCAAAAAGGCTATAACGTGCTACATCCTATGGGTTGGGATTCTTTTGGAATGCCTGCTGAAAATGCTGCAAGACAAAATAAATTAGATCCAAAAATTTGGACAGAAAAAAATATTTCAGTAATGAAAGTACAACTTCAAAAATTAGGACTTTCAATTGATTGGGATCGTGAAATTTCGACTTGTTCTCCAGAATACTATAAACACCAACAAAAATTTTTTTTAGATTTATATGATAAAGGACTTGTTTATAGAAAAGAAAATTATGTAAATTGGGATCCGGTAGATGAAACTGTTTTAGCCAATGAACAAGTAATTAATGGTAAAGGGTGGAGATCAGGTGCAACAGTTGAAAGGAAAAAATTAAGTCAATGGTTTTTTAATATTAACAAATTTGCTAATGAACTTCTCTCAGATTTAGAAAACTTAAAAGAATGGCCATCAAAGGTAAAAACTATGCAAAAAAATTGGATAGGTAAATCTTTTGGATGTGAATTAGATTTTGTAATTGAAGGTAACAAAAACATAAAAAAAATTAGATGTTTTACCACAAGACCAGACACATTATTTGGTATGTCTTTTTTGGCCTTATCTGTAGATCACCCTATTGCTGAATTTTATAAAAAGAATCAAGACTTCGAAAAATTTAAAAGAGATTGTTCAAAAACAGGAACTACTGAAGAGTCAATTGCACAAGCTGAAAAATTAGGTTTTAAAACCAATTTAATGGCTATTAATCCTTTAGACGAGTCAATAAAGGTGCCCGTATATTTTGCAAACTTTGTTTTAATGGATTATGGTTTTGGAGCTGTATTTGGATGTCCTGCTCATGATCAAAGAGATTTGGATTTCGCTCTAAAATACGGTTTAAAAATAAAACCAGTTGTTAAACCAACTGAAAATGATGATGATTTTAAAATTGATAAAATAGCTTATATCGGTTCTGGAGTAATCTATAATTCAAAATTCCTAGACAATCTTAAAGTACCTGATGAGTCAATTATTAAAACTATTGATATTTTGGAAAAAAAAAAGATTGGAAAAAAGAAAATTAATTTTAGACTTAAGGATTGGGGAGTTTCAAGACAAAGATATTGGGGTTGTCCAATACCAATAGCTTATAATTCTAAGAAGGAAATTGTTAAAATTCCTAATGAAAAACTGCCAATAAAACTTCCTGAAAAAATAAATCTTAATGTAAATGGAAACCCTCTAGACCATCAAGCAGAGTGGAAAAAAATAGAAATTAATGGAGAATTATGTACTTTAGAAACTGACACATTAGATACTTTTGTTGATTCTTCTTGGTATTTTTTGAGATTCTGTTCTCCAAAAAATAAAGACGAAGGTTTTGCACTAGAGGATATTAATTATTGGATGCCAGTTGATCAATATATCGGTGGTGTTGAACATGCAATATTACATTTGCTTTATTCAAGATTTTTTACAAAAGCTCTTAACTACAAGGATGATAATTTTAAAATTACTGAACCTTTCAGTGGATTATTTACACAAGGAATGGTCTGCCACGAGACTTATAAGCTAGATAAAGAGTGGTTAAATCCCGAGGATGTTACAACAAAAAACGGTACTGATTTTTTTTTAAAAAATGATTTAAAGAAAAAAGTAACTGTTGGACCCTCCGAATCTATGTCAAAATCAAAAAAAAATACTATTGACCCAGAGAAAATGATTGAAAATTATGGAGCTGACTCTGTTCGTTTTTTTATCTTATCCGATAGTCCTCCTGAAAAAGATGTTCAATGGTCAGAGCAAGGAATGCAAGCCTCATTTAAGTTTGTTCAAAAATTTTGGAGTCTTAGTCATGAGCTAAATGAAAAAATTAAGTCAGATAAATTTTCAACTTTGAAAGAAAATGAAACAGATATTAAAATTTCAATTTTTACAAATCAGATCATACATAAGATCACAACTAATTTAGAAAATTTTCATTACAACGTAATAATTGCAAATTTTCATGAAATTTATAATTTTTTTAACAAAATAAATCAAATTGATAAATGGAATTCCGATAATTTAAAAAAGAATTATATAAAAATTTTATATGCAATGAAGCCTGTGTTGCCTCATTTAGTATCAGAATGTTTATCTAATTTTAATGAAGAAAATGCAAATATTTGGCCAGAAATAAATAAAAAA